>PYJE01000166.1:19888-21033 GCA_003635305.1 Candidatus Poribacteria bacterium | reverse complement strand
GCCACCGGCACTGAACGCGTCGCTCGCGTCGCGGAACGACTAACGTGCGACATCGTCGTCAACATCCAAGGTGACGAACCGTTGCTTGAACCAGCGCAACTCGATTTGATGATATGTCCCTTCATGGAAGCGCGCTTACAAAGCGCGCCTACCAGTGCGCGTGCGCGTGCGCGCTTACAAAGCGCGCCTACCAGGCCCGAACCCGTAGACGCGGTTTACAACCGCGCACAATCAATAGAGGCAATTTCCAGGCCCGAACCCGTAGACGCGGTTTCAAACCGCGCACAATCAATAGAGGCAATTTCCAGGCCCGAACCCGTAGGCGCGGTTTCAAACCGCGCACAAGACATCCAAGTCACCACACTCAAACAGCGAATTGACACCGTCGCGGACTATCAGGACGTGAACGTCGTAAAAGTTGTCACAAATTTGCGAGGCGATGCGTTATATTTCTCGCGCGCACCGATGCCCGGTAAAATCAATGAGACAACACTGCGAGAATTTCCTGTCTATCGGCATGTCGGCTTATATGCCTACCGCCGCGAGCAGCTCCTCGCCTTCACAAAGTGGGATAGCACGCCTTATGAAAAAGCAGAAGGGTTAGAGCAGCTGCGCTTTTTGGAGCACGGCGTGTCTATCCACGTCGTTGAAACCGAGATACCCCTCATCGGCGTAGATGTGCCCGCAGATTTAGCCCGGGTCAAACAGATTCTCTCACACAAATGATGAGGCGCGGATGTCTATATTCGGCCACCACCGTAGCGCGAGGGGTAGCGCGAGGGACAGGCCCTCGCAAAACTATACCGGCACGGCGGCAGGCTACAGCCACCAACGTAGCGCGAGGGGTAGCATGGCCCGGTAGGCGCGCTTTCTAAGCGCGCTTTTCCTACAGCCACCACCGTAGCGCGAGGGCCTGTCCCTCGCAAAACTATACCGGCACGGCGGCAGGCTACAGCCACCACCGTAGCGCGAGGGCCTGTCCCTCGCAAAACTACAAGGTAAGGGTGGATTTCCATATCCATCAGTTAGTAGAACAAAAATGACAAAATATATTTTCGTAACAGGCGGCGTTATCTCCGGCATCGGCAAAGGCATTACGACAGCATCGCTGGGACGATTGCTTATCAACCGTGGGTTTCAGGTGA
>PYJE01000166.1:0-19868 GCA_003635305.1 Candidatus Poribacteria bacterium | reverse complement strand
GCGCAATACGCACGCGAAAATCGTATCCCCTACTTAGGACTCTGCCTCGGCATGCAGTGCCTCGTGATTGAATTCGCCCGGAACGTCGCTCTCCTCGAAAACGCGAACAGCACCGAAGTCGATGCCGATACGCCGCACCCTGTCATCGATTTAATGGAGGAACAACGCGCTATCGCTGACCTCGGGGCAACGATGCGCCTCGGCATTTATCCGTGTGTACTGAAAGAACAGACGAAAAGTTACACCGCATATCAACAACCTATTATCGTAGAGCGGCACCGGCACCGATATGAATTCAACAACCGTTACCGGACGGAATTAGAATCGGCGGGGCTCTCTTTTAGCGGCGTTTCCCCGGACGAAAGCCTCGTTGAAATCGCGGAGGTAACGGCGCACCCGTGGATGGTAGGTTCACAGTTCCATCCCGAATTTCAGTCAAAACCGCTCGCACCGCATCCCCTCTTCCGCGATTTCATCGCCGCGGTGCTACGGTATCAAAATGGAGAATAACTATGAACAACACAGCCACAATCCACTCGCGCGCATGGTATGGCGACGAAGAACTGACGCTGAATTTCCCCAACGGTTGGGAAGTGGAGATATTGGGCCCGAAAGATGGCCCCGCGCTCTCCGATGCCCAACTCGCGCAGGCATTCGCCGAGCCCATCGGCACACCCCGCATCGCAGCAATGGCAAACGGCAAAAAGAGTGCCGCCATCATCGTCGATGACCTGAGCCGCCCGACACCTGCCGCCACAGTCATTCCCTTTCTCCTCCGCGAACTCACCGAAGCCGGTGTCCCAAAATCGGAGATTCGGTTCGTCGTCGGAGGGGGTTCGCACCGCCCACTTACCGATGCGGAAGCCGCCAAGAAAGTCGGCACCGATGTCGCCGCCGAATACGAAGTGACGAGCCATAACTTTATGGCAGGAGATCTGCGCGCCCTGGGAAGTCTCGACAACGGTTTGCCCATCTATCTCAACCGTGTCGTCGCCGATGCGGACTTCAAAATCTGCCTCGGCGGTATCTATCCGCACGGTGCCGTTGGTTTCGGCGGCGGCGCGAAACTCGTCGTTCCAGGCATCGCCGGGTTCGCAACGATGTTCTACTTCCATTCCTTCTCGCCGAGCCGCGGACACGCCGTGATTGAACGCAAGGGAAGCGAACCAGATCATCGTGATTTCGCCGAAGCAGTAGCGAGAAAACTGGGACTTGACGTTATCGCCAACGTCGTGCTGAATAGTCGCCGCGAAATCTGCGGGTTGTTCGTGGGCGATTTCGTGCAGGCGCATCGCAAAGGCGCGCATTTCGCCTTGGATACTTACGGCACCGTCATACCCGAAACAAGTCGAAAAGAGACAGATTTGGTGGTGTTGAACTGCTACCCGCTCGATGCCGATGCGATTCAGACAGGGAAGGCACTTTGGGCACCGCGCTATTTCGAGAAGGCGTGGACAATGGCTCTCAACCCTGCCAGCGACGGTATCTGCTATCACGGCCTGTTTGACCAGGTAGATTACGCGCGATTCCGCCAGCAGCGGGAAGGGAAGACGCAGCCCGAATTGCCCGCGCCGCAGCTTGGAAGACAGGCGCAACTGCACGTCTGGTCCGAGCATTTTGGGGTAGATGATTTCTATAAGAAACATCCGGATGCGTTGCTTTTCCGCGATTTAGCGCAGCTGATTCAGTTGTTTGCGGAGAAACTGCCGGCGGATGCGAAGGTGGCGGTGCTACCGGCCGCGGGCATCCAGGTTCTCGCAGAGGACAATTAACGTCTTTTTGTTGTTCGCAAGGCGTTCGGCGTAGGTGGTTGGTGCTTGAACATCTCTCCTCGTAAAGCCGAAAACGACGTTGTCGTTTTCTACATTTTTGATAGAAATGTAGAAACGTCCCTATTCCGATAAAGGTCCGTAAGGACCTTAATGTCTATAGGAGAAATTGACAACGTCAATTTCGGGTTACGTAGATGGATGTTGATGAACGAACCAACGTATCCGTTCGCTTTGCGCCAGGACAAAAAAACGTTTGACAAAAAAAGCGAGATATGCGAAAATCTGGACGTTTGGAAACGCTTTTGACGATTCTTCGCGGCACTGCGACTTTAAAGGAGGCACCGAATGAAAACGCCCCGGATTCTCGCCTTAACCCTACTGCTAGCCATCACGACGACATTGTTACCCGCTACTGCTCAAGCGAATGGCCAGTGGGGTTTACCGGAAGGTGCCAAACTGCGCCTCGGCAAAGGCCGCATCACCGAGATTGAGTTTTCACCGGATGGCAAGTTGCTCGCTGTCGCGAGTGCTATCGGGGTTTGGCTGTATGATGTCCACACCTTCAACGAAGTTGCCCTACTTACCGGACACACCACTCCTGTCACGAGCATGAGTTTCAGTTTGGATGGGCAGACACTTGCTAGTGTGGAGGATGGCAGCACTAGTCAGAACGGCCCCACGATTTGTCTCTGGGATGTCACCACCGGCACACTCCAAAAAACCTTCACTTCACAGATAGTGATTGGCACGAGCGTGTGTCTCAGTCCGGATGGGCAGACGCTCGCCTCTGGAGGCACATCGTTTGAGGGGGTTGATCCCACGCTTGAACTTTGGGATGTCACCACCGGCCAACTCCTGGAAACGCTCAGCGGAGATGTCCATGAGGTTGCGAGTTTGTGTTTTAGCCCGGACGGACAAACCCTCGCCAGTGGTGGTGGCTACAACGACACCGTGGTTCGTCTCTGGGATGTCAACACTAGAGAACTTCAACAAACGCTCACCGGACATACTTGGAGTGTCACTAGCGTGCATTTCAGTCCGGATGGACAAACACTTGCTAGTGCGAATGGTGGCTGGGAGGACAACACGATTCGCCTATGGAATGTCAACACGGGCACACTTCAAAATACCCTTACCGGACACACCGATGCAGAGGACGGGGAGAAGTCAGGTGTCACTAGCGTGTGTTTCAACCCCAACGGAAAAACACTCGCCAGTGCAGGTGAGGACAGGACGGTTCGCCTCTGGCAGGCAAACACCGGACAACTCATCAAAACCCTCACCGAACACACCGGCGAAGTCACTAGCGTGTGTTTCAACCCCAACGGAAAAACACTCGCTAGCGCGAGTGATAACACGATTCACCTCTGGAATGCAAATACCGGTGAACTTGAAGAGACAGTGATGACATCCGAGGGCGGACACCTCGGCAAAGTCAACAGCGTGAGTTTCAGCCAGAACGGACAGACGCTCGCTAGCGCGAGTGACAACACGATTCGCCTCTGGGATGTAAACACCGGACAACTCATCAAAACCCTTACTGAACACACCGGCGAAGTCAATAGCGTGCATTTTAGCCCGGATGGAAAAACACTCGCCAGCGGGAGTTCCGATAAAACAGTTCGTCTCTGGGATGTCACCACCGGCATACTCCTAAAGACGCTCACCGAACACACCGGTGAAGTCAATAGCGTGCATTTCAGCCCAAACGGACGCATCCTCGTCAGTGGGGGTTCCGACACGATTTGCCTCTGGGATGTCACCACCGGCACACTCCTAATGACGCTCACTGAATCATTTGCTACAAGCGTGCATTTCAGCCCGGACGGAAAAACAATCGCCAGTGGTAGCGGTGGCACAATCTGCCTCTGGGATGTCACCACCGGCACGCTCCGAAAAACCCTCACCGGACACTCCGAGAATGTTTCAAGCGTGCGTTTCAGCCCGGACGGAAAAACAATCGCCAGTGGTGAGAGCTGGGCCGAGACGAGCCGCCTCTGGGATGTCACCACCGGAAAAACCCTCATGGGATACCCTTACATTACCTCCGGTGGTGTAATTGAGTCAAGGGATGGGCCCTACTACCCTGTCTTGAGCGTGTGTTTCAGTCCTGACGGACACACGCTCGTCAGTGGGGGTGGCCGGAACGACGATTGGACGTGGAACCAGTCAGCCCATAGAATCTGCCTTTGGGATGTCACCACCGGCACACTCCTAAAAACGCTCCCTGGACACACCGATTTTGTTTCTAACGTGCATTTCAGTCCGGATGGACACACGCTCGCCAGTGGCAGTCACGATGGCACGGTGCTGCTGTGGGACATCGCACCCGATACCGGAAGGTGATTTGAAACATGCTAAAAAAACTCAACGTCTCCCTCGGCAAAATCGAAACAGGGTTGTTGTGCCTTATCGTCGCGATGATGATAGGGCTCGCAATCCTCAAAATCGTCCTGCGCTACATCTTCCACACCAACCTCCTGTGGAGCGATGTGATGTTGCAGCACTTGACGCTCTGGCTCTGCTTCCTCGGAGCCGCACTCGCTACTTGCGAGAGACGACACATCAGCATTGATGTGCTAAACCGCGTTTTGCCCCAAAATATCACGCGCTGGAGCACCCTCATCGTAGATAGCCTCAGTCTCTTTGTGGTGGCAATTCTCGCCTATTACGGGTTTGAATTTCTGGGAGACGAACAGCAGAGCCCGGCTGTGTTAATCGGAAGCATTCCGCTGTGGTGGGCAAAGGCGATTATTCCGTTTGGGTTTGTGTTGATTGGGGTGCATTTGATTCTCCAGATTGGTTTGTGGTTGGAGCATCGCGACGGGGAGAGCGCGCCTACAGGGGAGTCGTTTGAGAAAGGAGTGCAGGACTAATGGGCGTGTTAATTGGCGGCGGATTGGTGCTGTTCGCGCTGTTTGGCGGCGCGCTGTTCGCGCTCCTCGGCGCAGCGGCGATTATCGGCTACGCCACCGCCGGCGAACCCATCTCCACAGTGCTAATCGATTTCAACCGCCTCACGAAGAATCCGACGATTCTAGTGATTCCGATGTTTACGTTCGCCGGGTATCTGCTGGCAGAAGGCAAGGCACCGCAGCGGCTGATTGCGTTCGCGCGCGCCAGCGTCGGATGGGCACCCGGCGGCATCGCCATCGTCGTGCTGTTTACATGCGCGTTCTTTACTACCTTCACCGGTGCATCGGGTATCACGATTATTGCACTCGGCGGCTTGCTATTTCCCATCCTACGTCAAACTTACACCGAACGATTCTCACTCGGCTTAGTCACTGCATCTGGAAGCATTGGGTTGCTCTTTCCGCCGAGCATCCCGCTCATTCTCTACGCGATTATCGCGCAAGTCCGCATCGACAGGATGTTATTCGCAGGGATTATTCCCGGCCTGATTATCCTCTTCGTCCTCGGCATCTACTGCTGCGGGTGGAGCTTCATCAAACGAATGGAAACAACGCCGTTTGACCCGGGGGCCACAATCCAAACACTTTGGGAAGCCAAGTGGGAACTGCTCCTGCCGTTCCTCGTGTTAGGCGGTATCTTATCCGGCTGGATTACGCTCGATGAGGCGGCGGCGTTAACAGCCATCTACGTCTTCGTCGTCGAAGTCTGCATCCACCGTTCTATCTCCATCCGAGAATTACCGCGCATTGTCAAGGAGAGCATGCTGTTAGTCGGCGCAATTCTCATCATCCTCGGCATCGCCCTCGGCCTGACAAACTATCTCATCACGCTGGACGTGCCCACGACTGTCCTAGAGTGGATCCAAGCGAAAACCGAAAACAGAGTCATCATGCTAATCGGGCTCAATATCTTCCTGCTCATCGTCGGATGCTTGATGGACATCTTCTCAGCGATTATCATCGTCGTGCCGCTGTTGCTACCCATCGCAGAGGAGTTTGGGATTGACAAGGCACACCTCGGCATCATCGTTTTAACCAACCTTGAAATCGGGTATTTGACACCGCCGGTGGGGATGAATCTGTTCATCTCCAGCCTGAAATTTGAACGCCCGGTGGTGCTGCTCTATCGTTCGGTGCTGCTGTTTATCGGCCTGCTCCTAGTCGCCCTCGTGTTAGTGACGTATCTGCCGGAACTGAGTCTGTGGCTGCCGCGCGTGTTGGGGAAAACGCCGCTGTCAATTTTATGATAGTAAGACGCATCAAGAACGGGAGGGCTCTCCTACCCGCGCGCAGCAGCATGGCGAGGGACAGGCCCTCGCCCCACGGGTTTAATGGCGTTTATTGCGCCGCTTTCATCTCGCCCCACGTAACCGCCAACTTGCCAATCGGCTCAACGTCCAAACTGACATCCATCATCTCGCCAATCTCTTTCTCGTCAAGGACGCGTTCCCAGAACGAGATTTCGTCAATGATGCCTTCCGCGCCGTTGTTCATGGCGATATACTGAACTGTCTCCCAGCCGAATCGCGGTTTTTCGTGCAGTGCGGGGAAACCCCCGGTGATCTTCCGGCTCGTCACCTGCTCCTTACCATCAATGTAGAGGAAGGGTGCTCCGCCCCCGAAATCCCAGGTGATAGCGCAATGGAACCACTCCTCTTCCTTGATAATTCCCTTCGGATCGAATTCCACATCTTGCCAATCTCCATCGTCTGCGGCTTCAAAATAGAACCCGAATTCCGCAGGTGTGATGTCCGCGTGTGCCGAACCCTTGCCGATAAAGAAGTAGATGGGCCCGAAACTGGCATCGAAGATTCGGTAATCTTCGCCATCGCCGCCATCCCAATCCGGTCTGAACCAGAACAGCAAACTTCCTGCTTCGGTGATAGTGTTCGGCACTTCGAGGAAGCTTTCTGCGCCGCGGAGTGCGATGCCGGCGGCATATTTGCCTTGCCCGGCAACCCATTTCGCGTTGCCGCCGAAAGTGCCATCGTTTCCATTGCCGGTGCCATCAACCGCCTTGTTCCCGCTGCCCTCGCCGATCCAAAGGAGTAAATCAGCATCATCTGGAATGCCAGCGAACGCAATCCCAAAGCCAATCAGGCTAATCAGCACACTCAAGAAGACATATTTCATCATTACATTCCAACCTCCTAAGTTTTGTTGAACACATTATAGCCGTTATCGCGAATTAATGCAACAACATTTTTCGTCGCGGCAGCAAAAACTTATTCTTGTCCCGTAGCGCGAGGAGTTGCGAGGGCCTGTCCCTCGCAACAAGGTGTGGGGCAGATTATGCCGTAGGCGCGCTTTCCAAGCGCGCATCGCCGGCCTGTCCCTCGCAACAAGGTGCGGGGCAGATGGGAGATTGGTTAAATATTTACCCAATCTGTCCGCTGTTGATGGAAACTGCAACGATCCCACACGGACAGAAACCAGAGAAATCCCCTGACAATTTGGGATTACGGGACGAAAAACGCCTGCGCCAACATGCCGAGCTGCGCTGTAGTGATACCGAGAATCGCACCCGCTAAAACGTCCGTCGGATAATGCACGCCGAGATAAACCCGCGCAACCCCCACCATGCTCGCCCACAGAAATATCGGGATTTGCTCCGCTCTATTCAGAGAAAATGTGCAAACCAGGAGTGTCGCCATGAGGAACGCCGATGCCGTGTGTCCCGATGGAAAACTAAACCGGTCGGGCGGTGGCACGCGGAACTGCACGTCGACTATCCCTTCAAAGGGCCGGTCGCGTTTCATCGAACGCTTGAGGAGAAAGTAAAGACACCTGTCAATGGAAAACGCGAAGACAGCTGCCCTCAGAAAAGTAGTGCTTACGTCGGCATCGTCTATCAGGAAGATATAAAGCCCGATAACGGGATAAAGGTAACCGTTCGCGCTCCATGAGACAAGGCGCAGGGAACGGTTCAGGAACTTCTTATCGCTCCAACTGAAAATGCGATGAAATAGCAGTCTATCCCAACGCGTGAGGTTGTTCGTGAATAATTCTTTAAGCATATTCTAAGTGTGTCAGTGTCTCCTTGTCTCCTTCCCAGACCGGGACGTTCAATTTCTCGTCCCGGTAGGCGCGGTTTCCAACCGCGCAGACGTAAAACGCGCGACTCCCTCAGCCACCGCCGCGGGCATCCTACTCTCTCCCCGGTAGGCGCGGTTTCTAACCGCGCAGACATGAGACGCGCGCCGCCCCCAGCCACCGCGGGCATCCTACTCTCGCCCCGGTAGGCGCGGTTTCTAACCGCGCAGACATAGAACGCGCGACTCCCGCCACCGCCGCGGGCCTCCTATTCTCTCCCCGGTAGGCGCGGTTTCTAACCGCGCAGACATGAGACGCGCGACTCCCTCAGCCGCCGCCGCATCCATCTTACGAAGCCGCCATATAATCACCCAAGTCCCGGACAGAAAGCACGGTGTAACCGTGCTCGGCGAGGTATGCCATGTATGCCTCAAATGCTTCGGGTTCAGTGTGTACCCACGGATGCTCCAGGTCTGGCACGCCGTGGAAAGTGAAGACCGGAATCTGTCCATCTTTCGCTTGCGCGAGGCCCCAAACAAAATCGCCAAAATTCCAATGCGGTCCGGAGGCACCTGTCGTTGGCACAAGGAGCGGATGGTGAACCGCAGGGTTATAGGCGGGGCCTCTGCCGCCTTCGCCATCGTAAGGGAATTCGGGGGCAACGCCGCGGCGCGCAAATTGGAAGCCGTGCTTTGCGAGCACCCGCACCGCCGCTTCGCCGTGGCTATAGCCGGGATAACAGAAAGTCGTCGGGCGCGGGATGCCATAAGCCTCGCATCGCGCATCGATGTGTTGTAAGTCCGCGCTGAGCTCCTCATCGGCCTGCTGCGTGACGTTTCGGTGATGGCGCGTGTGATTACCGATTTCAAAACCGGCATCGTGTAAACCGCGCACCTCTTCCCACGTCATATAGGCATCCTTATTTTTCAGGAACCCGAGCCCCTCGGTGATATAGAACGTCGCGCCGAAGCCGTAATGCGTCAGGAGCGGCGCGACGAAGGTAGCTTGCGATTTGCAGCCATCATCAAACGTGAGCACGACAAGTTTATCGGGAATAAGGTTGCGTTGTGCGTGTGACATGCTAGATATTTTATATCAGCATGAGATTTTTGTCAAGAAAAAAACCAGAAACATTTCGTTTTCGATTTCCGGTCTTCCGAGGGTAAGCAAGCGCGGATGTCTCTCTCCGCCCGTGTGTTTCCCACAGTGACAGACAGAGAAAGTTGTCCTTACAGTCTGAAAACTGAAGTCTCCTGAGGAAAAACATTTTTCTTGACAAAAATACCGAAATTGGTATAGAATAAAATTAAATTAGGGAGGTGTGAATAATGATTGATCGACGTGAATTTCTGAAATCGATGGCTGGCTTAACCACGGGCATCCTCTTGTCCTCTGCATCGGTAGGTTCCGGCGAAGAACACAAAACCCGCGACCGGCTGGGCCCGCTCCTGCCAACTCGGCGGCTCGGACGCACCGGGGAAGCAGTGACGATGCTCGGGGTCGGCGGCTGGCATATTGTGAATATGAAGGAAGCGGAAGCACAGAAAACCATCGAGACTGCTCTGAAGGGCGGCGTGCGGTTCTTCGATAGTGCCGAATCTTACGCCGAAAACGGCGTGCGCAGCGAAAGCCGCCTCGGCAAACTGCTCGTGCCGAAGTATCGCGACGATATTTTCCTCATGACGAAGACGACATCGCGCGACGCGGATGGCGCGCGGCAACACCTCGAAGAATCGCTCAAACGCCTCAATACCGACAGACTCGATCTTTGGCAGGTGCATGCCGTGCGGAATCCGGAAGACGTAGACGAACGCATTGATAACGGCGTTTTCGACGTGATGTTGGAGGCGAAGGAAACCGGCAAAACCCGATACATCGGCTTCACCGGGCACTCCAGCCCCGCCGCACACGAACGCGTGCTGGAGCAGACTGATATTTTTGACACGTGCCAATTGTCCGTCAACCTCGTTGATGTCAGTTACGAGAGTTTCATCGAACGAGTCGTGCCGACACTCGTTGAACGGAACATCGGCATCATCGGCATGAAGGCACTGGCGAACGGCGGCTTCTTCGGCGGCTCCAAGCACGGACAGCACGGCATGAACCCCAAAATTGTGCCAGACCGCGTCAGCATCCCCGAAGCAATTCGGTTCGTCTGGTCCCTCCCAGTCAGCACACTTGTGACAGGCCCAGACAACGCTGCGCAGTTGCAGGAGAAAATCGACATTGCTAAGGCGTTCACCAGCATGGACGATGACGAACGAAACCGGCTCGTCGAGAAAGTCGCGGATATGGCAGGCAAAGTCGTTGAATTCTATAAAGCCTAATTTTTTGTCGTGCCTAGCGGTTGTTCCGCCAGAATTGAGCAGGGACATGAACTTAACAGGCCGTCTTCACGTTTTGAAGACTTGCACGTCTGTTATCGTTCTTCTAGTTTGTGCATGTCTTCCAACATCAGCGAATGTTAAATTCGTTGATGTCACTGAAGCGGCAGGCATCCGATTTCGGCACATTACTGGTGCTACCGGCGAACGTTACATGCCGGAAACCATGGGTTCTGGCTGCGCGTTTTTGGATTACGACACCGATGGCAATTTGGACATCTTGCTGGTGAACGGGAAAGACTGGCATGCGCCGGATGCAACGCATACCTCGCGTCTCTACCGAAACCTCGGGAACGGCAAATTCAGTGACGTTACCGAAGCGGCGAAACTCAACGTGCCGATGTATAGCATGGGCGTAACGAGTGCTGATTACGATAACGACGGCGATGCCGATATTTACCTCACCGCTGTCGGCAAAAATCGGCTGTTCCGCAACAACGGCGATGGCACATTCACGGATGCCACCGACTTCGCAAACGTGGGAGACGCTGGCTGGGGAACGAGCGCGGCGTTTTTCGATGCAGATAGGGACGGCTGGCTAGATCTCTTTGTTTGCAACTACGTTGCGTGGACACCCGAAACGGATATCCCTTGCACCGTCGCGCAGCACCGTTCTTATTGCACGCCGACGGTTTACGCGGGGCAATCTTGCCGGTTCTATCGCAACCGAGGCGACGGCACGTTTGAAGATGCGACGTTACAGGCAGGCTTGCACAATCCCAACGGAAAATCGCTCGGCGTAACCGTGCTAGATTACGACGATGACAACTGGCCAGATCTGGCTGTTGCCAACGATACGGAGCCGAATTTCCTGTATCGAAATAACGGCGATGGCACGTTCACCGATGAAGCGATTGTGATGGGAGTCGCCTTCAGTGCATCCGGCAAGGCGCGCGGGAGCATGGGAATTGACGCAGCCGATGTCCATAACACCGGCGGCACCGCCATCGCCATCGGCAATTTCAGCAATGAAAAAACGGCGTTTTTTTCTGCGGAACCAAATGCTGCTTACTTTACAGACACGGCGGATAGGGTAAACATCGGCGATGCAAGCCGCCGCGTGCTGACATTCGGTCTGCTCTTCTTCGATTGCGATTTTGATGGATACCTCGACATCTTTTTTGTCAACGGACATATTGAGCCGGAAGTGGGAAGGTATCAGCAGCATACGCCTTATGCGCAACTGCCGGCTCTCTTCCAAAACCGCGGCGATGGCACTTTTCGCGACATTGGCACACGCGCGGGGTTGCAAACTCCCGGTGTCGGCCGCGGCTGTGCCTACGGCGATTACGATAATGACGGTGACTTGGATCTACTCATTAGCAACAACGGCGTTGACGCGGCTTATGCCACACCTTGGCTTTTGCGCAATGAGAGTGAGCCCATCGGGAATTACCTGCGCGTCAAACTTGTCGGCACGAGAAGCAATCGCGATGGCATCGGTGCAAAAGTGCGCGTAACAGCGGGAAACATCGTGCAACAGCGGATGGCGCGGACTGGGAGCAGTTATTGCTCTCAAAGCGAACTGACATTAACGTTCGGATTGGGACAAAACGACACGATTGCATCGCTTGAGGTAACCTGGCCTTCCGGCCAGACCGACCGGCGGGTTGCACTCAAGGCGAACCAGTGCATTACCGTAATTGAGGGGGAATCTCAACCATGAGGCACTACCTGTCAGCGTTCCTCTTTTTCGCAAGTGCTTGGCTCATTTGCGGATGCGATGCGGTGCCGCCGCCTGCGAAGAAACCGCCTGTCTCCCAACCTGCCGCAAAGAAGCCCGCGGCATCTCCCACCGCGCGGGACTACAATAACAGCGGGACTGTCTATCTGCGCGAAGAGAAGTTGGACGAAGCGGCAGCGGCGTATCAACGCGCTATCGCGATAAAGCCGACGCTCGTCGCCGCGCACCACAATTTGGCCACGGTCTACGTAATGCAGGGTAAACTCGGCGAGGCGATTAAGGCGTATCGGCGCGTGATTGAGTTGCGGCCGGACATGGCATCGGCTTACGCCGACCTCGGCAGGGCCTACGGATTCGCTGGCAGGTTAGATGAGGCAATCGCTGAATTTGAGAAGGCACTCACGCGCGATGGAACGCTTGTCTATGCCTACTACGGTATCGGCGTAGCGTATCGACATAAACGGATGTTCCCCGAAGCCATCGCCGCGCTTGAAGAGGCAATCTCCCTGCAACCCGATTTTCCAGACGCATTGATGCAACTCGGCACCATCTACCGCGAGACAGAACGGCTCGCGGAGGCCATCGCGGCATTCACGGCAATTCATCAACTCAATCCAAACCATGCGCAGGCGCATCATGAACTCGGCGAGTGCTACACACAGCAGGGTGCATATCGTGAGGCTGTAGCGGCGTTTGAGCGCGCCTTGCAGTTAGCCCCGGATGCCGATGAAACGCGGAATCTCCTGCGCGTTGCCCGCGCCCGTTTGGCACGGCAAAAGTGATTTTGAACTAAATCCCAAGTCATCTGTCTAATTGTTAACCAACCTTAAACGCAACAGGACGGACGCAGAATAAACCCGGTAGGCGCGGTTTCAAACTTCCTCGTCGTAATCCGCTTCGTCGCGGACATCGATGAATAAACCCGGTAGGCGCGGTTTCCAACCGCGCAAGCCAAAACACGCGCGCTCACAACGCACCACTACCAGTGGGAATGCCGGTAGGCGCGGTTTCCAACCGCGCAATCTAAAACACGCGCTCACAACGCGCGATTACCGGTGAGAATGATGGCATTTGCATTCGTCTTGTGAATCTAGTCTAACTTCCATAGGAGGAAAAAAGATGCGTCAGGCTCTATTTGTTACGCTGTTCATCGCAGTCGCCTTCGTTGCCAACGCTGCCGACATTGAAGATGGACTGTGGATGTATCTACCGCTCAACGAAGGCACGGGCCAAACCGTCGCCGACCATGGCCCCAACGAATTTGAAACCGAACTCAGCAAAGAACCGCCGAAATGGGTCGATGCCAAGCACGACTCCATCAAAAACGCGATGGAGTTCGATGGCAAGTCCCACTATGTCAAGATTGACATGGAGGCGCAGAAGAAGGATATTGATTCGCATTTTGACGATAAGAAGGGCATCACGATTTGCGCCTGGGTCAAAGTGCTGAAAGTCGGCACCGATGCACATGGGCAAACTCGGCAGCCTATCGTCATGAAAGGTAACGCGAATGCGTGGGAATTCGCGCTCTATGTCTATGACGACTTCGGGGCAGGCATGTCGGTATGGACATGCCCCGGCTCCGGCGTTTCCGAACCGAACGGCCCCGGTGCCGCGCCGCAAGGTGAGTGGATTCATCAGTGTGGCACGTTTAAGTTGAAAGAAGGCGTGCGCGTCTATGTCAACGGCGATAAAAATCCGGTCGCGCAACTCGGCGATAACGGCGGCGGGCCTTGTGAAACCGGCACGCGGCCTGTGTTCATCGCGCATCGTGAGGACGGACAATGGCTCAACGCTGTCATCGCCGAGGTCTACATGTGGGACCGGGTAATTGACATCGATGAGATGAATCTCGCGATGAAAAATATCGGTGGTTTGGCGGTGCAGCCGGGAGGGAAGTTGACAACCACCTGGGGCAATGTGAAACGCAGACGGTAAGATGAGTTCCGTTGCCTGCCGTAGGCGCGGTTTGAAACCGCGCCTACCGGAAATTGTTGGAAATCGGATGCCTTCCGTAGGCGCGCTTTCCAAGCGCGCCTACCAGAAATTGTTAGAGATTAGATGCCTTCCGTAGGCGTGCGTTCCAAGCGCGCCTACCGGAAATTGTTAGAGATCGGACGCGCCTAAGCGAGCAGCTCCCGCTCCGCTGGATTCACTTTGAAACCGCCTGCAACAATGTTGTTGTAGGGTTCCTCCGGGGCGCGGCCGACAGGACGCATGTCCGGCTTATGATACCCGAAACGCACCGCCTTCCGCCACTGCTCCGTCCGATTCACCTCTGACCAGTGGATAAGGCAATAACTGAAGAAAATCACATCGCCTGCCTTCGCCGGAATCGGAATGGAATCCAGGAAATCCGGGTGATACTTATCGGTAGGCAGATGCGGTGCGGTGCCTTCACCCGTGATATGCTCCCGCGGGCCCTCCTTATGGCTGCCGGGGACGACACGAAGCGCGCCGCTCTCAAAAGGCGCATCGTCAAGATGCACAAGGCAATCCACGAAATCGAGCCCATCGTGTGGGTAGAACGGATAGTCCTGATGCATCGGGAACGGCGTGCCTTTTTCCGGCGGCTTGGCATGTAGCACCGTGTGGTGCCACTGGATGGTGTCGCCGATGAGCGATTGCACAGCACCAGTCAGCCGTTCGTGAAAGATGACGCGGCCCCATGTCGCGGAGTAGAAATGCGGGTTGTGCATGAAGACTGCCTTCGTCGTATCCTGGTCTTCCGCTTTGAGGTAGCGTGTGCGCCAGGGGCCGGGCCAGCCGATCGTCTCCTGTCCCCAGTTGTTAATGATGCGCACCATTTCAGATGCGAGTTCGTTCGTCTCCTCCAGTGTGAAGAGTTGCTCCACTCTGAGGTAGCCGTTCTCGTGATAAAAATCAACCTGGTCTTGCGTAAGCATGGTAAATCTCCGTTTCGCGAAAGTGATTGGTTAAATTTTACGTTAAGACAGGGAGTTTTGTCAAGGTTTTTTATTGCTTTTTTGAAAAAGGATACGGACAGGTTAATGCTCCCCTGAAGACTTAAGCCAGTTAAGAGCCGTATCTTCATCTTCCTCAATTGCGATTTCCACTGCGCGCTTCGCGCATTCCAAAAGATGTTTGGATTGCAGGCGCAGGTCAAACGATTCGGTGACTTTCCGCTCAACTTCCGCCTGTTTTTCGTCAGGTAGAATAGGAATGAGCGTTTCAGCAACCTGATCTGGCCGCCAATGCGGAATTACCGAACCTCCCACATCGCGACTCACCTGCTCTTGCCCCAAAAATGAATTGAGCACTAGCGTCAGATATGCAGTGCGGACGCGCTCGGATTTGCGCTTCAACCGAAGGATGCCGCCCGCCGGAATCATTTCAGGCGGCTGTTCGCGCAAATGATGTGCGATGCCGGGCGTTGCATCCTTGCTGAGCAGGATTTCTCCTTGCTTCGGTTGATGTTTCTCAAGTTCGGCATACAACTCTTCCGAGATATATTTTTCTTGCGTGATTTCAAACGGACTGAGATTGCTCACTCGAACGAAGGGGGTGCCTGTCTCACGGTATTTCCTACTTCCCGCCTCAATGCCCTTTTCCAGCGTGACGAGGTTTCCAAGCGTCTCCCAACCTCCCGGATAGTTTTTAATAGCGTTGACGATGTCATCGTATCTGGGTTGGAAGTAATCCGCGTCAAAGCGATTGGCGCGTTCGGTATCGGAAAAGTTTTTGACGAAGGTTAACTGGTTCTTGGGCTGCCATTCGGCAAGGTTGAGTTCTGAACGGAGAAAGGTTTGGACTTCGGCGTAAATTCGCTTGGATTCATCACGACACAACATCGAGTTGTGCACGGTATCTACAATAGCCGCCTGAAAGAGTTCCGTGGCGACAAACAACGGCGTATCCAAAACGTCACTAGTTGAAACGGCGGGATACATGCTCGACTTGTCTGCCCGCATGAGACATTTGATAAAATAGTCTGTTTTGCAGAAAGCGAAAAGATATTCCGGTTCTATGTTGTCTACTCTCAAAACGGCTAAGCCGCTAGTGCTGACAATTCCATCTTTCTCAACAAGTGCGACAGCGTTTCGGTTGGGGCGCGCGGTAGAAACAGCGATGTCCCCTTTTTGCAGAATATGATGGGCTCTATCCGGTTCGTCGCCGAATTGAACGTTTGTCGTTTCATATTCGCAAAGGTTCAAAGAGATGTTCGCGATTTCTAGATATTCAAAATCCCGGTGGATAGGGGCCGTTTTGATGTTCGCGATATGCTGATCGGCAAAATCCTTCAGCCGCTGCTCAGGAGAGACGAGCTTGCTATTCTCAATGAAAACGGGGTGCCAGTATTCTGCGTCCATTCTCAAACCAGCGGAGGCACTAACCTCCGAAAAGTTAACGATTGAATGTTGCATTAAATATCCTCCATTATCATTGAAAGGGTTAAGTAGAGCTGCTGGATAACCTTTTTGTTTTCATTATCCGGGGCTAAATTTCCATGAAACAGAGCACACCGGATCTGATAGACAATCTCAATGTAGGCTGCAAACAAACGCTCGGGATTGTTCTCAACCCACAGTTCCTCATCCAATTTGATTTCTTGTTGTCCATTTTCAGGTGTATTATCTCTGTTTTGCGCGACGACAGATGCAAACCTCGGTCTTCCGTTATTCCATTCAATCATGCAGCAATCAAAACTAATGATTTCCTGCCGCCTATCGTAAGAAATTTGGGCGTTTCCCAATGCTCGATGTAACTCGGCAAAGTAGCCTCTGAAAAGAGTGCCGTTAATCCCTTGGGCATCAATCAAACCCGCAAATCGATCAAAGAGTGAAGAATCATCTTGTTTCAACACCTCTAACCTATCGCGGTCTGTCCAATCTGCCGAAAAGACAAAATAATCTTTCATCCACGCGTTTAATGAAAGCCACAAAGCCATGAAATGAGGAATGTAATCGATCTCCGCTCTCTGCTTCCAAAGACGATAGATATTCTCAGCGTCGGACATTCTCACTCCAGAAGCTTAGGTTTTCACGTCGTGCCCAAGCAATAAATGCCTCGGCGATGCCATCAGGCAGTTCGCCCTCGTGATTGTGCAAGTCCTGTTCGACAATCAGATGGCCGTGTTTATCCGGCGTGTAACTTCCGTATTGACTTTTCAGATAAACGGAATCGCCGGCATTATCCTTTCCGCCCTTCTCACTCGCTGCGAAAAAGATAGGATAGTTATCCACTTTGGGGCAAAGCGGTCCCTCCGTGGGATTGTTGTTCCACTTTTGCAGGCACAAAACACTCATTTTGGTGCCAATGTAAGGCGTGAAGGTATTGGTATCTAGCCCGATGACAGCCAAGATCCGCGCACGCGCTGCGATGAAATCACGAATGGGTTCGGCCGAGGTACTGTTAAAGATTGCTTGCGGCAAGATAACCGCCATGCGTCCACCGGGTTTGAGGAAATCGAGATTGCGCTCAAGGAACAGAATATCGCGCCCGACTTTAGTTTGTAGTTCCCCATTTGCTTTGGTGCCGAGGGTATACTGTCGCAGAATACGACGTTCCTGGATACTGCTCCCGAAAGGCGGATTGGCCACGAGGATATCAAAGTTGAACCGCCGGTTTTCCCTATCCCCTGCTCCTACAGTCTTCAACGCCTCAAATCCGGGGCCGTAGACGGCTTTCCATATCCGTCCACGCGCTGCCACGTCATTCCAGTGTTCATAGTCTAGCGTGTTGAGTGGTAAAACGGTGATTTCACCGTACCCGGCAATTAAGTTGAGAATCCTGGCTATCCGGACCATTTTTTCGGAAAAGTCAATGCCAAATACCTTGCAGGCAGGCTCCTTGTCCGTTACTGAAACTTTCACGTCGGAGGCCGTTTTGCCTTTCATGCTGAAAAGGGTATGGACAAGGAATCTCCCGCTACCGGCGGCTGTATCAATCATAGACTCGCCCGGATATGGATTAAGCATTTTCACACACATGTCAATGACATGTCGCGGCGTGAAGTATTGCCCGGTGCGCCCTTGTACCTCCCGATTCACAAGATACTCAAACGCTTCATACACTCCATCAAGATGAGCGTTGAACAATTTAATATCTTGTAAACAAGAAACGCAAATAGCTAAATGACTGTCAGATAACTTAAACGCCGAAATTCGCGGAAAAATCCCCGGCCATCGGCTTTTTGCTTCGTCGAAAAGCCCTTGAACTTTGGCTCGCAGTTCGCTGTCGGTGTGCCCTATAGTTCTGAACTCTAAAGCACGGGAGCCATCGCCCTGGATTCCTGCACTCGTTTTTTCGCTCACCTCATCAACTGAACCACAAAGCACATACGCTCGCCCTGGTTCTCGGACAGTCGATTTCATCTGCCGATGCAAGATACTACCAACAAAGGCTTCATCATCCCGACTCTTAACTTCGTCATAGAGTTTGGTGAAGATGAGCTTGAAGACCTCTTCAAGAATATTCACCCCTGCTGTAGTGAGCCCAGCATCCTCCATATCCAAGATGATGTCCTTTAAGGATTTTCGCCCAGCGGTGAGTTTATCTTTAAGGCCCAGGTCTCTCAAGGTAAACCGCGGCAAGTGTCCGCTGTGGATATCCGCAAGGGTTTGGTCTGCGCTGGGAATATCAATGAGGTATTCAAAATGATCTGAATCTCTCCGGTGATAGTAGAACGCCTGTTGGCCGTTCGTCAACACACCAATAGGCGCGCCGGTAGCGTTGCAGAAAAAACGAAGCTGCTTTTCCCCCCCTGTGAGGTTACCCTTCTTCACCTCAACGATAATATAGGGCCTATCCGGCTCCTCCTTGTCGAAAATGACGATGTCCGCACGTAACTTGCTATCGTCAAAGGAGATAGGATATTCCAGAGCCAGCCGATTTTCGGGATAACCGTAATGTTTGATAAGGCGTGCCGCATAGAGTTTGCAAATGAACATCTCCGAGACAGGAAAAGTCCGGTTATCCGGTACGTTTATTTGCAAGTCCCGAATTTCGGATTCTGTGAAGAGGCTGAGACGGTTGTAACCGCCACCTATCGGGATTCTTTGGGGCATCTCTGTTTGCAACATAACGTAGGTTCTCCAACTCTCTGGTTTAACGCGCGATAAACTCTCCGGAGTTGCAGCACCGAACTGCAAGTTGACTGCCTCCGTTTTTTCTGAGTTGCGTGTTGCGATGCGAGTCAACGCGGCGCGCTCATGCATGCACCACCGCAGGTCCGAGTGCCGCCGCTCCGCCGCGGCCGTTCACGAACCCATTTAATCGAAAACATCCTAGTAAAGTATACCACAAAAATCCAAAATTGGCAAACAAAAAACGTTCGCGCAGCATTTTGTGGAACGATAAGAATTATACCACACCAAAATCCTTTTGTCAACTAAAAACACGCGGCTTTTTAAGCATCCAGCCCCATCGCAATTTCTACCGACTGCTTACCACGCCGCCGTAACGCTTTGGATTCCCTCAGCAAGTCAAAAGATGCTGTGACACTCTGTTTGATGTGTGCCTGCTCCGCTTGAAAAAGTAGCGGAATCGGGAAATCCAAGATGTCATCGTCGTCCAAGGTGGGATAAGAGGTACCGGTGCTCGGCTTCAAGGACCAGGTAAGAAAAACGTCTGAGCATAAACACGAGAGTAACGTCTCTTTGTTAACCCGTCCCTTTTCTCGCAATACACAAAAAGCACCGCTACCCACATAACCATCTTCCTGGACAATGGTAATCGCGCCTCGATAGGTTCGGACTTTAGAGACGATGATGTCGCCTTTTTTCAGCACGCGCTTTGCATTCGCTGGCAAATCCTTTCCCAAGAGCTCCTCAGCGATTATATCACCGGTGAAAACATTGACGCTTCCGATTTCGACGTAGCGATACACTTTCGCCTGTTCAATGTTGAAGGTGCTTTTGTTGTGCTCAAATTCGTCGCGAATGCGGGTATACCCATGCGGATATCGATTAATGGCCGCTTCAATGCGCTCGTATTTCGGTTGGAAATAATCGGCATCAATGCGCGCCGCGCGCCGGACATCAACGTAATCCTTCTCAAACGTGACATCGGCGAGGGGAACCCACTCAGCCGCCCTCTCAGATTGCCAGAAAGAGAGGTT
>PYJE01000165.1 GCA_003635305.1 Candidatus Poribacteria bacterium | reverse complement strand
AAACCTGGCCGATTGTCAAGGAGTTGACTGGGAACAAACCGCGTTTCAATCGCGGTTCGCTCGTCGTCAATACGCATGAGAATCGTGAGATGACACCGCTTCATTGCGCCCGCGAGGGGTTCCGTTGGACGCGTCGTTACGCTGTCAAAAATGGAGAAATCTATACGAACGACATCGTTGTTTTCTTCTATTTTACGGATGTCTATCCGGGCGATGGCGGGTTGGTAGTCTTGCCCGGCTCGCACAAAAGTAGGTTTGAACGGCCCGAAAAGTTGTTCTTCCCGAATCCAGATGACACGGATGCCGCGCTTCATCCCGCGCTTGTCAACGTAACCCCGAAGGCAGGCGATGCGGTGATTATTACGGAGATGTTGACGCACGGTGTGTTGGGGTGGAAACCGGAAGAACGGGATAGGCGGTTCCTGATTTTGCGGTATAAGCCGCACTATTTTCAGGATGACCGGGGTATCCGCGATGCCTTTCCACCGGAAGTCATGGCGCGTCTTTCGCCTGAAACGCAGGCATTGGCCGCGCACGGTTCCTATTGGGAAGAGAAGGAGCTCGTCAAACGCGATGTCGTGACGTTGAGTTGAACGTCTGAATCGCGGATGTGTCAGGTTAGCCTGAAGGTGTCACTATGGCTGAATATATTACTGGGATGAATCCTGCCATCATCAAATGGGCGCGAGAACGCTCAGGATATAGCCTAGAAGAGGCCGCGGCTGTTATCAAGAAAGATGTCGCAACTCTCTCTGCTTGGGAGTCCGGGGGCAGCGCGCCGACTTACGTTCAACTCGAAAAGTTGGCGGGTAAATACAAGCGACCGGTCGCGATTTTCTTCTTTCCGGAACCTCCCGAAGAACCGGATATTGCGGGAAATCTTGCACGACAGAGTTCTGAGAATACGCCGATTTCTCCACGGATGCATAGTCTGTTGCGTCAGGCTTACGCCCGGCAAATTTCCTTGATGGAATTGAACCTCGGCGTGAATCCAATGCGAAAGAAAATCTTTCGCGAACTTCAAGCGCAGCCCGATGACGTAGCATCAGAACTCGCGCGAAAAACCCGAGTGTATCTGGACGTAAGCATTGATACGCAGTTAGGGTGGCGCAACACGAAGGCGGCACTCGAAAATTGGCAGGACATCGTTGATAGGGAAGGCATCTTTGTGTTTAAGGAGGCATTTAGGGATGACTCCGTTGATGGTTTTTGCATTACCCATGAGGAATTCCCTGTCATCTACCTCAATAACAGCAGCCCGCTTGTTAGACAGATTTTCTCACTCTTTCATGAGTTAGCGCATCTCCTACTCGGCGAGAACGGCATGACACGAGGAGATTTCATCCGCGGTGGGGACATTGAGGATTTTTGCAACCAATTTGCCGCTGAATTTCTCGTTCCAGACCTTGACTTAGAGACCCGCCTCACTTTTTCGGCTTACGATGACGACGCAATAGAGACCTTGGCCAATCAATACAAGGTTAGCCGCCCCATCATCTTGCTGAAACTGGTTAACAGAGGCATCCTCACCCGAGAAGATTACGCACAGAAGATAGAGGGGTGGACCGCTGAACGTGGCACCTATGAAAGGAAAAAATCGGCAGGCAAAATGCCTATGCTAATGTCAAGTGGGCCCGAGCCCAGTTTCCATGAACTGAAAGACGTTAATGCTAAGCCCTCAGGTAGGCGACGGTATTACAAAACCCGCGCGACGTATTTAGGATACCGGTTTATGGAACTCGCCTTCAGCAAATATCACCAAGGGCAATGTTCTATTGAACAACTCGCAGAACATCTGGATGTCAAAGTAGAAGATTTGCCTGAACTAGAAAACAACCTGTTGCGGAAGGCAGATAACTGATGGCATACGTATTTGACACCAACAGTTTCAGTGTGCTGGGTAACTACTATCCTGAGCAATTTCCATCTTTTTGGCGAGAATTTGAGCAGGCGGTAGCAGCAGGAAAGGTGCTCTCTGTCCGCGAGGTCTACAGAGAATTGGCACACTACGCGCGTCATCCCCACTTAACTGATTGGGTAAAATCTCACCGCAGCATTTTTACCCCGCCCACGCCAGAGGAGATGCAGTTCGTCAGCGACATTTTTTCCGTTCGACATTTCCAAATGTTGGTGAATGAGAAAACACGCTTAAATGGTCGCCCGTGCGCAGATCCGTTTATCGTCGCACGCGCAAAAGTTCTAAACGGTTGTGTTGTCACAGAGGAAAAGGTAACACCGAACGCCGCAAGAATACCCAACGTTTGTCAGCGTTTTGGAGTTGACTCTACCAACCTTCAGGGATTTATGGAGAAAGAAGGCTGGACATTCTAACTTTATGAGGACATTAAAAATGAAATACGATCACATCAACCGAACTTACGCTTGTGAACCAACGCTCACCGATACACAAGTTCTCCAATTTTGCAGAGACGGCTACCTGCAACTCCAAGGTGTCGTCCCAGACGAAATTAACCAACGCACCTGCGATTACCTCAACGGCGAACTGCCGATAAATCCGAGTTACATTCCCGACAGCATGACACTCGCAGAACTTGAGCGCATTCGGGATACGCATGAACCGAGCTCCATCTTGCTGGAGGATTGGTATATTGAACATGTCCTCCTCAATCCGCAACTCGCCGGCGCACTGCGTTCGTTGCTAGGAAAGAATGTCGGGTTACCGGTGTTAGTCAGCAATCATCGGGTGGAATGTCCAGCACCGGCGCAAGGGTGGCATCACGATGCAGACCACGTTTTTGGACCAGAAACGAATTTCCTCGAGGTCTTCTATTTTCCGCAAGATACGCCTTTGGCACTCGGTCCGACAGAACTTCTCCCCGGTTCGCATATCCGCCAGACGCAGCGAGATATCGCCGAGAAAGGCGTTTCAAGCGAGGGCCCTGCGGGTTCATTTGTTATCCATTCACAAAGCATTCTGCATCGGCGAGGTGAGTCAACGGCAAAAGGGTTGCGCCACATGCTGAAATATAGTTATTGGCGCACGGTGCCGCCGACGCGGGATTGGGTGCAGGAACCGGATTTTGACTTCCGGACAGCGGCGTATGGCGGGCACGGCGTTGCGCGATATGTGGCGCATCTATTCTATTGGCTCTGTGGGAAGGGGGATGAATTTCGCCTTATCGGTGGACAGGCGTGGCCCTGGTCCAGCCAGAATCAGATAGGTCCTTCCTACGGATTTGGGCATACGAAGGGTTACCTTCCGAATTGGCGGAAAAATAATCCTGATGATTACGCATCGGCCTAGGAAAAAGGCGCGCCCGGGCGGCGCGCCTTTTCCTCAGCGGGAATAACCACGCCAGGTTGGTGCTTGAGGCTTATCGGTATCCTCCTTCGGGGGCTCGCTGCGATGCATTGCATCCGTAGGCATATCCGGATCTGCGAGCGGATGCGATAACCGATAACGCGGGTATTCTCGCGCTTCACGTTCCTCCTCCTTCGGGGGTTCGCTGCGATGCATTGCATCCGTGGGCATATCCGGATCCGCGAGCGGATGCGACAACCGGTAGTTCGCGCCTTGTGCGCCGCTGACTAACCCTGCGGCACGCAGGCGTTCATATTTCAACTTCGTACGGTAGTATGCCGTAAGGAGTTGAATATCAGCATTCGGATTGTTCTCAAGCACCGCCAGGGCTTCTTGCGGTTCCGACAGCATGTTGCTGTCGGAAGTCTTTTCTTCCGCATCTTCAATGGCAGAGGAACCCAGCGTATAACGTAAATCGTTCATTGTGAACCTCCGTTTTTTACACGACGAAGTAGTCGCGAGTATGGACAAACCAGAGAAGCCGCTCGCGTTGAACATAATCTTTGATTAGTCCGAACGTATTCATCAATAGCGACAGGGAGACCGGGGATATCCTTGAAATTTTCGATTTTCAAGTCTCGCCGGATGCTCATTATTTATCACAATTATACCACAATTTTTAGCGTTTGTCAACAAAAAACTTGACCCCAATTGCAATTTTATGCTATAATTTCCACATCACAAAGGAGGAATACCTATGGCGAGAAAAAAACGAACCGCCAAAAAACAGGAAACCCAAGTTCAAGACTACCGATACGATAACGCCAAGCGGAAGAATAACCCTCCCGCCGGCATCGCCGCACGCGGGAAAATTAACGAACCACCCAAGGTGGAATACGCCTATAACCCACACCGGCCCCCAACGCTCCGCTTTGATGGAAACGGCGACGCAGACCAGATCCCCGAACTCCTCCAGAAGGCAAAGGACAAAGTCCTCTCCGAAGAGGAAATCGCTATCCTCGCCGAAGCAATACAGCACCACGAACCTTGGCTGGAATGGAGCGGTAAACAGGAAACGCAGTCGTTCACGGTAGACCCGGTGGCGTTGCACATCCACGAACGCGTCAGCGCAAAGGCAATCATGAACATCGCCGCGCGCGAAAACGTCCAACGCAATCTCTTCGCTGACCCGCAGCTGGCATACAACGAAGCCGTGCAGTTTTATCAGCACGACGTAGAATGGGCAAACCGCCTCATCCTCGGCGATAGTCTCACCGTCATGAGCTCCCTCGCACAACGCGAAGACCTCGGGGGAAAGGTGCAAACCATTTACTTCGACCCTCCCTACGGCATCAAGTTCGCTTCCAACTTCCAACCTACCGTTTTTCAGCGGAACGTCACGGACAGAACTCAAGATTTGACTCGCGAACCGGAGCAAATTCAGGCATACCGCGATACCTGGCACCTCGGGGTGCATTCCTACCTCGCCTACCTCCGCGACCGGCTGATGGTTGCAAAAGAACTGCTCACCGATAGCGGCAGCAT
>PYJE01000164.1 GCA_003635305.1 Candidatus Poribacteria bacterium | reverse complement strand
AATCTTGCGAAGCCGCCTCCAGATTGTGAAGACGCGTATTGGTTTGCGCCAGAGTGTCTCGGATATTCTCCTGTGCTTCTCGCGTCTCTTTTAATCCGCTAGCGTTGTCCCTGCCAACCTTTTCAACACGCTCTAACCTTTGGGTTAAATCTTGTCTGAGTTGGCTGGATGCGGTGTTCCACCCTTGCAACTTCTTCTGCTGCCGAACCGTATGGAAACCGAGGAAAACAAGCGCGGCGAGAATAATCAACACACCGAGGATGACAAGGAATTCCCAGAACCACGCTATCACAGGATTCGGTTCTGCTGTTGATTGCTCAGCGTTGTCCTGCGCATATCCGAACGAGGCGAGCCCAAACAGGACTAAGGCAATTAGCATTGCTGCGCATTTGAGACGGTGCATCGTCATTTCTCACTCTCCTGAAAAATGTTGTGCCTTGATTCTGCATTTCAGTCCATCAGAACGGGCACGGTAAACGCCACGTTCTGCGGCTCGCGCTCCTCAGGCAAATGGACTGCAAAGGTGCCGTGGATAGAATCAGACAAGGCAACCGAGAGGACAAACTCCCGATTTTTGTTGTTTGCCGATATATCTAACGCAAGCGTCGCGAGGTGATGCACATCGCTGCTATCTGTCAAGGACAGGCCGCAGAAAAGATGCATATCAAATGGCGCGAGGGTGCCTCTGACGCGAAAAGCCTTTTTCCGTTGACACGGTGGAGCCCACGCTTTGGGAATGAGCTCAACCCAACGTCCACCGGGTAACCGCACACCGAAGCAGAAGTGATAGGTAAAGTGGAGAGGTTTTTCAAGGCTATTCGTCTCAAATTGCCGCGCTAATTCCGCGCCGCCCAGAAGCGTGGCATCTTCCTGTGGTTCCAAGAAGGTGGCACTGCAACGCGTTTGCAACGATTTGATGATGGCACTGCTAGAAGAGGTTGCAATCGCGCCGGAAAAACCGACGACAGCGGGATGCTTTGTCCCCATCTTTTTCAAGGTTTGGAGCAACTCCGAGACAGGTTTCTCTGTATCCATGAAGAAGTCGGGATACCGCCGGATATCGCGTAATTCCACCTTCTCGCGCGCCGCCTCTTGTTCACAAATCAGGTGATAGCGTGTCAAATCGTGCCGTGAAAAATGGAAGAGAAATGCCTGAAGTTCGCCTAAAGCGGCGAGTCTCTCCTGCCATGCTTCCTGATAAGAGAAAGCGAGACACAAACTCTGGGTGAGACAACTCCGAAGCACCGCGTTTGAGGCATTGAACCCCGCTCTCTCAATATCCTTGAATGCCTTCCGAAGTTGCTGTCGATGCACAAATTTCCACTGATACGGCGTGATAAGATACACCGACATTGTTTCTTGCGGTAACCGCCGATGGAAGATTTCAGTCAAAAACGCGCGGAAGAGGCATTCCAAAGTTGGCGCGTCTGTAATCTCCTTGAGATGCACATCCAACTCTGTCAGCCGAACTTCTGTGGGGCGGTTTGAGTCAAGCCGGTCGAACGCTTCCCCGAAACATGCCGATAAGGTGCCATCGGCTGCCTGTTGGAACCCTACCTCCCACGGCAGAGTCAGTTCATCGCGGGCTTCAAACCCATCGTCGGTTATCATCCCACCCCGAATTTCGGGTGCGGAAAGATCGATGATGCATACGCGTTTCTGCATGAGTTATCCCAAAAGTCAGATTTCATCAACAAACGCAGGGCTCACGTGCTGAACAGTCGATTTATATGCCTGTCCATCAACAAGAGCGATTAATTCAATTTCGCCGCTGGCTTTGACTGCCATTTTCAGGCGCGCCTTTCTTAACGCAGCGCGGGGTACATCCTCAGGCAGTTCTAGTGTGTAACTAGCGACTTGCGAGGTTTCCCCCAGGTCATTCGCCGTGCCGAAATGTTCTCGGACATCAACGAAAGTTGTCCCCGCAGGCAGCGGGAAATCTGTCGTCTCAACACTCTCGTCTGGTATCAGTTTTCCCTGCGGGATGATTTCGTCAAAGACTCTCTTTCCCCAAGACAGTTTGACGATACCGAGTCGAGCTCTTGTCCTTTCCATATTGACAGGGCTAATCCTACCTTCCCCTGGCATGGTTTGATAAAGGCCGTATTGTGCCGCGCCGATGACAACACACGCCTTGGGGTGCTCGGCAAGGTGAATGTCAACCCGGGTCTGGTATTTTTTCTGAAAGTGGGCTTCCATCATCTCCTTCACCAACGGCATTTTGGATGACTGCCCTGCGAGGACGACGATGTCAGGCGGGGCACTGCCACAGTCAGCAAGCATTTCGTCAATTGCCGCGAAGGTTTGGTTCAATTCAGGTTGGATAAGCGTCTGCAATTGCGCCTGTGAGAGTTCCACGGTGATTTCACGTTGTGTCGGCGTTTCAAGGGTTTCCGTGTGCGGGACAGTACGTGTTTGCTGCTGCCGCAGCAAGCCTTCAAGCGTGCTGACGCTATCTCCTATTTTAACCTGCAGATAACCTAAAAACCGAGACGTTACGGCTGACTTCTCGCTGAGCTCCCGTTTCATCTCTTCGGCAGCATCGTAAACGAAAGCGTTTTCTCGGGATGCCCTATCAACGGCTGGATTTCCAGAGGGCTGCAGGATTTTCCGCCGCTTCAGATACGGAATGTCAAACCGGATGCCAGGATTGACATCCCGTATCTGTTTCCCGCATTCATTGAGAATGAAGTCAACGATTGCCTGCGTCACATCGTCTCCACCGTATTTCGGATTCCCACCTCGGACAAGCGGTTCAATCAGAATTTCGCTACCGGTGTTCGTCACCTGTGATAGAACGATGTCGATGGTGCCGCCGCCGAAATCGTAAACCATCAGTTTAGAATTATCGCGCAGGGGTTCTTCGCGCTGCTGAAAAATCGTGCCGATGGAAGCCGCCGAAGCCTCATCAATGAGGATAAGTTCTGTGATGCCGATTTTCTCAAACGCGAGCCGCAGCTCTTCCCGCTGCTGCCGCGTGAACATTGTCGGGTATGTCACAACACACCGTGTAATTTTTGACTGTGATGTCAGCGTATCCAGATGCGCTTCTGCTTCGGCTACGATATATTTGAGGATATCGGCCGCCACGTCAAGCGGTTGCAACGCCAATTCGCGCGGAAATTGCCGATGCCATTGATACCCTAACCAACGTTTCACCGAAGTGATGTAGTAGGGACTATCAGTGCCACTCGTCCGAAAATCTTCCGCAGCAGTTCCGACTGAATATGACGCTTCAGTTGCGGGGCGGCTGTGATAGACAATTGACGACGGCATAATCTCCGGAGAACCTGCTGCGCCTCGCAACGGAATGAGTTTCGGCTGGTAGGTATCCACATCGATGTAGGCACAGCAGGAATTCGTCGTGCCGAAGTCAATAGCGACGTAATGCGGATACGCCTCCAACTGCTTTACCGTGACGTTCAGCAGTTCATCCCTATACCGCGGGGATGTCTCACAATTGGAGGTGATAGTGAACCAGCTCGGATAGGAGCCGGGCTCAATGCCGATGCCGGAAATCGATAACTCCACGTTTTTGTGACTGCCGCCCTCAATCTCTATCGGATACTTGACATCCGGGAGCCTGACGAGCCCGGGGGGACTCTCAATGTCAATCTCCTGAATTTTCAATGGAGACTCGCCCTGGTTCTGAAGCGTCAAGGTATGGGTTCTCTCTCGTTCTTGGGTTATTTCCAGTGTCGCCTTGGGCACGAACAACTTCGGCGGTTCTGGCTCCACCTCTGCTTGGATGCGAACCGTCTGAGCAATAGGTTCGGCGAGCCCGCGGAGATAAAACTCCAAAGTCTCTTCATTAACCCCATCGCGGAGTTTCTCGCAGTCAACAGCAAGGCGAACGCGTTTCGCTGCGTCGCCTTCTTTATAGCGTCCTTTCATGAAGTTGACGCTTTTGATTTTCTCCTGGGAGAACTTAACGCGGCTGATGTCAAATTGGCTCCGCGTCACTTCAACCTGGAGCTCTAGGTTCATCGTCTCTGTGCCTTTGCGGTAGCGCGCCATGATTGGGTTCGGCAGCAGTTTAAACGCGGGTTCTGGCAATGCCCGAAGGCGGAGCGGTTCCCCTTTAAGGTTGGTTAACGGTTCCTGAACCTGCACGCGGATATTCTCGGGTTGCAGGGTTAACTTCGCTGCATCTACTCGTATAGCAATCGCTACAGATTGTCCGGCGTTCACTTTAAACGGCTGTGCATACGCGGCATCCACAAGTTGATGCTTCGTCTGGAGCGGTTGAAAAGTCATGGGGCAGCTGCCGGTGTTTTCGACAAGCAGCGTCGCTTCGCGCGTTGCCGAGGCACTACCGTAAAACAGCGGAGTTTCCTTCCATCGCACTGAAAAACCGAAGGTTGAACAGCCACAATAGCCGCAATACGGTTCATGCGCGAAGATTTCCCAACCGACGTTGCAGTTTGAACATACCGTGCCTGCCATACCCGATTATCCTTTATTTGAGCCGCTTGAGATCTACGTCTGCAACAGAGAACCGCTTAGGTGGCGTTTTGCTTTCCTGCGCAGATTCCGGCGGTGGTTCTGATGGCGATTCGTCGTCGGCGACTGCCTCAGGCGGCTCGGCTGTCTGAACGGATTCCTCTGCAGGTTCGCCTTCGGCCCAAACAGATTCGTCTTCTGCGGTGCTATCGCGCGTTGTCCCTCTTTCGGCAGCGGCATATTCCTGCACATTTTCGCTTTCGGTTTCAGCGGAAACCGCGGAGTCGTACTCAGCTTCTTCGGAAAAGTCTTCCTCATAGCCTTCGGCCGTTGTGTTCGTATTCGCCGTGTTTCCGCCGATAGGATCAAGTTCCGCGTGAGTCTGTTGTCCTGCGTTGAAATGCTTTTCAATCAGGTCTTCGGTTGTCTTCGGCGGTGCTACGCCGCCATCAGGATAAACCTCGTCCAAAAACGCCCCGTAAAATTCACTCAATTTCCGGCGCGCGTCAAGGTTGGCAACATCCTTGAGCAATTGATTAATGACTGCATTGACGTTCTCACGTCCCAGCTGCGCGAATTTTGACTGAACCGCCTTGATGAAGTCATCGTAATGGGCACCATTCTCTTGCCGCGAGAGTTTCTTAATTCCCTCCGAGTCATCGGATAAGCCAAGCGTTTGAACGAGCCCATCAACGTAATACTCAAACA
>PYJE01000163.1 GCA_003635305.1 Candidatus Poribacteria bacterium | reverse complement strand
ACCGTCCCTGCCAAGAAATTGGCGGACATCGTCAAGGTGTTGCCAGACTCGGAGCTCTGCCTCACCACGCCGGCGAACAACCAAGTGAAGTTGACGTGTGGGAACAGCGTTTACACCATTATCGGGCTACCCGCTACGGAGTTCCCGTCGCTCCCGGCGTTTGAGGGGGAGGCACTGGACATCCCCCTCCAGACGCTGCGTGACGTTATCTATAAAACCGAATTCGCGGCATACACGGAAGACGAACGCCGGCCCTTTCTGAAGGCACTCTATTTCCACTTCCTCGAAGATAGGACGGAGGTAGTTGCAACGGATGGCAAGCAGCTCGCGCTGGCGCGCTGTCCTGCGCTGACACCGCCGGAAGGGGTGAAAGGGTTCATTGTGCCGCTCAAGGCGGTGCAATCCATCTCCTCAGCCTTCGCCGATGCTGACTCGGTAAACGTTGCACTCTTCCAGAGCCAAGTTCCGTTTAACACCACGCGGTGTCTGATTATCGCCGATGAGCGCACCACGCTGACAGCGCGCTTGATAGATGCCGAGTATCCGGACTACGAGAAGATTTTCCCGAACCCCGGGGCGATGGGAGTCCGCACCGTCTTCAACCGCGAGACGATGCTGCAGGCAGTCCGCCGCATTTCCCTGTTATCGGAACCGAAAAAAGGATGTGTCGTCTGCTTGGAAATCAACGAAGCGGAAAAGAACATTCGGATTTCGGCGAAGACCCCGGGGTTAGGGAGGGCACACGAAACCGTTCCTGTCGATTCTTGCACGAAGAGCCTGCGGATTGGGTTTGATGCGCGGCTGCTGATAGGGGCACTCTCGCATCTGGATACTGAAAGTATCCAACTGAAATGCTCCGGTGAATTAAATCCGGGAGTTGCGGAGCCGGTGGGGGAGTCGGGACAGACTTATCTCATCATGCCGATGAAATTGAAGGATGCGCCGGTCACGGTGAAGGTTATCGGTGTCGGTACCGGCGGCGGCGAGGCAGTCAACCGCATGTGTGAAGCCGGGTTAACCGGGCTCGAATTTTATGCTGTTGACACAGCCCGTGGTGCTTTGGATGCCTACGACGGTGTCACACCAGTCCAGATTGGACAGGATGCTACCAAGGGGGTTGGTGCCGGTGGCAACCCGGAAGTTGGACGGAAGGCAGCGGAAGAAGATAGCGTGGCACTGGAAACTCTCGTTTCGGATGCAGACATGGTTATCGTCGTTGCTGGCATGGGCGGCGGCACGGGCACCGGGGCCGCACCGCGCATCGCCTCACTCGCAAGAAGATTCGGCGTGTTGTCCGTTGCGATAGTCACCCTGCCCTTCAATGTTGAGGGCGCGCGGCGCGCGGCGCAAGCCGAAACCGGCGTGAAAGAACTCCGAACCGCTGCAGATTCCCTCATCGTTGTCGCGAATCAACACATCGTTGACGAAGGTGACGCGAATGCCGAAAATTCTGGCACAAGCACCAAACCTATTCAGGATGCCTTCCGCGGCAGCGACGCGCTCCTCAGCCGAGGCGTTCAACTCCTCACCGGGAACATCGTCAATGCCGAGCATGAGGTTAGCGTTGGCTTCGCAGATGTTGAATCTGTCTTACGGGTGCCAGGTCGGACGGCGATAGGCATCGGACAGGCGGCGGGAGAGGCGCGCGGGCGCATCGCAGCCGAATCCGCCATTTCCTCGCCGCTTCTCGAAGGCGCAAATCTTGCCAAAGCCTCCGGCCTGTTGGTAGAATTTGTCGCACCACAGGATTTCATGATGGCTGAATTGGATAGCGCGATGCAGGTTATCCAGAATGCCGCCTCGGATGCCCAAGTTATCTTTGGGCTTTCTTACAACGATGAATTGCAAACTGAAGATGCAGTGCGCATCACGCTGGTTGCAACCGGTTTAGATTGAGACTGAACAGGCCGGACGCAAATGCCGAACTCCTTCTTCGATAGGCGCGGTTTCAAACCGCGCCTACTTGTGGGTTCGTTACTCCTTCCTCGGTAGGCGCGGTTTCCAACCGCGCCTACCGGTGGGTTCGTTCAACGTAATTTGGGACAACAATGCCGTTAGGCATGAAAGGTTGATAACATGCAACGCAAAACAACCGAGAGGACAAGAGCGTCATTGGACGGTGATTACAGTGCCATCATCGGCAGCAGCCCGCAGATTCTTGAAGTCCTGACAAAAATTGAATTGCTCGCAAAACACGATGTCTCCGTGATGATTTACGGTGAGACCGGGACAGGCAAGGAGTTAGTGGCGCGTGCCCTGCACGCCAACAGCCCCCGTGCCACGGGACCGCTCGTCGTCGTCAACTGCACGACGCTTCAGGAGAGTCTCGTGGAGAGCGAGTTGTTTGGGTATGAACAGGGTGCCTTTACCGACGCGAAGCAGCAGCGGATTGGGAAGTTTGAACGCGCCGACAAGGGGACACTGTTCCTTGATGAAATCGGCGACTTGCCCCTGTCACTCCAACCCAAGTTGCTACGTGTGCTGGAAGAAGGCGAGGTTGAACGCCTCGGCGGCAAAGCACCGATTCCGGTGGATGTCCGAATTCTCGCCGCAACGAACCGGAACTTGGAGCAAGCCGTTCACGAAGGCGAATTTCGGGCAGACCTTTATCATCGACTTGAGGGGTTTTCCATTTCGCTACCGCCGCTACGCGAACGGAAAGAGGATATCCGTGAACTCGTGGAACACTTCTCGCAAGCACCGCCGCAACTTACGCGGTTTTCTATGCGGCTACCACCGTTAAGCGAGCGGTTAAAGACGCACGCGCACCGGCCGACTACCGATGAACCGATAGGCAGATTCGCCGCAGAGACGTTCCAGCTCCTCCAAGATTACGCATGGCCCGGGAATATCCGAGAATTAAAAAAGAGCGTCACCCACGCACTCATTCTTTCGGAAGGGAACCTTATCTTACCGGCGCATTTACCGAAAAAACTTTATGCACCCGGCCCGGGCCAGGTGATGCTTACCTCCCAAAGTCAGCAGAACGTAGCTATCCCTGTGGGGTTAACCTTGAAGCAGGTAGAGAAGATATACATCTTGGAAACCCTCGCGCGGCTGGATGGCAATCAGGCGAAAACCGCGGCGGTTTTAGACGTGAGCCGTCCGACTTTGCGCAGCAAATTGAGAACGTTTCAGGAGGAAGATGCATGAGATTTATGATGCCGCTGCTCATCGCACTGTCTTTATTCCCATCACGGCGATTGCAGAATGAGAACGGACACTGTTGCGCTACCAAAGTCCCAGATGTTAAACTTCATCCAATCTGTCCTGCAGGGTTCATCGGCGCACTGAGTCGCTCTGGTGCGAAAACTTGCATTTTCTTTGTGTTTATGCGATAATTGTTCATCGGCGTACTGAATCGCTCTGGTGCGCGGTTGCAAACCGTGCCTACGGGGTGAGAGAGTCCAGTTCATCGGCGTACTGAATCGCTCTGGTGCCACATAGCACCACGTGGCACGCCGAAACGGTGCGCGGCATTGATGTAGGAGTGGGTAATTTCTATCCGAATGTGGTAAGAAAGGTATCAAGTGGGTAATTTTGCCCAGGATGCAAATGAGCAAGGAACCCGTATCTATGCGATGTGTCGTTTTGGCACGGAACTTGCATAAGGTTGTATAGAAAAGCGTGCCG
>PYJE01000162.1 GCA_003635305.1 Candidatus Poribacteria bacterium | reverse complement strand
TTGTGCTTGTCCATGAGCGGCGAGGAGCAGGTTCTCGCTTCAATGTGCTCTACCGCTCGCGCTCAGACACCAGCAAGTCAAACGAATTGCTCTGCCATCCGCCTTCCATGACGATGTTGTCGCGCGTTTCGCGCAGGCGATTCACCATGCGCGCTTTCATGCGGCGAAGGACGTGCTTGTAACCTAGGTGCGTCGCAAGGTTGTGTAACTCGCCCGGGTCACTCTGCATGTCGTAGAGTTCATCCTCGCTATACGGATTGTAGACGTATTTCCACGAGCGCGTGCGCACCATCCTGACAGAGGCAAGCGTTGGCTCATAGCCGTGGAATTCGGCGAACACGTCATCGGGCCATTCAGGCACCGTTTCACCTCGCAGTAATGGCACGATCGATCTGCCGTCCAAATTGCTAGGTATCCTCGCGCCGCCGATATCCAAAAACGTCGGCATCAAATCGACGAGGTTCACAAACTCGTCACACGTTGTCCCCGGTGCAGTCACCCCCGGCCATCGGACGACGAGAGGAATGTGGTGCGTTTCCTCATACATGTGGAATCCTTTGTTGAAAAGGCGATGGCTGCCGAGCATGTCGCCGTGGTCTGTCGAAAAGATGACGATAGTGTTTTCCGCCAAACCGTTCTCCTCAAGGCAGTTGAGGATGCGTTGAACCTGGTCATCGATGAACGTGCAGAATCCCCAATAGCAGGCGATGACTTTCTGCCAATCAGGCCAGGTAAGGTGGCTGGCGTTCCAGCGGAGCATCTCCTTTTGCTGGATAGTCGGCTTGTTGACAAACTGTTCGTCAAAGTTGCCCCAGCGTTCAACGTCATTCGGTTCATACATCGTATCATACGGTGCAGGCACGGCGTAAGGGAAATGCGGTCCAAAAAAATTCGCGGCGATCATAAAGGGTTGCGCGGCGTTCGTATATCCATCGATTAACTCGATTGTTTTATCGGCTGTCCATGCCTCCATTGTGCGTTCTGCGGGGAGTGTCAGTCTGCCGTAAAAAGGTGCATCGCCGCCCCACTCAAGCGGTTGCACAGCGTCTCTGTCAATTCGGAAGTCGATTCCTGCATCGCGGAGCCACTGGTGCCACTCGCGATAGGGGTGCCATTTGTCGTAACCCCAGAATTCGGAGTCGCCTTCCTTGGCGAGGTGCCATTTCCCGACGCAGCTTACCTGATAACCGGCTTTTTTCAGCAGTTGCGGATATGCCGGTTTATCAAGAATTTGGTTTGCGAATACGCCGTTGAAATTGCCCATGTTGGACAGTTGCCCGTGGTTATGCGGATACAGGCCGGTGAGCAGTGAGCCGCGCGCCGGCGAGCAGAGCGCGATGGGAGTATAGGCATTCGTAAACCGCGTCCCTTGCGCGGCGATTTCGTCAACGGCAGGGGTTCTGCAAATTGCCGCGCCGTTGCAACTCAACGAATCGTACCGCTGCTGGTCTGTGAGAAGGAAGAGAATGTTAGGGCTGTTTTTTTGTGTCATAGTTATTCCCATTATCTTGAGTCAGTTGTGCCGCGAGAAATTCCCACCACGTATTTCCTGCGTTAACGCGCAAGAGATGCGTGCTGCCCGGGGCATCGTTCGCACCCAGGTTTCGTTCAATAATTTGGGTATCTGAATCTTGTTTGAGCCGTTCAGCAATTCTATTTTCTAGTCGTTCAGGCGAACGCAGGACAATGACGTTTACAATTTCCGCCGATTGGAGTTGCAAGAGAAAATCGATGTGCCAGTGCAAAGTTTTACCGCGTCTTGGTATCAGATTACCGATGCCCAGGCCGCATTCGGTAAATCGGCGTATCATCTCGCAGCGAATTGCATGGGGTGGTAAGTTTGCACCTCGCGTTGCGTGTCGAACGAGCCGTCGTGCTAGGGATGTCGCGCCTTTCTCGGCGAGTGCGGAACCGACGTAGACATAGTCACCGGTGGGTAGGAAAATCGGATGTCCCTTTTTGAAGCGTCCGAATCGGATTTCGGTGTCTTCTGCGAGTCGGATGCGCAGGAGGTATGTTCCGGCCCGCGCATCCTCGCCGATGACTGTGATGTTTGGAGTTTCCATAGAGGCACCGGTTCAACTTTCTGTTTGTTGCCACATCCGAAATCGGTGTTGCAACGCGCTTAAAAGCCTGTCCATGGATTTATCAATTTGCGCGATACGCAGGAGATTCATGGAGTTGACAAGGTCTTCCGTGTGCTCAATGCCTCCAGAAATTGGAACCACGCCAGCATCGCGAACCGCTTCTATCAGAAGGCATTTGTAACGCTCTCTCTCACATTTCTGGTCTGGTGCCGGACACCCTTTTCCCAGAACCGTTTTGAACGCTCCTGAATCAAGTAGCAGCCATCGTTCAATATGCGGTTCCGGGATCGCACAAATCACCAAATCGGTAAAATCCGCGGAGATTGCCTGATTAATCTCCCTTTTTCGTGCCGAAAACCCGCGGCAATTACTGTCAGTTCCAACAATAATTAAGTCTGGTGAACCTTCGTCATAGGCCCGTAAGTCTTTTTGGTACTGTTTCAGTTCACTGATAACTTTTCCATGTCCGCCGCGTACACTACGGGACGTGAGATTGATTTTAACATGGTAGTCATCAGCGAGCCGGCAGACCAGGGCCGTAAGAAAATCTTCATGGGCTTCGTCTTCGGCGAATAGGCTGATATTATACATCAAAATCCCCCCGCACGATACGTCCGGAAATGGCCAAATCATCTTCGGCATCCAACGCTGTTTGAATTTCCTTTGCCTTCCAAAGTTGTCCGACATGCGTTTTTGTAAAAGGTTCAATCTGCGTAGTCCCGTTTACTTTCCGACAGAGGTATACAGAGTCAATAGGAATGAAATCCGGCAAAAGCGGTGAATGCGTCGTCACGATAAATTGGGTATCTTGGAGGATTCTGCGGGTTTCCAAAAGCCGAGCAATCCGTTGAATGCGGCGCGGATGGATGCCGTTTTCCGGTTCCTCAAACCCGACGAGCACCGGTGGCTTTTTTGCACCGCTGAGGGCTAAAATCCCTAAAATGCGGAGCGTGCCTTCCGATACGATTCGGGTCGAAACGAGTTTTTCGCCTTCCCGAAGATCCAACTCAACTTGTCCCAACTTATTGACACTGACATCAATCCCCGTTATTGAGGGGATAATGGCGTGCAGCGATTTTTCAACGGCCTTGAACTGCGGTTCATTGAGGGCCCGTAAGGTATTGAGAAACGCTGCCAGGTCTTCCCCCATCACCCCAACATGTTCGACCTCCTTGACAGGGTTTGGTAGCCGCATCCGCTCTCGAGGCTCAAAGTAGCAGGTGAACCAATTCGCCAATTCTTCCTGCATCGCTACGACATGTGGATAGTGGGGCGGATAATGCGACATGGAAAGAATACTGTAGTCAAGGTGCCGTTCATAGTAGAGTGGATGCGCTTGTCCCTCCATCCGCAAACGCAGCCGGTCTTCAACCTGCTCCAAGAACGGCTTCCGTTTCCGACTCACCTCGCCTTTGGTATTCAGTGCAGCGAGATATTCGTCTGCCACCTGCAAAATTCCGAGTTGAGGCAGCATTTCAATTTCAATGCGATACCGCAGATGCTGCTCACGCACGAATCGCTTTGAACCCGATTTACTTCTCACCCTTTCTTGAATTTGTTGATTGACAGTCTCAACAACCCTAGGTGACAACTGAACATCAACTTCAAGAGTAAAAGTCACTGTTTCCTGTTCCAACAGACTCTTGATGCCTTCTTGTCCAAAAGTGAACGACTCTAGCGGGTATCCTCGGTATGGCAAATCAAATGCCTCTTTTAACGTCCTGCAGGTTGTTATCCGAGAGAGAAGTTGTAAGGCATCAAGGAAATTGCTCTTACCCGACGCGTTGGGGCCGATGAGTACAGCGAGCGGGTCCAGATTCACCTCCACATCCGCGAGCGATTTGAACCCCTGAATTTTGATTCGTTTCAGCATCGTTGTGTGCCTCTGCTCAATAGCCTAAATATCGTAGATACTCCAGATTGACTTTCGCCGCTTCCGCGGGTGGCCGCGGAGGATAGGACCGGTCGAGTTCAACCTGGATTAAGTTTATCCTATTGTTCGGAAAATAGCAAGAGAATTCTGCATGCAGCTGCGTTCGTTGAATTTTAGCGAGTGTCGCCCTCTTCCGCCCGGGCTTACCGCCATATCTCAAACTGATTCTGCAATGCCTTGAGAAGTTGCCCCAGCGAGTCTGTACGCCGTGCTATGTGCTGAAGATTCATGGCGTTGACAAGGTTTGCCACATGTTGAGTCCGGCTTAGGTTTGGATTCGCGCCTGCTTCCGAAATAGCGTTGAGCAGGAAACGTTTGTAACGATCTCGCTCGCATTTCTTGTCAGGGGCCGGACAGCCTTTGCCAAAAACGGTTTTGAATGCTTCGGCATCAAGGAGGAGCCACCGCTCAATGTGCGGTTCTGGAATTGCGCTTATGACGAAATCAGTGAAACCGGGGAGGGCCTGGTTGATTTCCCGTTCGCGGGCAGGCGGCCTCTTACAGTTTCCATCTATTCCGACGATGATGAGATGCGGTAACTCCGCCTTGTTGTGTCGTAACTCTTGTTGATACTTTTTCAACGCCTTGATGACTTTGCCCCGTCCACCGCGCACACTATACGGCCAGAGATGAACCTCTATCTGATATGTATCTGCGAAGCGTTGCACGAGGGCCGTCAGAAAATCTTCATGGGCTTCATCCTCAACAAATAGGCTGATGTTATACATGTAAATCTCCGCGGAGCATACGTTTGGGAATAGACATCTCGTCCAGATCCTCCAACGCTTCCTTAATATCGAGTTTCGGCCAGAGGGACTTCATGCGTGTGATAAAGGGCTCAATGACTGTCACGCCATCAACCTGCCGACAAACGTAGAAAAATTCGGGCCGAATGAATTCAAGGAGCAGCGGCGAATGGGTTGTCACAATGAACTGGGTATCTTCCATGAGCCGGCGGTTATCCAAGATTTCAGCAACCAGACTTATCCTGCGCGGATGGATGCCGTTTTCGGGTTCCTCCAGTCCTACCAACGTAGTTTCTCCTTTCACGTCCCTGAGGGCTAAAAGTCCCAAAGCCCGGAGCGTGCCTTCCGATACAACGCGGGAGGACACGAGTTTTTCCCCTTCTTGAAGATTCAGTTCCACATCGCCCACGCTATTGACACTCACATCAATACCCGTTATTGCGGGGATAACCGCCTCTAACTCTTTCTCAAGATACTGAAACTGCTGTTCATTGAGGGCCTGCAAGGTATTGAGAAGTGCCGCGAGGTTTTCGCCCATCAACCCTATATGATGCACTTCAGTAACAGGCGTTGAGACTCGCATCCGCTCGCGCGGTTCAAAGTAGAAGGTAGCCCAACGTGCCAATTCTTCTTGCATTGCAACGGCATGCGGATGGAGAGATGGATGAAGCCGTTCAGACAAAATGCTCTGCTCCAAATAACGCTCGTAGCAGAGCGGACGCGGCTGTCCCTCCATCCGCAAATGAACCCAGTCTTCAACGCGTTCTATGAACGGCTTCCGGTTCCTCTTGCGTTTTCCCTTGGTGGTGAGTGCCACAAGCGATTCATCTGCGACTCGCAAGATTCCCTGCGCCGGTAACATCTCAACTTCAATGCAATACCGCAGGTTTTTCTCGCGCACGAGCGGCAATGGACTGCCCACGTTTTTTTTAGGGGCCGGCGTTCCATTCATCGCCTGAATTTGCTGATTCACCGACGCAATCACTGACGGAGACAACTGAACATCCACCTCCATCCGAAACGAGACTTTCTCTTGTTCCAACAGACTCGCAACGCCGCCTTTGCCAAAGGTGAATGATTCCAACGGTTTACCACGATACGGCGGCGCAAACGCCTCTCTTAACGTCCGACTCGTCGCTATCCGAGACAGAAGATGCAAGGCATCCAGGAAGTTGCTCTTACCCGACGCGTTCGGCCCGATAAGCACCGAAAGGAATTCAAGATTCACCTCAACGTCCGCCAGCGATTTGAAGCCTTGAATTTTGATGCGTTTCAGCATAGGAAACCACCCTTTAAGTTTCTTAAAACTCAGTATCGCCTATTGCCCGGAAGAATAGCAAGTCGAAACATTTAGCGACGCACGCCGAATCGCGTCCAATGCCTGCGCGCTGAAAACACCCGCCCGGTAAAGATTCCGATACTCATCAGAGACGCTCTGCCCGAATATCACCAGATCATCGGTGTTCACGCTCACTCGCACGCCGTTATCATACAAGACTCGGACAGGATGCACGGCAAGTTCTGACACCGCATCCAACATCACGTTGCTCGTCGGACACACGTTCAGTTGGATGTCATTTTCGGCAAGCCAGCGCATGACTTCCTTGGACGCTGCGGCACTAATGCCGTGCTGAACTTCGTCCAGTTGGAGGCGTTCCACGGTTCGCCTGATTTCTTCCGCGCCGCCGAACTCTCCGACATGCGCTTTCAGTTTCATTCCTGCCGCGCGTGCCTTCGCATACAACGGCTTCACTGCTTCCGGAGAGCAGGCGGCTTCATCGTCATACAGATCTAGCGAGTGAAACGTCCTTAGTTCTATCGCGCGGTGCGCCAATGCAACATGCTCACGGTTGTCCGCACTCGTCCGGGGGAAGCCGAGTTCCGGCCGCAGGTTTATCTGCATCCTGTGGCAGTCAACTAAATTCTCAATAAACAGGCACAGTCCGGTTAAACCGTCGGGATAGAATTCCGCTGTGCGGATGTCAAAACTCATCTCAAAAATGACAACGCCATCGCGGATTGCGTCGTGCAAGGCTGATGTTGCCACAAATTCAAACCCGCTGCGGCACCGGAGATGCGGGGTTAAAAATTCGCCCGCATACGCTAGCATCCCTTCTAATCCATTCATTTTCGGCGGCGGTTTCGCGAGGGGATGTCCCAACCAACGTTCCACATTTTCTAGGCGCGTGCCGAAGAAGGCGTGGCAGTGCAAGTCTGTTTTGGGAATCGCCTTTATCGCCGCGAGATTGTCGGTTAAAAGTGCCTCAACAAAATTGAGAGCCATCTTATTTCTCCGCGGGCCGGTGTCTTAACCTGAGCATCTCATTTCCCGTTTTCTGGAAGTGATACAATACCTGTTCTACAGAACAGATGATGCTGTCTGTTTCAAGCGCGTCAAGCACAGGCGATAAAAATGGCGAAGGTTCGCTGTTGAAATCAACGAGCGGAAAAATCCGCACTTCCTCGGCTATCCGCAGGAGTTCCCGTATAGCCTCGATATGAAACGCTAAGTCTCTGTTATCCGAATAGAGGAAAAGAAAATGAGACGATAACGCAAGATCGAACTGTCTATCGGGAAAGGGGAGGTTGGGCAGTGCCGCGTCCACATATCTCCCTTGCCGTTTTCCACACTCAAAATCCTCGCAGAACCGTTCCATCGCTTGCAAGCGGAGTTTCGCGAGTTCGTCTATAGAGGCAATGCGAGTCCAGACAAATTTGTCTTGATTCGCGCGCGTCTGCGCGATAACGTCGTCATAAGTAGCCTTGATTCGCGCGCGTAACTCCTGCACGGAATACCGATAAATCGGATCGATGGAAATTATCGGCATCCCGCGCTGATACATCTGTGCATTGAAGGATGCCGGTCCGTCGCCGACACCCACGATTTTCAGCGTGAGTTCTGCTGCGGACAGGTTAAACATATCGCAGTATTCCTCGAAAGCCCTGCCCCAAGGGACCACGTCGGTGTAATGCAACTCCATATCAGCACGCCTACGACATCGCGTTTTCTATCCACGCCTCATCGATTTCCAGCCCGAAGCCCGGGGCATCAGAAGGCGTGACGTAGCCGTCTTTGATGACAGAAGTGCCGGGCAATTTCACCATCTCTTCTAACGGGACACCGGGTGCGGATACGCCTTCGGAACGTTCTCCCCACGTAATCGCGGGCATCGCCATGGCGAGATGTTGTCCGTAGGGATAATTCATGCCGGCGTGTGTAATCACGGAGATGCCGTTCGCTTCGGCGATGTGACAGATTTTAACCGCGGCGGTAATACCGCCGCACCACAAAACATCGGGTTGGAAAATGTCAACGAGTCGTCTGCCTGCCGCCGCTGCGAAGACTGTCGGTAGATACCAATGCTCTCCTGTGGCGAGGGTTTGCCATGGAATGCGTTGTCGCATCGTCTCATAGCCGACAAAGTCATCGGCGGGAATGTAATCCTCAATCCACTTCAGTCCGTAGGGTTTCATGGTTTCGGCGACGCGCACGGTATGTTCCACGTCAAAGCCGGTCCAAGCATCCAGCATCAGTTCAACCTCCGGTCCGATTGTCTCGCGCGTGCTTGCAACTAGGGCTTCGAGTTTTCTGAGTCCTGTGAGGCCGTGTTCGGGGCCCCAGGGCGTGAAGAGTTTCGTCGCCTTGAAGCCGAGCTCCAGATACCATTCCTGATCGAAGCCGGATGCGTAGCAGAAAATCTTCTCCTTTTGCGGCCCGCCGAGCAGTTCATAAACCGGTCTGCCGAGCAATTTGCCCTTTAGATCCCAGAGTGCGCAATCGACAGCACTGATGGCGTAACTCGTCAATCCGGTCGCGCCGAATGCGGTTGACAAGCGCACCATCATATCCCACAACTTCTCTGTCGCCATGCAATTTTGCCCGATGAGATGCGGGGCAAAGTGCTCGGCGATGATGCGGGTTACGGGCGCGCCGTAAAGCGAGAGCCCGAATCCCCATGTCCCATCTTCTGCTGTCACAATGCAAGCAGGCCGCTTCCATTCAGACGAAGAAACGTGACGCGGCCCGCCAGCTAGTGTCTCATAGCGAGAAACGGGACGATTGAGTTGAAACGTCCCCGCGCGGCTCGGCGTGCGCGGCGGTGTCTTCGGTTTCGGGTTTAAGGTGATTTCTATGGCGCGAATGTCTCTGATTTTCATAGATTCTCCTCTCTTCCTTCTCTGATTGTGTTATTATACATTATTTTCGCAATTCATGTCAAAAATTTCAGGCGAAAACTGTCCTTCTGTCCGTAGCGAGGGCCTGTCCCTCGCGAGCTCCCTGTCGCAACCGGCCGCCGTTACGTCGTGCACAGCGGGGGACAGGCCCCCGCCCTACGCCTGAGGGGAAAATTCGGTGAAAACCGTAGCGCGAGGGTCTGTCCCTCGCGTTCTCCCTGTCGCAACCGTCCGCCGTTACGTCGTGCACGGCGGGGGACAGACCCCCCTACGCCTGAGGGGAAATTCGGCGAAAACCGTAGCGCGAGGGTCTGTCCCTCGCGAACTCCCTGTCGAAAACCGTCCGCCGTTATGTCGTGCACGACGGGGGACAGGCCCCCGCCCTACGCCTGAGGGGAAAATTCGGCGAAAACCGTAGCGCGAGGGCCTGTCCCTCGCGAACTCCCTATCGAAAACCGGCCGCCGTTACGTCGTGCACGGCGGGGGACAGGCCCCCGCCCTACGCATGAGGCGAAAAATTCGGCGAAAACCGTAGCGCGAGGGCCTGTCCCTCGCGAACTCCCTGTCATGAATGGAAAAATTAAGAACTGTATCTCTCGGATCTTCACCTACGCAGGACTTGACATTTGCCCACGATTTGTGTAAAATGAATCCCAGAATCTCAACGTCATACATAAACTCATAAACTTATGAAATCCACTGAAACCGTTCTCTCCACCGCGTGGAAAACGCGCGCCAAAACCCGACACACTGTCGCTGACATCCGCACGTGGCACATCAACTTGAACCCACGTGCTATGCCCGCGATGGGATTCGCCAATAGGCGAGCCCTCCCGCGCTTGACATCTTCAACGCACCACGTCGATTGGCGAGGCCCTTTTGCAACGCAAGCCGGCGCGCTGATGGTAGAAATTACCACCGATAAAGGTTTGAAAGGCTACGGACTCGGCGGCGGCGGGCTCGCCGGTGCAATGATTATTGAGAAACATCTCCAACACTTCGTCCATGGGCGCGACCCGCTGGATGTGGAGGGTATCTGGGAACACCTGTATCATATCAGCTCCATTTACGGGCGGCGCGGCTTAGTGATTTACGCGCTCAGCGGCATAGAATTGGCTCTCGTAGATCTCTGTGGAAAGATTCTTGACGCGCCGGTTTACAGCCTCTTCACGGATACGCCTTGCCTTGAAATCCCCGCTTATGCCACCGGTCCCGATGTCGGTTACTACGCAGAAAACGGCTTCACTGCCTGCAAGTTGCCCCTCCGTAACGGACTCGCGGAAGGAGAAGAAGGGTTCACGGAGAACGTGGCGCAAATTTTCGCTGCGCGCGATGCCATCGGCCCCGATGTGGCATTGATGGCAGACATCTATCTCCGCTGGGATGTAGATTATACGCTTCGGTTTGCTGAAGAGGCTGCCGACGCGCAACTCAAATGGATTGAGGAACCGATTCCGCTTGACGACTACGCCGGCATGGCGCAGCTGGTGCGCGAGGTGCAGCCGACATGGATTGTCTCCGGTGAGCACGAGTTCACGCGCTACGGATTTCGCGAGTTGTTGCGTTGGAAGGCGGCGGACATGATTCAACCCGATGTCAGTTGGGCAGGTGGTTTCACTGAGTGCCTTCGGATTGCGCGTGAGGCGGCGGCACTCGGTATTCCGACATGGCCTCATCAGGTGGGCACGCCGTGGGGGTTGCACCTAACAGCGTGTCTGCCGATGCCGTGTATGGCAGAGACATTCGGTCCTTCCCGCGCAGGCGTTGAAAATGAGTTGTATCGCCGCTTGCGGCCCGTTCCGCGCGATGGGTATTTCACGTTGGATGCGAAGCCGGGGTTTGGGGTGGAAATTGATGAAGGGTTGTTGGATGCGTATACGGTGGATAGGCTGTAACGGCGCAATCGGAAAACGACACAATACAATTGAGGCACTTTCAATTTCTCGCGTGCAATATGAGCCGCACAAATTCGCAAGGACAGAAAAGCCCCGCCGTGGGATTTCCGCGGCGGGGTTTGGATACTTGTTCTCGCGAGATTCCGATTAGTCCCCTGGTTGTTTCCGGAGGAGTTGCTCAACCTCTCTAGCAAACGCCGGATCGAATTCCCGTAGTCTACGTAGTCCCTCTTCGGGGCCGTAGTGCTCTAATATTTCCATAGCACGATTGAAACGTTCTAGCGGAAATCTTTCTTGAAGTGAGGACTTAAAACCTTCTTCAAAAGAACCCTCAGCGGGTGCGGATTCCTCTGGCGTAAAATACCTTTCAAATTCGGCTTCTAACTCCTCGTCACTCTTTTCTAAGAGTCTCTCAATCTCTTCGTTGGTGAGCTGCTCTAAAAATTGAGTGATTTCTGTCGTGGATTCCGGTGTATCGTTGTTTTCCACGCCTGTTTCCTCGTGGATGTTTGCAGGCACGGACATTTCAGGTTCATACTCACGTTCTTGCCCCTGTTCGTCAACGACATAAAGTTTTCCTTGCCGGGAATCTTCGGGCAATTCATCTACGCCTGCCTCTATTGCCTTTAAGATCGGGTTCTCGGGCAGCGTATCTGTGTATATCTCAATAATTCGTAAATTTGAGGGCGGAGATAGGGGGACATCGCTGTTCAAGTGATGCGTTTGGAGTTTTTCAAAATACTCATCAAAACTCGCTTGAAGAGCTTCATCAAGAGAACCGAGGATCCCGGTGACTTCCACCCTGACACTCCCATCTGGTTTGTAGATACGGGTTTTATAGAGGTAGACGGTGTCTCGATAGAGCCTCAAAACCTGTCCTGTATTCGGATCGTAATCTAATCCGACAAAATTCTCGGGGTCTGCATTCAAAGATTCCAAGCGAAGTTTATTTAACTTCTGCTGTAGCGACTCATCGTTGGCCGCTGCATAGAGTTTTTCCAACTGGCTGATCATGTTAGCTTTACTTTCTGCCGGGTACTCCATTTCTTCAATCTTTGAAATCAATCCCCGGATGCCGGCGGCACGCTTGCCTGTCCCGGAACCCGAGCCGTGGCCATGTAGATGCCTTGCAGACATCAGTTCCGGATTGTCGTTATAGACTTCGCGGAAGTGCGCCTCCAACCGGGTTAATTCACTTTTAGGAAGAGGTTGCCGCGAATCTATCGCTCCCAACATAGAAGGAAATTCAGCAAATTGCCTTTGCTCCTCTAGTGTGAGTGTGCCTGAATAGGAGTAAATTTTCTCAAGTAAGGCTCTCGTCTCTGCGGGAATTCCTTGTGGTCCCTTGGGTTGGGTAAGGAAATAAAATATCCCAATTCCCAGCACCACGATGCCAAATCCGCAAACTCTCAGGACTTTGTTAAACATGCTCCGTTCGCTCCTTCTAGCAGGGTGTGTGAATTCTCCTGCGATGTGGTATGGATACTGGCAGACACGAACTCTCTACCCTTATAGGAGGTTCACAAGGACAACCGTGCTATCCCACAGCTGCAAGAAATTCCACAACGCGCTTGCAGCTGTGAGTGACAGTGCAGCCGAATTGTCAGTGTCTCCCCTATTTCTCCCCAGTCTGCCGGTTTTGCAGGTGCGTTTCAATCTGCGATGCCAGGGCCGGATCTGTCTCCTTGAGCCGCTGAAGTCCCTTCTCGGGACCGTAGCGATTCAGCAGGGACATCGCGCGCGTGAAACGTTCAGGTGAGAGTTGCTCGCGCAGGCGGGTTTCAAGACTTGCGGCTGTTGGCACTTCTATCTCTATCCCACTCAGGTTTTCGATATCTTCCAAGTTCGGTAGCTGGAAAGTCTCCGGGTCTAGGGATACCTCCGTCTCCGCCGGAACAGGTGTATCGTGGGGGCTATCCCAAGTATGCGTCCGTGTTGGGATTGGTTCTTCTGGCGGCGGTTCGGCTTGGATGGCTGCCTGCTCGGACAAAAGGGATGCCTGTGCATCCTCATACGAACTGCTGAAGAACTCTTGCAGCGTTAAAGAATCATCGGATAAAAGTTCAAGGCCTTGGAAGAGACTGTCGTAATGGTCCTCCACGCGCTGCGGAATCGTGCGCCAATTTTCAACCACCGACCCATGCGGTGGATTCACAGGGGCCAATGCTTCCTCATAACGTTGATTGACGACATCCCATTCAGCGGGCGCGTTTTCTTCCATCCACCCCAGCAGTAACCTGATGGGTTCCGTCCGACGGAGCACTTCATGCCGCTCCGTATTCCACTGAACCATCGCGCGTATCTCTTGGAGGTATTCCTGATTAAGGTCGGATAAACCGAAAAATTTTTCCTTCAATTCAAAGTAACGAAGGGCATCTTCTACCATCAGGAAGTCTTTGTTCATCGCCGAGTGTCCTTCAAGATGGAAGTATTCTGTCCATTCCGAATCACCGTTCCCCAGTTCTCTGGCGATATCATGCATTCTCGCGTTGGCAAGGACCGGATCCGTGTCTTTCAATGCGAGGGCAGGTTCAAAAGCAACCACCATTGCCTGATAGGTGAGTTGGCGCGGGTCTGTTTTGCTGTCCTGGTTCTCCGCTTCTGCGGCTGTTTCTCCTGTCGCCGCTGTGTTCTCAGTCGGCGGGTTTTCCTCAACAACAGGCTGTGCTTTTGGCTCCGTGTTGTTGCGGCGGGAGGTATCGTGCGGGTGCGGATGCGGGTGCGAATGCGAATGTGGCTCTATGGGCCTCAACAAGGTATAGGCTATCAGGGCTAGAAAAGCCACACCTAAAAATGCGAGAAACACCAGCGCAAAAAACACGATGCGATTTAATTGAATCGGCTCCATCAGTTTCATGGCGTTCTGTTCCTCCTTTGTTGTTCGGTTCGGTTCGTATGTGAGCCGCTTTGTTCGTCAGATTCAGAAACCCGTTCCGGAAAAAAGGATTCTGCGGCTAAATCCGTTAATTCAAAAACGTCCGCGTCTTGCCGGTCTCCGTAGTCTGTAAGTTCTGTCGCCCCGGTCGTTTCCTCACCGATTGCATCGTGCATAAGGGAGGCCCTATTAAAGCACGTTATCTTTCATTAGCTCCTGATGGCTTTTCCAAATCTTCTGGATGGAAAAGAGGAATCCCCATTTCTTTCATGCTTCTATAATGCTTAAGCCGCATATTGAAGCCGCTTCCTGGGAAAAGATGGTGTGAGGCTTCTAAACCCTCTATCACTTCATCAACCGTCATACGTTCCTTGAGTAGGACTTTTCGCATGTACTCAGCAGCGGTGTGGACTTCTGGAATATCACCAAACATTTCTATCCATGAATCACGGAGAAAGTTGGCTTGTTGGTTCGGAGACATTTTTGAGAAGTGAAGTTGCCTAGCCGCTGCGGGTTCCGGGCCCGTATGGCTCCATGGGTCTGCTTGACGCGATTGCTCGCGGAACCTGTTATCTGTTCTCCAATCCCCACTTTCCTCGTCAGGAATGCGCGATGCATCGCTATCTTCTTGAAGAGCAGCGTTTTCAGATTCTTCGGTCATATCCCTTGTTTTAACCCTAGCCTTGTTTTCATCTAAACGAGCCGGGGCAGCGGCAGGGGGTGTTGAATTTGTCGTCGGCGAAGCCTTCATAGATTGCTCGCTAGCAGGCGGCTGCGGGAGTTCCTCTATGAATCGCTCTGTATCAATTGCATAGTAAAGAACCACACCCGTTATCACGGCAACAATGAGGATGAAAATTCCAAGCAGTTTTTTCATTGAGACCTCCTTTAGATACTCGGTTGCACCTGCTTTCGCGAGATTCGTCGTAAAAATCCCCGCTGTCATGCAAAGTGCAGCAATTATTGCGGTTAGCGTGAGTCCGCCAAGAATTGCTTTTTTCATGTGAAATCTCCTTGCGCGATGTCCCGGATAGGGAATTTGGTGCCTGCGTTTCCCATTTCAAGCACCCTCGCCTGCTGCGTTTCAACCCGTTTCACAGGGAAGCGGATTGCTCTCCATGCGCCGCATCCTGTCTTCATCGGAGTGCATTTTTACGCCGAAGGGATTTGCAATCGGCAGACGAGGAGATCGGTTCTCTCGCGCCGCGGCTATTGCCACATTGACGCTTCTCTTCTCAATGTGCAGGAGACGTGTTAAAGGATAACACATCCCCTGCATTTAATCAACAACTAACTAATAATAGGGGTATCTCTCCTTTTTTGTCTCCAAAAACGAAAGATACCCTGTGCGGTCTGAAAGGCGCGCTAGGGTTGTTTCGCCGGCGGAAAAAACTCGCGCATCCTCTCCGAAAGTCGCTGCCGTATCGCTGCTTTTCCGCGACCCGACGATGAGAAGCACAAAAATGAGCGTGTGTCCGGTGACATTTTCACCAACAAACTGCATTGCAGTGCGACGGAGTTGAGATGAAAACAGAAGGAACATCGCGATGATGCAGCCGAAAGCCGTCTCTATTCCAACGTGCAAGGTGAGACTGCCACCGACAGAGGTTTTGCTCAGCTGTTCTCTTATGATTCTTATCCTAACATTCGGATTATTTTTCTCTTATCTTTATCCTAACATTCGGATTATTTTTCAAAGCCCTCCAAGATGGAAGCACTCCATCCGGATTTTGAACAGCGCGCTTTCTCAGTTGTTCTAAGTGGGATGGCAGGATATTCGGATCCTGAGTGAACGCTTTCTCCAATACCATAAACTCGTATATCTCTCGCCG
>PYJE01000161.1 GCA_003635305.1 Candidatus Poribacteria bacterium | reverse complement strand
CGGAAGTAGCACCGGTGCCTCCAAGTCCGCATCTCACGACAACGTTGGAACGAAACGTGCCGTTAGCAACCGCCATCAACACGGAAAAAGCGAAATCGGAATTGATTGTCGCGCAAGTCCTTGTCGAGCTCCGAGAACACTTCAACCGGCGCATCAGTCTTTTTTCCGGCGTTGACTTCAGCATTGATGACGAGAACGGATTAGTCGGCGTGTGTGATTTTTTGGTAAGCCTGTCGCCCCTGCAATCTCTGCTGGAGGCACCCATCGTCACCCTTGTCGAGGCAAAAAAAGATGACCTGGCACTCGGACGCGGGCAGTGCGCCGCCGAGATGGTCGCGGCGCAACGTTTTAACGCGCAAAGAGGAAACGACATCCCTCGCGTTTATGGTGCCACAACGACAGGCAGAGAATGGCAATTCCTCAAATTGGCTGAAAGAGAACTGCAGATCGACCTCGAGGTCTACCCCATTCAACATTGTGACAAAATCCTCGGCATCCTCGCGAGCATGGTGAAGCAGAAGGCATAAGAACCGATGTCTTTAACTATCCGCCCGCGCGCTGCTTTGTAAGAGCAGATGGCTATATCCGCCTAACACATTTATGAACGGAACGCATACAATCGCGCCCGGTGCAGCACAAACCGAAGCCGCAACGGTTGCCGCGCATCCGCTAACGTTCGAGATTTCCATCGGACTTGATGCCGTATTTCATCGCCTGTCAACGGCACACACTCCTCCCTTGAAAACCCCTGTTGCACTTGTCCGTCCTGTGTTAGCACTTCAACGGCGACTTGTCCCGCGCGTGCATCCGCATTAACCTGCAACGCGTTGCCAGGTATCCGCAAGGGGATAGTTTCCACCACGCCACCACTCTCATCGGCATCGAGAGAGACGAAGCCATCTAATCGCCAGGTAGCACGCCCGATCGATTTGCACCGTTCTTTCATCGGTGCACCGTGGGTATGTTTCGCCCCGGTGTAATACCAATGGATAGCATCTTCGGTAATAATCGGTTCGGTGGAGGTGCCCATTACCATCCCCATATCAAATTCTCCTTCTTCACCGCGGGAGATAATCGGTATCCGCGCTCCATCTGGATAATCCCACGTCACACCATCTCGGCTGCAAACGAGTTGCGCGTCAATAGGGCCATCCACCGGGATTTCATGTTCCGGTGCCCCTGGGCCTGTCACATATAACACCCCTGCGATGCCGATGTAGTTGTCGTGGTAACGGAAACCTGACAGGTTATGGATTTCGGCGCGCTGCGCGCCGTATCTCTCCACACCGATTTCATCGTCTTTTTCGCCCGCGCCGAACATCGGCGTGAGGGGTGCCCAGTCGCCTTCTAGCCGCGGGCTTTCGGTGTAGGCAATCATCCGCCGCGCGTCCTTGTCTGTCCCCCGGGTCAGCGCATAAGCACGGAAGAGGGCGGCTTTCTCGTCGTAGACAACGTTGAAACACCCTTCGTTGTCCCGCTGCGCAACTGGTTCAAGATAGTCGGCATCGTCCCAGCGGATACCATCGGGTGAAGTGAGCAGGAAGATGTTCCGATACCGTCGGCAAAACCCGATTGCCTTGTATCGTTTTCCCGGTTCGGGTTCATCGTCATCCCGGAAAACGGCCGCGCCGTGCAAGTCCCAGACAATATTGTTATTTGAATCGCCGTTGAATTCAAAAATGCCGAGGTTCGGTTTTGTCCACGTCAGTCCATCGTCACTTTCGGCGTAGCATGTGAGATCACCGCGGTCATTCTCAACGAATTTTCTGCCGTAGGCATCGTGCGTTTGCCCGTTGAACGTTGAGGGGTTCCGATTTGGGCGTGGCACATAGAGCCCCGGGATTTGGTTCGCCTGAAACCGCCAATGCGGTCCCATGCGGCACATATACCACATCCGATACTTCCCAAACGCCTCATCGAACATGACGGTTCCGTAGACGTGAACGCGCTTGGACTGGTCTGGCCCACCGTGTTCCCAGAGGTTGCCGGGGGTAGGTTCCAGGACAGGAACGGCATCTTTTATTGCTGGATGCAGTGTGCGCGTCACACCGTGCTTGTCGGCGATAATCGCGTCGTCAATGAAGAGTTCCGTGTGTTCAGCGTTTAACTTCACCTTGTTTTCCCCTTGATTGCCGCCCAGGTCGTCGTCAGTTTGCCGTTGCTATCCACAGCCAATCCGACGGTGGCGAGTCTCTCAATGTCATCGGCGGTTAGTGCGCGTTCGTATACCATGACTTCGTCAATAATCCCCTTGAAGTATCTGGCTCCGCAGCATTCGTCCCAGCCGAATTTGAGGTTGATGACAGTCTGTTCAACATGTGGGATGTCGTTATCCGCGGCATCGAGTTTCCCGTTAGCCCGGTGATAAACGTAACTAGTCGCTTTATCCGGCGAGATTGCGATGGCAACCAGTGCCCATTTATTTTCTGGGATTTCGGATGCTTTTTCCCAGCCCCATGTCTCTGCGGCGTTGTTATTCCAGACGTAAGTCAAAGTATTATTCGGCGCGATGCCCATCCAGAACGGTGTCCCGTTTCGCCCGACGACAATGCCAGACCAGTCGATAGTCTTCCACCCGTTGATTCTCGCGATGACAGTGAGCGTATCGGTAGTGAGTTCAAACTTATTATCCACGACGACATGTCCGCCGCCGCCATCGACTTCAACGGCCCCGTTCATCCATCCATCGTCTACCCATTTCGCGCCTTTCTCAAGTTCGGCATCGTGTCCGTTGCCGGATGCGTCATCGCCGTTTCCATCCAGCGGCCAGTATCCGACAAGTCCCTCGGTGAGTTCCACCGCAAACGCGCCAGCAGCCGCTAGGCTAACAGCGAGGATTAGGGCAGTTATCAGGTTTGATTTGTGTCTCATGTTGCACCTCAATAGTTTTCGCGTTGAAACAGCGGTGCCGCCCTGTTTCAGAACGACACCGGAACCACTTTCTGTTTCCCGTTATGATACGCTAAAAATCGGTTTTTGGCAAGCGAAAACGTGCGCGCCGCATTTTGCGATTTTTAAATTTGACAAAATTTCGGGAATTTGTCATAATTAAGGCATCTATTATCACTCAAAACCTTAACACCCTCCACACCTAGTGGAAAGGCGGCAATTCGCAAGGAGGAATAATAGTGATTCGGTTTCTTATTCTCATACTTTGCCTCGGGCTGTTGCCTATTGTGACAGCAGACGCACAGCGCGACGAAGCCACCGTCGCAGCACACTGGACTTTCAACAACGGCACTGCCAAAGACAGCTCCAAAAAAGGGGTCGATGGCAATTTTGTCGGGAAGCCGCAGGCTGTGGACGGTATCGTCGGGAAAGCGTTGAAGTTTAACGGCAAAGACGATGGCATCAAACTACCCGACTCCGCTGATATCAATAGTGCCGGGCCCTATACCAACCGCACCGTCGCGGCGTTGTTCAACTGCGACGATGTCGGTGTGAAAGACCGGAAGCAGGTAATCTACGAAGAAGGCGGCCAGACGCGCGGGCTCGTCATCTATGTACATGGTGGAAAAGTTTACGTCGGCGGCTGGAACCGCGCCGAATATAACTGGAACGGTGCCTGGCCCGCCGCGGATGTCAAGTCAAAGCGATGGTACCACGTCGGGCTCGTCATTCGCGATGGCGGAGCGAAAGTAGAAAGCAAGAAGTTTGAGATGTGGCTTGATGGCAAGCGCATCGCTCAAGAAAAAGGTGGACAACTCCACGCCCACGGCGATGATATCGGCATCGGACATCTCAATCAGAACACCGTCTACCACGATAACGGCGGCGGTGGAAGCGACTTGGACTGGTTCGGCGGACTGATTGACGAAGTGCTCGTCTACGGCTCGGCGTTTGACGAAGCGGATTTCGCGAAACTCGCAAAGCCCCTCAGCGTTGAACCACACGGGAAATCCACAACGACGTGGGCCAACTTGAAGGCTCAACGCACAGATAATTAGAAGCCTCTCATCTTGCAGTAGGAGAGTCCTCCTGGTCTCGCTGCACGAACCGCGGTAGGAGAGTCCTTGGCCCCTGTAGTTCGCGATCGCCTGATCGCGAACATTCGATGCACGAACCGCCGTAGGAGGGCCCCCGGTCTCGATGCACGAACCGCAGGAGTTGTTCTTCCCGTTTCTGCATTCCTGATGAGAGCCCTTCTTTCAATTAACCAATTACCAAATGACGTTGATCCGTCCCGCCTCTGTAAGTCGAGTGCGCCTAGTCTTGTGCTGTTTGGAATTGGGCGATTCCCAACTGTAGAGGCGAATTTGGTATAACGCTATAGGAGATATGCCAAATGGCAAAATTAAGTCTGTTTTCGGTTTTAAGTGTGTTGCTCATGTTCGTCGCCGTGACAACCTTCGCGGCGAAAGATGACGCAACCGTCGCGGCAATTTGGAATTTTGACAACGGTGATGGCGAAGATGCCTCCGGTAAAGGCGTGAACGGCGAACTCGTCGGAGACCCGGAGGTTGTTGACGGTGTCGTCGGGAAGGCACTGCTTTTTGATGGTGATGGAGACGGTGTGAAACTGCCGGATTCCGCCGACATCAACACCGGCGGTCCTTACACTGACAGGACGATCGTCGCTTATTTCAACTGCGCCGATGTCGGCATCACCGAACAGAAGCAGACGATTTTTGAGGAAGGCGGACGCACCCGCGGCCTCGTCCTCAACGTCTTTGAGGGCCAGGTCTACGTCGGTGGTTGGAACCGCGCCGAATATAATTGGGATGGCGCGTGGCCCTCTGCGCCTGTTGAGTCAAACCGGTGGTATCACGTCGGCTTAGTCATCCGTGAAGCCGGCGAGGCAGTGGAGCCCGGCAAATTCGAGATGTGGCTGGATGGCGAGATGATTGCCAGTGAAGATGGTGGACAACTCTTCACACATGGTGATGACATCGGCATCGGGTACGTCAATGCCAACGCTGTCTTCCACGATGACGATGGCGAAGGCACGGATATCCACTATTTCAGCGGTATGATTGACGAAGTGGAAGTCTACGGTTCCGCTTTTGACGAATCAGATTTCGCCGAATACGCCGCTGTCGTCACGAGTGTAGAAGCGCGAGGCAAATTCACCACAACGTGGGCGAATCTGAAGGCGCAGCGGAATTAGGCTGCACGTAGTTATCGTAATTTCTGAGAGGCGCGGTTTCAAACCGCGCCTACCGCGTGCATAGAAATGTTTCAAACCGCGTCTACTGCGTGCATGGAAATTCCGAGAGGCGCGGTTGAAAATCGCGTCTACTGCGTGCATAGAAATTCCGAGAGGCGCGGTTGAAAATTGCGTCTACCGCGTGCATAGAAATGTTGAAAATCGCGTCTACTGCGTGCATAGAAATTCCGGTAGGCGCGCTTTGAAAGCGCGCCTATCGCATTAACGATGTGCATCATCCTTGAGGAGGAAACATGTTTGGTGCAATCATTGGCGATACTGTCGGTTCGATTTACGAAGGACAGCAAGCCCGAATCAAAACCAAAGATTTCCCTTTCTTCGGTCTGGCGTGCCGTTACACAGACGACTCTGTCTGCACCGCAGCGGTGGCGGATATTCTGCTGCATAACCTCCCGCCAGCGGAGACGATGCAGAAGTGGTGCCGAACCCACCCGCGGCGAGGTTATAGCCGCATTTTCACGCAGTGGGTTTATTTAGACGAACCGGAACCCTACAACCTCTTCTATAACGGCGCGGCGATGCGCGTCTCACCGGCGGCATTCCTGAACCGCGAAGAGCTCAATACTGCCCTTGCCGCTTCGGATAAAGTGACGGAAATCACGCACAATCATCCCGAAGGTATGAAAGGCGCGCGGGCGACGACACACGCCATCTGGCTCGCGTTCCACGGCGAAAGTCCGGATAGCATCCGCAAGGTAATCACTGCCGAATACGGCTATGAACTGAGTCAGACGGTAGACGAAATTCGTCAACACTATGCATTTGATATGACATGTCAAGGCACGGTGCCACCGGCGATTGCGTGCGCGCTGGAAGCAACCAGTTTTGAAGACGCGGTGCGGAACGCCGTTTCCCTCGGCGGTGACTCGGATACCCTCGCCGCCATCGCCGGGCCCATCGCCGAAGCACTCCACGGCATCCCTGACGAAATCAGAGAACAGGCAGAGAGCCGTTACCTTACCGATGCCCTCGGCGCGCCGCAAGACGTTCTCAGCATAACGCGAGAGATGTATCAAGCCGCCGCCGAACGAAAATGAAAAGGCAATGCCGCCAAACACTCCTCCTCCTCCTGATGCCGTTGTGTGCGTTCGCCGCGGAACCACGCATCCACTTCACCGATGTCACCGAATCCGCCGGCATCCGTTTCACGCACGATAACGGCGCAAAGGGAGAGTATCACCTCCCCGAAACCCTCGGCGCAGGCGGCGCATTCCTCGATTATGACAACGATGGCCAACTTGATATCTACTTGGTAAATAGCGCAGCACCAAGTGTCCTCTACCGAAATAACGGCGATGGAAGTTTCACCGATGTCACCGCGATAGCCGGTGTCGGCAACGAAGGCAGTTACGGCCACGGTGCCGCCTGCGGCGATTACGATAACGATGGGTATACCGATATTTATGTGACGAACTTCGGCGCAAATCGGCTCTATCGAAATAATGGCGACAGAACGTTTACTCAGGCGAGCTTGGAAAGCGTAACTACCGATGCGCATTGGAGTAGCAGCGCAACCTTCTTTGATTACGATAGCGATGGCCACCTCGATATCTATGTCGTTAACTATCTCAACTACGCGTTAACTGCCACCTACCCTCCCTGTTTTGAGAACCCCGCCTCGGGGCGCGAAAAGATTCGTGGTTACTGCCACCCCAAAAACTTTGAAGGCGCACCAGACCGGCTCTACCGAAATAACGGCGATGGAACGTTTACCGATGTCACCGAAGCAGCGAATATCCGCGACCCGGGCGGCATGTTCCGCGGGAAAGGATTAGGCATCGTCGCCGCTGACTTCGATGCCGATGGACATCCAGACCTTTACGTCGCTAACGACGACACGCCGAACTACCTCTTCTATAACAAAGGCGACAGCACGTTCGCCGAGCTCGCCATCCTCACGGGGTGTGCCTACAGCGCAGATGGCATCGCGCAAGCCGGCATGGGCGTGGACGCTGGCGATTACAACAACGACGGAGCCCTTGACATCTTCGTCACCAATTTCTCTTACGAAACCAACACGCTCTATCGGAACAACGGCGATGCCACCTTCACCGATGTCAGTTATCAAGCAAAGTTAGGCGAGGAGAGTTATCTTTATCTGGGGTTCGGCACCGGCTTTTTCGATGCCGATAACGACGGTTGGCTTGATATTTTCGTGGCGAACGGACATATCTTCCCCAACATCGCGCAGATGACAGATGTGCTATCTTACGCGCAACCAGACCAGGTTTTCAGGAACCGCGGCGATGGCACGTTCATCGCAGTCGAAGCGTTGTCCCAACCGCCACTCCCCAGTGTCAGCCGCGGGGCCATTTTCGGCGATTATGATAACGATGGCGATACAGACATCGTCGTCACGCAGCTAAACGGAGACGTGAAACTGTTGCGCAATGAAACCCAGCACAATTGGCTGCGGCTCACCCTGCTCGGCACTATCAGCAATCGCGATGGCATCGGCGCGCGCGTTACGTTGACGCTCGGCACCAAAACACACGTTCGCGAAGTGCGCCGAAATGCCAGCTATCTCTGTAGCAATGACCCGAGGCTGCTCTTTGGCCTCGGAGAGAAAACTAGCGTGGATAGCGTTGAAATTCGCTGGCCGAGGGGCCGCGTGCAGGTGTTGGAGAACCTCGCCGTGAATCAAGAGTTTGTCGTAACGGAGCCTCTTCTGCCTGCCAAACCTACCCATTAATTGCCAAAATGGCACAATGGCACACTAATAATTGGCACAGCTCTTGCAAATGCTTTCAAGCATATCATCAAATGAGTCACGGAGGCACATCATGCAATTTGATAGATTGACGATTAAGGCACAAGAAGCACTGCAGACAGCGCAAAGTTTGTCTAGTCAAGCGCAAAGCCCTGAACTCGGCGTTGAACACCTCATGGCGGCACTCATCACGCAAACCGATGGGATTGTCACGCCTATTTTTCAAAAACTGGGGGCAGATACCGCTAGCATTAAAGCGGCCATCGAGGAAGTCATTGAGAAGGCACCGAAGGTGCATCGCGCCGGTTCCGAATTGTATATCTCTGCCGCACTCCAAACCGTTTTGGACAACGCGATGAAGGAGGCGACGACACTCAAGGACGAATATGTCAGCACCGAACATCTCCTCATCGCCTGCGCCGAAACGAAACAGAGTGAAACCGGTAAAATCCTTCGGGATGCTGGTGTCACCAAGGACAAAATCCTCGCGGCACTCGTTGACATCCGCGGCAATCAGAGGGTAACCGATCAGAACCCGGAGGACAAATACCAGGCCCTCACTCGGTTTGGCAGGGTGCTCACACAGGAGGCACTCGCCGGCAAACTTGACCCGGTTATCGGGCGCGACGATGAAATCCGCCGTGTGATGCAGGTGCTGTCCCGCAGACGTAAAAATAACCCTGTGCTTATCGGGGAACCGGGTGTCGGCAAAACGGCGATTGTGGAGGGCCTCGCGCAACGCATCGCAGATGGCGACGTGCCAGAAACACTCCGCGAGAAGCGGCTCACCGCGCTTGATTTAGGCGCGCTCATCGCCGGTAGTAAATATCGAGGCGAATTTGAAGACCGGCTCAAGGCAGTCCTCGCCGACATCGAACAGGCAGAGGGACAAGTTATCCTCTTCATTGACGAACTCCACACCATCGTCGGCGCAGGCGCAGCAGAAGGAGCCGTTGACGCGTCGAATATGCTGAAACCTGCACTCGCACGCGGCGAATTGCGATGCATCGGCGCAACCACGCTTGATGAATACCGCAAATACATTGAGAAAGATGCCGCCCTCGAACGCCGATTCCAACCCGTTCAAGTCTTGGAACCGTCCGTTGAGGACACCATCGCAATTCTGCGCGGACTGAAAGAGCGTTATGAAACCCACCACGGCGTGCAAATTCAGGACAATGCCATTATCGCCGCCGCAACGCTTTCAAAACGATACCTCTCCGAACGCTTTCTCCCTGACAAGGCGGTAGATCTGGTGGACGAAGCCGCCTCTCGGCTCCGGATTGAGATTGATAGCGTGCCTGAGGAGATTGACGAGGTGGAACGCCGCATCATCCAACTTCAGATTGAGCAGCAGGCGTTGATGAAGGAGGACGATGCCGCCGCAAAGCAACGCCTTGAAAAACTCAACGCTGAACTCGCAGAACTGAAAGAGCGCGCGAACGCACTGAAAGCCAACTGGCAGAACGAGAAGGCGAACTTGGTGCAAATTCGGGAACTGATGGAGCAGATTGAGGCACTCCGCATTGAATCCGAACAGGCGAAACGAAGCGGCGCTCTGGGTAAAGCCTCCGAACTTGAATACGGCAGAATCCCAGCTCTTGAAAAGCAGCTGCAAGCCTTACGCGAGGACGCAGTAGAAGAGCCCTCCCGTTCTCGACAATCGGATAACGCAACCTCCCGTTCGCGCCTCCTCAAAGAGCACGTCAGCGCGGAGGACATCGCCGAGATCGTGGCTAAGTGGACAGGCATTCCCGTTTTCCGCCTCATGGAAGGCGAAACACAGAAACTGCTCCACATGGAAGAACGGCTGCGCGAACAGGTCATCGGGCAAAACGAGGCAGTCGCCGCGGTATCCAACGCCATCCGACGCGCGCGCGTCGGACTCGGCGACCCGGGTAAACCCCTCGGCTCCTTCCTCTTCATGGGACCCACCGGTGTGGGCAAAACGCACCTCGCCAAATCCGTTGCCGAATTCCTGTTTGACGATGCCAACGCGATGGTGCGCGTGGACATGAGCGAATACATGGAGAAGCACACCGTATCACGTCTCATCGGGGCACCGCCCGGATACGTCGGTTACGATGAAGGCGGACAACTCACCGAGGCTGTCAGGCGGCAACCCTATTGCGTTATCTTATTGGATGAGGTGGAGAAAGCGCATCCGGAGGTATTCAACGTCCTCCTCCAAATGCTGGACGATGGCAGGATGACTGATGGACAAGGCCGCACCGTCGATTTCAAAAACACGGTTGTCATCATGTCCTCGAACATCGGCAGTCAGTGGATTACCGATGCGCGGTTGATGCCCGAAGAGCTCCGTCGGAAGGTGATGGATGCCTTGCGCGCCCACTTCCCCCCGGAATTCCTGAACCGCATCGATGATCTGGTGATTTTCGAGCGGCTCGGCATGGACGAACTGAAACGCATCGTAACGCTGGAGCTCGCGCACCTCAGCACCCGATTTGCCGAAAAGGAGATGACGCTCACGCTATCCGATGCGGCAAAGGCGCAGCTCGTGGAACGCGGCTTTGACGAAGTTTATGGCGCGCGGCCGCTTCGCAGAGTGCTTCAGCGCGATATCCTCAATCCGTTGGCAATTCAGATGCTTGAAGGCACCTTCAGCGATGGAGATGCCATCGCCGCCGATTTTGCAAATGGGGAGTTTGTCTTCCAGAAGGAATAACCTATCCCATCATCATAGGGCAGGGCCTGTTTCCCTACTGATGCGAGACGAATCAAGTTCATTTCATAGAAAGGGTTATTGGTGAGAATGAAGTTTGGCGGGGGACAGGCCCCCGTCCTACGTGTTAGGCGTGCTACTTCATCAACCGTTGAGAATGAAGTTTGGCGGGGGACAGGCCCCCGCCCTACGTGTTAGGCGTGCTACTTCATCAACCGTTGAGAATGAAGTTTGGCGGGGGACAGGCCCCCGCCCTACGTGTTAGGCGTGCTACTTCATCAACCGTTCGGCGATTTGCTCAACCACGCTTTCCGCGCGTTCACGAATCTGATCCGGTGTCAGACTCTGGATCGGGTGCGCCACGGTTAGCGGTTCCAAATCGCTGTGGCCGAGAACGCGCGCCTGCACCTTCCCGGCGGCGAAAAACACCTCTGTGCAAACAGCGACACTCGGCACGCCGCGCTCTTCTAAAGCACTCCCATCGTGCATACTGCACGAGATACAGGAGCCTCAGTCGGCGAGCCCTTCAACGACGAAATCGGCGCGCTCGGCGAGATTGACGAGCAAATCCATCGGCGCGGGCCGCGAAAACGTCGGTTTTTTGACATGGATGACATCCGCCAGGTCAAACCGTTCGCGCATTAATTCCTCAACGCGTTCAAGGAAAATATCGCTGCCGTTTTTGGTGATGTTCAGCAGACCCATCACCTTTCCGTCAAGGCTGTCCAGCCGCGGCGCGAGAAATTTCGCCGAGACATCGCCCTGAGAAGTCGGATCGAGTAAAGTAACGTTAGTCATAACAGCCCTCCTAATCGTAATGGCGGATGTTTCTCTCCACCCGATAACATAACGAACCCGTAGGCGCGGTTTTCAACCGTGCCTCCTGGGCCGTTTCCCTCTTGGCCGTAGGCGCGGTTTCAAACCGCGCCTCCCTACATAATTTCAACCGCGCCCAGGGGGCACTTACCGGGCCGCCTCCATCTGCAGCCTTTGCGATTGCGCCATCGCATCCTCTGCTTCTGGAATCAGCCCCTTTCGTTGGTAACAGATAGATAGACTGGTGTAAGCGAGCGGGTCGCGCGGATCGAGCGCAATCGCCTTTTGAACAGCCGCGATGGCCTCATCGTAGTTGCCAAGCCGTTCATAAGCATGTCCTAATCCGATATACCCCTCGGTATCGTCCGGATACGCTTCGATCAGTTTTTTGAAAGCATTGACTGCCGCCTCCAGTGCGTTTTCAGCAAAATGGGTGAGGCCGGCATCGTAAAGTTCCTCTCGGGTCTGCATATTTTGCATCCTATTCAAGTTTATAGAGGATAGTAGCAGAAAAACGCGAAAATGTCAAGAACGTTTTTTCACTGTCACACGCGCGGATGCCTTCCACGAAGTCGCCCCCGGTCTCTGGTTTCCCGAACCCGGCACTGCCACCACCGTCATATCCCTGGCGGCCGGCACCAAAACCGACATTTATTCGAGCAGCCCAGCCCGCTCAGCTAACAACGTTGCAGCACGGAATTCATCAATGCCTTCCATCTTACTCACAAAATCAATGACGTTGTATGAGAGATTGCTACAAGTAAAACAACACCAAGATTCACGTCTGCCCGTTTTGGCATTAGTCATCACCTGAAAATCCTCCGGATGAGCACAGAAGGGGCAGCGGCCGCCACCATGCCCTTCGGCTACGTAGACACCATAATCGTTCAGGACTTCTTCCAATTCGTACGCGTCGATAACAAGTTTAGAAAGCTCCCAATAAGGGATTGTTGCCTCTGTCATTCCTTCTCCTAGATTCATCGCTTCTGCCGGTTCGTTTTCCACAGGTTCATCAATGAGCTCGGAGATTTGGCTATCTCGTGCCAGCTCTGCAATTGATTCTCCAAACCCCTTTTCCGCTTCCGAATCTCCGTTTTCGTCGCTTAATAACGGCCCAGGGGAGCGATGCATTAGGCCTGCATCACTGTTCCCCTCTTCGGAAAGAGTGGAATCTGTGAGGGTTTCGGCGCGCTCGGTTTGTGGAGTGCCTACCCGTTTCGGCGAGTAGGGGGTGGCTTTATAGATTTTTATCACTTCGGAGTCGCTCTTGCGTCTTCCGGCCCGCATCGCTAGCAAAATACCGATGCAAAGCAAACAGCCAACAAAGAGAATAAGGAATGTTCTCATTTGATTCCTACCTCCTTTGTGTTCCAATCGAAGAAATTAGAGCCTTAGTTCGTTGTTTCTGTCACAGATAAAACGAACGGAATATCTCTCCTAACTGGATATCCTCAGGAGGGCTCATTTTATGCATTCAACACCTTATTATATACTATGTTGCCATTTTGTGTCAAACGTTACAGAAAAAATCAGAGACATTTAGTTATCGCCATTCTAAAGTCAAAGACATTCGGTTTTTGGTGAGCACGCCATTTTCTCTGGTAGGAGTGCCACCGCACACATCGAGCCCGGGAGCGCTCTCCTACAGGGGATAACTGAATCGGCCTGAGCCCCGAAAGAAAAAACTTGCATAAAAAAGCGAAATCGGGTATTATGTAGAAAACGTTGCGGAAGACTCCGAAAACATTGGGGGACATCCAGATGGAGCCGAAGCTAACTATTGTGATTCCGATTTACAACGAGGTGGAGAGCCTCGATGAGATTTTGCGCCAGATCGCCGCCGTTGATGTCGGCATGCAAAAAGAACTGATTCTCGTTGATGACTGCTCCACGGATGGCACACGCGAAATCTTAAAACGCATTGAGAACAAGGCAGAGCCCTCCACGAAAATCTTTTATCACGACATCAATAAAGGCAAAGGTGCAACGCTCCGCACCGGGTTCCAACATATCACCGGGGACATCACCCTCATCCAAGACGCTGACTTGGAATATGACCCGGGTGATTACCCCAAATTGCTGCAGCCCATCTTGGCGGACGAAGCGGATGTCGTCTACGGCTCACGCTTTATGGCGGGTAGACAAGAAGGTTTGCTGCGGAGTTATCTCGCCAACCGCTTCCTGACATTCCTATCTAATGTCGTCAACGGCACGAACCTTACTGACATGGAGACCTGCTATAAGGTGATGAAAACGCCGATGTTGCAAGAGATTGCGGCAACACTCCAGTCCGATCGGTTCGGTTTTGAACCGGAAATTACGGCGAAACTTGCCAAGCGAAAGTGCAGAATCGTCGATGTCCCGATTACCTATCGCGGCAGGGATTACCACGAAGGGAAAACAGTCAACTGGAAGGACGGCATCGCCGCGATTTTTCACATCCTCCGATTTAGGTTTTTTCGGGATTAAAAAATTGCCCCTCGTAAGTTGGGTTCGCCTGAGCCCAACTTATTTGAAGTTGAGAAATACCATGAGCAATTTGCAAGAGCTGCTAGAAGAAGTTGACTCCATTCTGGTGCTGAAACCGGTAGGAGAGCCCTCCCTGTCTCAAACCTTAGGCGAAACCTCCCAGTCTCAACAACCGATAGGCGAAACCCCCCAGTCTCACTCAGACAAACTCCTCGCCGCGCTTGATACCCACTTCGGCTACACCGAGTTCCGCGTCGGGCAGCGCGAGATTATTGAGGCGATTTTGGCGGGCGAAAATGTGTTCGCTGTCTTCCCAACGGGGCACGGAAAATCGTTATGCTACCAACTGCCCGCGCTGATGCTTACCGGCATCACCGTGGTTATCTCGCCGCTCATCTCACTCATGAAGGACCAGGTTGACGCGTTGAAGGCGCAGGGAATCACCGCGGTCTCTCTCATCAACAGCACACAGACGTTTGATGAATATCTCACGGAGTTAGCACGCATCCAGGGCGGCGAAGTCAAACTGCTCTATATCTCCCCGGAACGCCTGCGGAGCCGACGTTTTCTGGATTTGCTGAACACATGTGTCATCTCCCTATTTGTGATTGACGAGGCGCACTGTATCTCGCAGTGGGGACGCGATTTCCGGCCCGCTTATCTGTCCCTCCGCGATGCGATGGACGCGCTCCAACCGCACGTCATCGCGCTCTTCACCGCAACTGCACCGCCGGAGATTCGGGAAGATGTGTTGAATCTGCTCCATATCCCCACCCCCAAAGTGCTGACGCAAGGTATTGAACGTCCGAATCTGAAACTGAGCGTGCAAGAGAGCGGTGATGAAGACGAAAAGTATGTGCAACTAGCGGAATTCCTCTATCAAAATTCCGCGGGCGACAACGGGATTATCTACGCCGGCACCCGAAGCAACACCGAGGACATCGCCGATTACCTGAAGATGCGCGGGTTTCGTGCCGAATACTATCACGCCGGCCTTGAACCGCACCAACGCACGCGCGTCCAAGAAGCGTTTTTTGATGACAGCGGCGATGGGTTAGACATCGTCGTCGCGACGAACGCCTTCGGCATGGGCATCGACAAGGCGGATATCCGATACATCGTGCATTGGACGATGACTGGCACACTGGAGGAATATTGCCAAGAAGTCGGCAGAGCCGGCAGAGATGGCAAAGACTCGCAGTGCGTTCTGCTCTACTGTCCCGAAGATAGGGGACTGCACGAGTGGTTTATCAAGGAGAACGCGCCTGATAAACCTTCGCTTTTGAAACTTCTGAAGGTGATTGAGAATTTTGAGGGTGCGGGTTTCTACCGAACCATCGCCAGCGATGAATTGGAGTGGATGAGCGGGTTTAAAAGTGGGAAAATCCAGGTCTGCCTCAGTTATCTGGAGAAACTCGGTTTTCTGAAGCGGTGGTATAATGTGCCATCGCAGTTCTCGGTGAGTTTCGGACGTTCTAGGCAAAGTGCACCACTGCCAGACACGATGCAGCAGCGTCTACTCCACCAACTCCGACGGGGAAGACAGCGGAAGATTTTGGATTTATGCAAAGCGACAGCGTTGAATCCGAAGGCGGTGATGGAGCACCTCGCCGAGTTGCAAAGCGATGGCCATATTCAGTATCGGGGACAGGAAGATCTGATGCTGATCGAACTCATCCAGGACAGCGAACTCTTCAGCACGTTTACAGAAGAACAGATCGAAGTCGGCGACTATGTCCGCCGCAAACGCCAGCAGATTGATAAGGTAGTCTTTTACGCGCTAGAGGCTACGTGCCGGACGCGCGTCATCCGTGAATATTTTGGCGAAGAAGTCGAGGAAGATTACCGTTGTGAGACGTGTGATTTGTGCGCTACTCACAACGGAAATCTCTGTCGGTAGGCGCGGTTTCCAACCGCGTGTCTGCATCCACCGGTAGGCGCGGTTTCCAATCGCGCGGCTGCGGCCATCGGTAGGCGCGGTTTCCAACCGCGCGGCTGCATCTGTCCTACAATTTAAAAACCAAACGGTAACACACGCATGAGCGGTTTGCCGGTATACGGATTAATCATCGCCGGCATCGCAAGGTGCTTGCCGTGGAAATACTCCTCCATTGAATAGAATCGCACCCGCGGAAAGACATCTGTCCCGACGGTGACTCTCCCAAATTCCAATATCTCGTTTTGTGCCTCTTTGGAGGCGACATCTTCCATCGTAAGATAGACACCCATCGCCGCGTTCTCACGGTGCATCACATAGAGAAAATCACGCAGTTGACTGAGCGAGAATTTCCCACTTTTCACTTGGGCGAGGACAACTTTGGTGTAGTCGCCGTCTGGCGTTTCCACCATTCTGCCTCTGCCATCAATCCCCCGGTCTGCGCCGCCTTTTTCGTTCGGCGCGATGCCCGGAATCCGCTGAATTGCCCATATCTCAAAATGCCGCCG
>PYJE01000160.1 GCA_003635305.1 Candidatus Poribacteria bacterium | reverse complement strand
CAGGCGATGTCCCAGAGCCGACCCCCAGGCTAGGCACAGCCACCTCATCCTGCGGAATCTGCGGCGCCGAAAGCATCCAGCAGCTATTGGAGCACCTCAGCCCGCTGGAAAACCCGAAAAGATTCCCCCCCGATGTCCTAGCAGCCATCCCCGAAAAAGTCCGCCCCCTGCAAGCCCTCTTCGAGAAAACAGGCGGAGTCCACGCCGCAGCCGCCTGCGACCTAAACGGCGAGCCGCTAATAGTGCGAGAAGACATAGGCCGCCACAACGCAGTAGACAAAGTAGTAGGCAGAATGCTCCTAGACGACAACCTCCCCGCCTCCGACCTATGCCTCTTCGTAAGCGGCCGAGCCTCCTTCGAAATCCTCCAGAAAGCCTGGGCCGCCGGCTTCCCCACCGTAGCCGCCGTAAGCGCCCCCTCCGCCCTAGCAGTAGCCCTAGCCCAAACCGCCAACATCCACCTAACCGCCTTCCTCCGCCCTCCAGCCATGAACCATTACTGATTTAGGAGGTTCAGGTGGGCCTGGCGGGGGTATTCGGTCTTCTGCTGAAAGTCAATTGCTGCCAAATCCTATGCTTGTCACACCCCCTCGCTAATGTCAAATCTATGACAGAAGCCTTAGCAGTCGTCGCTCCGCCTCAGAGAGCGGAAAGCATTGCTCCTGTCTTGCCATTCCCGTCCCCACTCTCAGTTGGCTCAATCAGGTCTGAAGACGATGTTTCTGAGGATGAAATCGCCCTAGCCCTGCGACTGCGAAATAGTGCTTGGAGCATCAATCCGCGCATTCCTAGCTGGGTCGATATTGAATCAGTGGGTCTCGACAGGTATTTCACCGATCCCGATATAGCTAATGAGTGCTATGCCAGCTTGCAATCAGTGATGGAGGGCAATGCCGCAAACCCATCAGATTTCACTTTCGTCGAGCCGGGAGTGGGAAATGGGGCATTCTATGATCTGCTGCCAGAGACCGATAGGTTGGGGATTGACATTATGCCAATGCGAGAAGAGTTCATCCAGCAAGATTTTTTGACTTGGAGTCCAGCAGATAAAGGAAGAAAGTATGTCGTGATTGGGAACCCGCCATTCGGATACAGGGCATGGCTCGCTCTGGCATTTCTGAATCATTCCGCCTCTTTTGCTGAGTACATCGGCTTCATTCTGCCGATGTCATTTCAGAGCGATGGCAAAGGAAGCCCGAAACTGCGGGTGAAGGGGGCTGAGCTTGTGCTGTCTGAGCCGCTGCCTCCAAATGCTTTCGCTCACCCTGACGGAAAACCAGTCAAACTCAATTCGCTCTGGCAGATTTGGAAGAGAGGTGAAAACAGGGCAAATCATCGCAAATCATGCGATAAAGTCATTGAGCTGTTCACGGTAGATACACGCAAAGAGCGTCTCTGCGGGCAAAGACGGCTGGACGATGCAGACTGGTTTTTGCAGAGGACATTTTATGGCGAACCCCCTACTCTGGTAAAAGACTTTGAAAAAGTGAGATACGCCTGCGGATATGGCATTGTAATCAAAGAACATTATGATGACATAACCCAACTCCTTCAGGGCACGGATTGGCGAGAATACTCAAACCTAGCTGTGCACAACTGCCGACACATTTCCATGTATCACATCAGGCAAGCTGTAATAGACGGAGGCTATGCAGATGAATGATCCGATTGCTGTGATGAAGAGTGTGGCAAAAGGGTATGGCAATGCTGCCAAGTGGAGAGTATCGTCGCTTAGAGATGTCAAACTTCTGAGCAACACGCATGTGGGAAATGTCGGGCAGGATTTCATACGAGATTGGTGCCTAGCAGAAGGCATCTCATGGAAGGATGCCCCCAGCAAACAAAGTTCTTGGGATGCCGAGATAGACGGCAAAAGATATGAAATAAAGACAGCCACAGAAGACACGAATGGCAATTTTCAGTTCAATCACATCAGACACCACCGAGACTACGACGGAGTTCTCTGCCTAGGAATCGCCCCAAAGGAAATCCTGTTCGGCATCTGGACAAAAGCAGAAATAGCCACAGGCAAAGCCGGCAATCTAGTCACCATGGACAAAGGCTCCTCCGCCACCTTCAAACTAACCAAAAAGAAATCCGACCTCCTCCCGATAATACAGTTCAAACAAACTATTCAAGCTGTACGGGGTAGCAACAATTAAAAGTCAGTGAGAAGATTACATTAGCCTAGGCAGCCAACATCCACCTAACCGCCTTCTTCCGCCCCCCAGCCATGAACCATTACTGATCAAACAATAACCTTTTGGCAGCTAGCTTAACTTCTCCCTTGGAATCTGCGTTGTAGTTGCTCTCTGATTTTGGCTGGGTCGCTTCCCTCGGAGAATGCTTTGAAAAAATTAATCCAGTGTTCTGCTTCTATTCCTGCTATGGCTGTGCTGAGTGAGACACTGATGAATGAGTCCATGATGCCTGTTCGAGCCAGCCTGCCGAAGTTGCTTCCTTTGTCTGAGGCGGGTTTGTCAGCCACCATGTCTGATTTGATGGGATAAGGGCCGACCTCCTTGTCAGGGGAGTGGATAGCGGTATCAGCAGTGGTTGTTCTCACATGTTGCCACCAATGATTTCGGTATTCTGCTGCGTAGCTGGCTGATTCCACCCAAGGGGAAGTTATGACCGGAGTTCCAGACAGCACATCTGATAGGTGCCAAGGCACAACGGCTATGAGGTCATGATCAGCGCAAGCTGCTGGAGTGGTGGCAAAGCGAAGGCTGGGTTCTCCCTCTTTAGATAGGAGGTACCAACCCTTAAGTTCAATTCCCATGGCGATATTGAGAGAGTCGCCGTCTCGTGATACCAGCCTCACATCAGGGAAAGTTTGAGATTGACGCTCGAATGAGTAAGTCTGCCAGCTACCAGTTGGATCCCATACAGATCTCATATTGTTCAGAGTCCTCACAACCTGAACTTCAATGGATGCCGACAAGACGGAATTCAGTGCAAAAAGATCAGTTGCTTGAATGCCCGTGATTGTTGTGTCTGATTCGAAGTAGCTTGGTAGTGCTAGCACTGCATCAGCCACTCTGCGGTAAAGGCTGGTTTTCGGATCGTCTTCATTGAGCTTGAGGCGATTGGGGGCGGAAGAAGCGACGGTCATGACAAAAAATTCATGCTGCTCGGACTGGTCGAATTGCTTCTCGCAGACGCCCTTCGGCTATGTCGGCAAAGGCTTCTACTACTTCGGCAGAATAGGCTCGGCGTCCTAATTCAAGCGCAGCTACGGAGGCTGTGCATAGCCCTCCGAAGGGTTCCCAGACAACATCACCCGGGTCGGTGCAGGCTTTCACGATGCGCTTCATGAATTCGAGCGGCTTCTGGTTGAAGTGGGCTGCAGAATTCGGCCCGGGATTGTGGATGCGAGGTGCTGAGCGCAGTCCGTTGCCTCGATACCTCTCTTTTCCATTAACTGGGGGATGATTCCAAACATTGGTGATGCCATGTTCAAAGTTCCATTTGTATCTCAGTTTCCGCCACTCCTCCGCTTTTGGCAGATTCTCTCCGTCAAGGGTGAAATAGGGGCGATTAGTCGGCTTTCCATGAGCGTTGGCAAAAAGAGCCATCTGTTCAAGCATGTCAGGTGGTGGAAAATACCAGTGGCGGTCGGAGGTGAGATATTTGCGAGTGGCGGCATTTCGAACTCCGCAAGCCTCATTCGCTGAGTTGAGAGGTAGCCCTGATCGTTGCCACTCGTGACGGAGCCACTGTTGTGCAGGCAAAACTCCATCTGCAGTGGGCAGCTCAAGCTTGCGTGAATAAAGGACGCATATTTCTGTGACGACGGGAAACCGGCGAAGAGTTTGCCCGTTGGAGTTGCCAGCTGCATGACTAAGACCTTTATCCCATACAATGGTCTGCTCATATACCCAACCTGAATCGCTCAGAAGGGGGTGGACCGAAGCCCAGCCTTGTTCAGTGTTCCAGAACCATAGCGTGGTCGCAGGCGAGGCCACATCTGCCCATACCTGCACATGGGGGGCATACCATTCGGCAAGGTCGGATGTATCGATAGGGTCGCTTGGGAAACCGCCTAAACCGTAGGCCCCATCAGAAATGATGGTAGCAGGTTGTGGCCATTGAGCATAAGCGCACATGGCATCACCGCGATGAATCGCAAACTCTGCGCGACCTGTTGCTGCGATGCTGAGTTTTCTTTTATGAGCCATACTCCATTCATAGCACGGGGGTGTGACAGGCATCGTCATCTGAGTGTGTTTGGGGCCAGTCTGGAGGGGGCAGTCGGGAATGTAATAGAGTTT
>PYJE01000159.1 GCA_003635305.1 Candidatus Poribacteria bacterium | reverse complement strand
GCCGTGGGGGTTGCGATTGCGCGCCGCTGGCGAATCAACAGAAGCACTCGCCACGCTCAGCCTGAGCCGCGCCGCGTGGCAATACGCAGCGGTTCTCTTGAGTGGTATTCTCGCCGCGACCGGCGGCTGTTTCCTCGCATCCGAAGTCCACTATTTTACCAAAGGCATGACAGCAGGACGCGGCTACGTTGCGCTGGCGGCAGTCGTGTTTGGGAATTGGCGGCCGTTGAGTGGCGTTGCGGCGTGCCTGCTATTCGGCTTCGCCGCCGCTTTAGAGCTCGCCAATCAATGGAACATTCCGGTGCAGCTGCTCAACAGTTTTCCTTATATTTTAACGATGGTGGTGCTAGCGGGGTTAGTCGGCAAATCGCGTCCGCCTGCCAGTTTAGGGAAAATGCGCGCATAAAAAAAGTTGTAATTTTTGTTTAGATGAGGTATACTCTTTGCCATAAGGGTAAATTCTGTGGAAGGAAACTGAAATGATGAACCGCTTTTATCTCCTCATTGTGATGTTGCTCGTGTCGGTGAGTTGTTCGTGTTCGCCGGAAGTGTCGATGCCGGATGCGAATTTGGCTGCCGCTGTGCGCTTAGAACTCCGCCTAAACTCAACAGAGCGCATCACCCGACGAACATTGGCGAAATTGACGCAGCTGCATACGTACGGGTCAAACTTAACTGGCTTAACTGGCCTGGAATACGCCACGAATTTGACGAGTTTAACCATTGGTTGGGTGCGGATTCGTGATATCGCGCCCCTCGCCAACTTGACAAAACTCACAAAGTTAGAACTCCATGGGAGTCAAATTCGCGATATAACGCCCCTCGCCAACTTGACAAATTTGACGAGTTTAACTATTGGTTTGGGGCAGACTCGCGACATCGTACCCCTCGCCAACTTGACAAAACTCACGGAGTTAGAGCTCAGGGGAAATCAAATTCGCGATATAACGCCCCTCACCAACTTGACGAAATTAACATCGTTAACTCTTGACCGCCATCAGATTGACGATATTACGCCGCTCGCGAATATGACGCAGTTGAAATCGTTAGATCTCTCGTATAATCAGATCGACAACATTAACTCCCTGGCCCAATTGACAAAACTCACGAAGTTAAGGCTCAGTAACAATCAGATTGGCGACATCACATCGCTAGCGAAAATGACAGACTTAAGGACGTTATCTCTCTGGAGTAATCAGATTGAGGATATCGCCCCGCTTGCCCAATTGACGAACTTAACAGAGTTAGATATCGCGTATAACTCAATCCGCGACATTACGCCACTCACTCAGTTGACGCAGCTCACGTCTTTAAATCTCGGCAACAATCCACTGGGCGATATTACGCCGCTAACTCAGCTGCCGCAACTCACGAAGTTAGAACTCAGCGATAATTCACTCAGCGATATTACACTGCTAACTCAGCTGCCGCAACTCACGCATTTAGGACTCAGTCGAAATCGCCTTCGCGACATCACGCCCCTCGCCCAATTAACACAACTTACAGAGTTAGATATCTTGTATAACCAAGTTGCGGATATTACGCCGATTGCACAATTAACGCGCTTAACGGAGCTGACTTTCGGTGGAAGAAATCAAATCCGAGATATCACGCCCCTGACGCAACTGAAAAACTTAACGAGAGTATTTATCGGCAATAACCAAATTGAGGATATTACGCCGCTGACGCAATTGCCGAAGTTAACGTCACTCTCGCTCATAGGAAATCAAATTCGCGATGTTCAGGTTATCGGGCAATTGACGAACTTAAGGAGGCTAACGCTTCTATATAATCAAATCCGCGATATTACGCCACTCGCACAACTGACGCAGCTCACGTCCTTAAATCTTCGCGAGAATCACATTAGCGACATCACACCGCTGACTCAAATGACTTGGTTAAGAAACGTAAATCTCGGATGGAATCAAATCCGTGACATTACGCTACTTCCTGACTTAGCCCACCTAAGTGAGTTAGAACTTAGAGGAAACCCCATCGCGGACACATCCCCACTCCGCGCGCTCCTTGAGAAAAATCCTGGCATGGAAATCTATATTGATGTCAGCGAGACAGACACGCCGCCGAAAACGGAATAGCGCGGACAGCAGCAAGGCGAGGGACAGGCCCTCGCCCTACAGCAGCAGCGAACCCTTCACCGCATCGCGGGGGCCTGTCCCCCGCGATGGCTGACGCGGCGGAGAGGTTAGCCTTCATCCCTCTCCGCCAACTCGTAATAACTCGTATGGCGGCTGTAGTAACCGTAAGACTTGGCCTGCCTCGGATGAATCATGTTGCAAAGCACACCGATGCTCTTCGTCGGTAAGACTTCGGTGAGGTGACGCACGCCTGTCAGCATATCAAACCGCCGCGTTTTGGTGATGTCAAACACGTAGACGACAGCATCAACGATAGGTGCTAAAATCACAGCGTCGGCGACGGCGCGCACCGGCGGCGAGTCAATCACCACCACATCGTATTCAGCGCGTGCCAATTCTAGCCACTGCGACATCATCTCGGAATTCAACAACTCAATCGGATTTGGCGGCACGGTGCCTCCCGATACGAGATGCAAACTCGGAATGCCTGTCGGTTTGACTGTAGTCTGGAACACATCGTAACCGTTCTCCGCGTTCATGCTGATAAGTGCCTCACTTAACCCCGGTTTCCGATTTTCTGTTGTTCGCAAGGCGTTCGGATTTTCTGTCGTTCGCGAGGCGTTCGGATTTTCTGTCGTTCGCGAGGCGTTCGGATAGGTTGGTTGGTGCGAGGATGTCTCTCTGCGTAGCCCGACATCGACGTTGTCGATGTCTACATTATTTGTGGCTTCTATCGCGAACGTTTTGTGCTGTGAAGGACGGCGCATATCGGCATCGATGAGCAACACCCGTTCGCCTTTCTGAGCCAGGGACACGGCGAGATTGGACGAGACGGTGCTTTTCCCCTCGCCGCGTGTCGCGCTAGTGACGAGCACCGTTTTCAGCGCACTGCCGGGAGTTAGAAACGGCAGCTTCGCTTGTAGCACCCGAAACGCCTCAGCCGCCCGCGAGTGAGGCGCGTCGTGGACGATGAGTTGCGGCGGCTGCCCGCGTCCCATTCTGCCTACGGAAGGGATAACGCCGAGGAAACTCGGCGGATTCGGCAGCGATTCCAATTGCCGCACTGCCTCCTCTAATCGCAAATAGGTATCTTGGAAATAATTCTTTGCAACCGCAAACGTGAAGCCGAGCAACCCGCCAAGCATCGCGCCTAAAACGAGGTTCAACTTCATCCGCGGCGCGACAGGTTCCTCCGGCACGCGTGCCATATCTAACACCTTGAGGCTTTCTGTGCGCGCCTCGGCGACAATCTCCGATTCCCGCATCTTCGCCTCTAACGCAACAATCTGCGCGTTGTAAATCTCAACATCGCGCTTCAACCGAAACAGCCTGATTTGTTGCGATGACCAGGTGCTAAGCTGCGCAATGTGTGCCGCAATCTGTGCTGAAAGTTGATTCTTCTGCTCCGTGAGACTCTTAATAGTTGCCTCCGCCTCGTTCACCTTCTCCGTGAGTGCCTGGTGGAGGGGGTTGTAAGCCGTCGTCGTGCTTTTTATTTGCTGTTCCTCCTCGGCGAGGCGCGACTGCGTCTCGGCGATTTTCTTATCTAATGCGACAACGTCCGGGTGCGTCTCATCGTATTTGCCCATCATGCCTTGGCGTTCAATCTCATATTCGTGCAGGTTGTCGCGCAATTTGGAGTAGGAAGGATTCGTCGCCACTGTCTCCGACACGATATTCTCCTCAATCTTCGCCAATTCCGCGGTGTATTCTTCCAATTTCAACGCCGCGCCTGCCAAGAGCCCTGTCAACTGATTCTCCTCCAATTGAAGTGCCAGAATGAGTTGCGCCTGCGTGCTGCCCTCCGCGTTCAAGGTAATTTCCGGATACTCGCGCTGAAAATTAAACAATTCCTCTTCCGCCGTTTTCAGGTTCTGTTTCGTCTCCTCCAGCATCGACTGCGGCATCGGCTTCTCCCACCACCGCATCTGCTCCTCCGTCTCCGCCTCCACTACCTGCTGAAAGACAGCGACGATTCTGTTGCATAACTGCTGCGCGCGTTCCGGTGTCCGCTGTTTCACGGTAACGGTGAGCACGTTTCCATCCGACGACTCCTCTACCTTCAACTGCTCGTCAATGAGGGTTTTGATGAAGAAGTCTTCCCACTCCTCCATGGTGAGCTCTCCCTGTTCCGTAGCACCCCGCACCACATCAATATTACCCAGGTCTGCCAGCCATGTCAGTATCCTCCCGCGATGAACGGGGAGCGGTTCGAGAAGTCCTTCTTCTCTTAATTGCCGCACGGCCGGCGCGATAACCAAGTCGCGGGACTGCAACTGCGCCGCATACGCACCCAGCGACGTGCCGCCAAATATCCCCGATAACGGCAACTGCGAGAGCAGCGAAGGAGTCTGTTGTCCATCAATGACGCGAACGGTTGTCTCTGATTGATACACCGGCGTGGTGAAATCGGTGACGAGGAACGCGCCCAAAACGGCGAGTAAGAAAATGGACAGCGCGCTCCACTTGCTCCGAAAAAGCATCCAAAAATAGTCCGACAATCGAATCTCGCGAATGTCCTCTAGCTGCCGTTCTGTTGTCTCTTGCATGTGTTTTTAATTCCTAGCGGTTGTTTAACTTTTTGTTGTTCGCAAGGCGTTCGATGAGGGTGGTTGGTGCTTGAACATCCTTCTGCGTAACCCGAAAACGACGTTGTCGTTTTCTACATTTAACGTTACTTGCGGTAAGGCTTAACTACGGGGTACGGTGTAGAGCGGGGATTCTGCGGAAAGAACCCTAGCTGAACGCTTGGCGACACTACACATAATCAATTCCGCAATCCAAGGACGTTGACGAGTAGGCTAGTCAACGACGCTGCGAACGTCAGCACACGCCAATCAATCCGCATGCGCTCCCGAACACGGAGCTGGTCATTGGGATGGAGATACACTGTGGAATGCATCTCGTCAAAGTTCAATTCCTCGGTGGTGCCGTTTGCGCGCGTCAAGATGCACTTTTTCGGGTTGGCTCTATCTTCGTTTAACCCGCCCGCCATGGCGACAGCTTTCGCTAACAGCACGGGTTCCGTGATAACGTATTCGCCCGGTTTATCTACCGCGCCGATGACGCTAATCTTCGCCTCGGCGAGTGGGATATACAGCGTGTCGCCCGGTGCCAGCATCGCGTCAACGTTGTCCGATGTCAAATCTACGGAAATGCGTCCTTCGTTAGTGATGATTTCCGCTTTGCTCAAGTCCGTGAAATCGGCTCTGGAACCGCCGGCGACTTTCAACGCCTGAATCGCGGGGATTTGTCGCGTTGAGATGGGATAGACACCGGGGGCCATCACCGCGCCGATGACTCGGATGGGACGCTGTTCAAAGGCAGATGGCACGATAATCGTGTCATAGTCGCGCAACGGAATATCGGGGCCGCCTGCCTCAACGAGTGCGATAAAATCGACTTTCTGGTGAAGTTTCCCATCACGCCAGATGGTAATCGCGGTGAGATTAGCGAGTTCATAGTTGATTCCCGCCGCCGCCAGCGCGTGCATCAGGTAAACCTGTCCTGTCTCAAAAACATGCGGATTCCCGCGTCCCCTCGGCTCTACCGCACCTAGCACCAAAATAGTGCGCTTCGGTTGCATCAGCGTGACGAAAACGCGCGCACTCTGCAACCGCTCAGCGAATGCCGCCTGCATCCGCGCCTCTAGTTCCGAAATCGTCATTCCTGTCGCCTTGATTACGCCTATCAGTGGATAGGAGAGGTAGCCATCGGGTTGGATGGGGATAGGCACGCGTTCCTTGCTATATTCGGGATACCCTTCCACCGTTACTACCACCTGGTCGCCGGCTTGCAGCTGATACGTGGTGAACTCGTTGCTTTGCGCCGCCTTCATCGCCGGCAGAATCGGCACTCTCTCCTCTGCGACATCTGCTACAACGGTGCCTTCCTCTGGTTCCGAGGCCCGCTCAGTTTGTAAGGCGCGGGCCTGTTCCTCGTCAGCACCCGAGCCAAACGCAACTTGTCCTATACCGAACTGCCCCAGAATTAACAGAAGCATCACGAAAGCCCGGCACGTTAAAAAATCTGTGTTCATTTTTCGTATTTTGGTATTGGCGCAAAGCGTTCAATAAAAGGTTCGGATGCCATTACGCCTTTTTCCTAGTTCCGTCATCGCCGTTGGCGATGACTACGTTTCTTATGAAATTTATTGTGTTTGTTGCATCGTGGCGGCAAATCCATCGTTATTTTTCTCTGAAGAGTATTTTAGCAGCTCCTTTGCGAAAATGCAAGGGAAACCGCTTTTCTGTTGTTCGCGAGGCGTTCGGATAGGTTGGTTGGTGCGAGGATGTCTCTCTGCGTAGCCCGACATCGACGTTGTCGATGTCTACATTCATCAATTCAGGCGCGCGAGGAGTTGGCGAAGCACCCGGATATTCCGCTCAATCGCGGCGATTTCCACCGGATTCTCCTCAAACTCAAGGCATCTCTCAAAAACAGAGATTGCGTCGCTGTAGGCACTGTTTCTGTAGAGCATGTAGCCGAATTGACGAAGAGCGGCGGTGGAATCCGGCAGGAACCACGTGATGCGTTGCGCCGCTTGCAGTGCCGCGTCGTGCCGCTCAAGACGCGTATAGGCATGCATGAGATTCCGCAGGATACGCGACAAAATCTCCCTATTCGTGGCCTCGGTTAGCATGCTCGGCTGGAGTGCTATGGGTTGTCCGAAAGTCTCCTGAAGTTTCGCCGACAGTGCCTCCTCCGACATGAATTTCCCGTTGTCAAACGCGTCAAGGAACACGTCCAAATGTTCACGTTTGTATTTGACAAGGAAATGGCTGGGAAAGTTCACGCCGACGATGGGCAGTCCTGCGCGCCTGCCAACCTCAATGTAGACAACGGACAGGGTAATGGGCAACCCCCTTTTTCTATCAAGGACGACGTTAAGGAAGTTGTTCCCGAGCGCGTAGTAGTCCTTACTATTTCCTTGAAACCCCTGCTCCTCAAAGAGATAGCGGTTCATCTCGGCAATGTGATGCTCAGGTAATGCGGTTCCCTGCACTTTTTGGCGGATAGCGTCAGCCATCGCATCTAACCGCTGCAGATAGGCGGCGATATCAAGTTCAGGATAATCGCTTTGTGCGATGAGCAGGGCACCGGTGGCGAGCTCAAGCTGGGCATCGGGTAGGTTCGCGAAATCAAAAACGGCATCTGGTGGACGATGTTCCATGGTTTCCATCCCCTATTTTGCATCCTTCGGTTCCGCTTCCTTCTGTTTGTCAAAAGATGCTTTGTCGGATTGCTGTCGCGCGATTCGGCGAGGCAACCCGTTATCTAACACGCCTAAGAGCGTGAGATGGAGTTGTGCGCGAGGCGGCAGCGTCTGCGTCAACGCTTCTTCGGCCTGTTCTATCTGCTGCTGCGTCTCTTTCCGTTTCGCTCGCATCTCGGCTAAAGTCTTCTGAATTTCCGCGTCTTCGACAAGCGAATCTTTTGCGAGTTGGTTTAAGGTGTGCAAGGCTTTCGTGGACTGAATCTGCTTTTGGCGTTTGAGTTCCCACATCGCTTTGATCTGGGTTTTCTGTTCTTCGGTTACGCCCAAGTCTGCCAGCGTGGTGCCTTTTTCCTTTTGCGCCCAAGCGATAAGGCCGCATGTGACGAGAATGGCGAATATTCCGATGGTTCGCTGTATCCATGCTTTTTGCATACGTCTGCTCCCTATTGCTGCGGTAGGAGGGATCTCCCTGTCCTGATGCTGCCAGTAGGAGGGACATCCCTGCCCAGATATCTTAGTGAGAAGAGTTTAACACACCTTCGGAAAAATGTCAAGAAAAAAAATCAACAGCATTTCGATTCGCTGACGATTTGTTTTTCGGTGTTGGGTTTGAAGAGGAGGTTCGCAAGAAAGCGGACGAGGAATGCGCCGCCTGTGGTGAAGGGGATAATTCTTCTTAACATGAGTCTTAATTCTCCTTTTGGACATCCGTTTTATCAAACGCATGAGCAGGATTTTCAAGATGGACAAGATTTTCAGGATTAAGAGAGAGACGATGCACAGGAACGTTTGCTTAATCCTGTAAATCCTGCTCAATCCTGCTCAATCCTGCTCAATCCTGCTCAATCCTGCTCAATCCTGCTCATGACGTGACAAAAAAGTGGTTCAATGTTACACTCTCATCAACCTGTTGGAGAGGATGCTCACCCCGTGCATGTTTGTCCTGCAGCCTCTCCGCTCCCGTGAGAAGGAGCGATGACAGGTGTTCGGTAACAAGTGTCACTCGCGTGCGGCTGCACCGCTAGTGCGAGTGTGGTGGAAAAACCATAGGGGACTCTGGCCCAAAAAGCGAGTCCTCGCCCCCGTGCTCTTGGACAAATTCACGCTTTTTCTCCAGATACACATCGTTCCCCGGATGCGGATAGAGTTGTGCTTGAAGTTCCGCATGCCTTATGATGTCGGCACCCGAGTAAACTCCCGCTGTATAGAGTTTCAGTTCTAAATCCAGAAACGTGTCGATCTCGGGAATCTCACCGTGCATGTAGACGAGTCCTTCCCTCATGTATTTCACGCGTTGGTGAGGATCTTTGAGAACCTCCGGATCCAGTCTGCGATGTGGTTTTGCCGCGGATGCGGGTGCCGGGTCTGCGTTTGACGCAGTTTCTACGTCTGGCTCAACGCTTGAAGCATCGTCGGTTATCCTCAAAGGAGGCTCCGCATCGTGAGTGTGTTCGGGTGCCTCTTCGTGGATAGGTTCCGGTGCTTCTTCGGCGTGCACGTTGTCTCCGTGCATGTTGTCTTCGTGCACGTCGTGTTCATGCACGTGTCCCTTGGTGCCGTGTGCTGCGGGGTTTTGTGCTGGCGGTTTCGGTAGTGCTGCGTCAAACCGCTTCTTCTGCCACTCGGCATAAAAGAAGATGCCGGCGCAGAACGCGATGAGGAGCCCTGAAGCGATAACAAGTTGTCTTGCCATGGTGACTCTCCTTTATACGAACGCAGGACCTGAACCGTTTCAGCATCCTGCGCTGTTAAGCGACAGGTATCTGCCGCTGTAAATCTAAAAGGTTATTCTGTTTAATTATACCACATTTTTGCATGACAAATAGGTATTTTTTCACATTTGCATAAAAACGTGCAATAGACTAGAATAGGTGTTAACATATCTCAAACTATCTAACGCAGCCCGAACACCTATGGGAAAGGAACTCTGTTTTGGAAAAAATGCGTGAACTGGCAGCACTGCTGGCATCGGGCATTGAAGACTATGACGAGCAAGTCAAAGTGCTGCAGAGCGAACGGTTGAAATACATCCGCCTCGCCATGACTGATGGATTCGGTACGGACGAAGGCGCATCAAAAGATTCTTGGCTCCTGCATCTCAAGCAGCTGGAAGACTCGTTGACGCGCCGGCGGAACGCACTCAGACAAGCGATTCTGATGGCAGCCGACGACATGCGTAAATCGGAGGAATAATGGGACGTGCTTTCTTAACAGGCGGAAACCATAGACATCCGCCCTTACAATGCGCAGGACGATGCATCTTGTGGTGCGTCATTCTGCTGATATGCTTCACTTTCGTGGGGGCTACTATCGCGCAACAGAGCGGTAGTGTTGAAGTCATCGAAAACGCTGTCCGACATCAAAATCTGGGGCTTGCGTATCTCGAAGAATCTCAACCCTCTAAAGCTGTTGGGGAGTTTGAGGCACTCATCTCACTGCTCCCCGATGAGGCAATAGGCTACGGTAACCTCGCGGTGGCGTATTTACGGTTGCAGCAGGCTGATGCCGCCGAAGCGACGGTAAAACGAGGCATCCAAGCCGCACCGATGGAGAGCCAGCTCCACTTCATCTTATCGGAAGTCTATCAGTTGCAGGGAAAAACCGCGCAGGCTGTCAAAGCGATGACAGAGGCGGTGCACCTCGCACCGGATAACCTTGAATTTCGCTATAAACTCGCGCGCCATTATCTGGGACAGCGGAATAATCGGGAGGCATTGGGGCAAGCAGTGACGCATCTCCAAGCACTACACGATATCTCGCCGGCGAACGTTGTGGTGCTGATGAAACTGGCTCAGGCGCGCCTAGCGCAAGGGGAAGAGGAACTGGCGAAGGACCTGGGTGCAGAACTGCACGCGCTGTTATGGGATACGGACGCGGAAAAACTGAAATATCTGACAGAGGGAATGGCTCTGATTGAGCAGGGTGACGTGAAAACGGCGGCGCGAAACTTCCGCATCTTTGAAAACTTGCATCGCGCGACACCGCGGTACCAGCAAGGCATCGGCGAATTGGTGACAGATATCTTGGGGCATCCGATCGAAGGGTTCAGTCCGGGGTTTAAGGCACGGCTTATTGCAAAACAGACTGAGCGGATTCAGGTGCAGTTTGTGGATGTCACATCCGAATTCGGACTGGGTAATGTCCAAGTGCCTACGGAAACAGGAGCGGCTTCTGTCTCTCTAACTGACTACGATGGCGATGGCAAGTTGGAACTGTATCTCGCGCCGATAGGCACGCTATTTCGGAACGAAGGAGAAAAGTTTGTCCGCGCCTACGCATTTCCTGAATTGGGAGAGCACACGGCGGCGTTCGCGGATATTGATAAGGATGGAACGCAGGAGCTCCTCTTGTCAAGTCGCGAGGGAATCACGCTGACACGTTTGCAAGATGCAGAGCCCGTGGGGCGAGGGGCTATCCCCCGCCAGGCTCTAATCGATGCAGGTGCTGAAGAAGGCACTCCCGCGTTCTTATTGCCGATTGACGCGGACCACGATGGAGATCTGGATTTGCTTTCAAACGACACGGTGGGGCGAGGAGCTGTTCCTCGCGGTGCGCAAGATGCCCCACAAATGTATCGCAATAACGGCGATGGCACTTTCACCGATGTCTCGGAACAGACATTCCTGCAGGACACCGTAGCGCGAGGGCCTGTCTCTCGCGATGCTCCGTTCGGGCTCAGGCGAGCCCGAACTACAGAGGGAGTAGCGCGAGGGCCTGTCCCTCGCGATGCCCGTATCATCAGTTCGGGCGCGACAGCCGCACTCGCCGCGGATTTTGATGACGATGGGGACATTGACATCTTCGTGACGCACGAGGGAACAGGATGCACGCTGTGGGATAACCTCCGTCAAGGCAGATTCCGCGCCCAAACTGATGATACGGGCATTGCACAGGATGCACACTACGCCGCCGCCACGGTTGGGGATTATGATAACGATGGCAACATCGATATCTTCTTGACTACGGAGACAGGCGGCTACGTCTATCGCAATCGAGGCGATGGAACATTTGTGCATTTCCTGAGCAGCCCGATAAGTTCGGAACACCTAAGCGGAACAAGCGCGCGGGCGACTACCGTCCGAAATCTTGACTACGATAATGATGGGTTTGTCGATGTCTGGATGCTCGGCGAATCAGGCATGACACTTCTTCGGAACGATGGAACGGGAAAGTTCACGGAAACGCGAGATGTGCTACCACAGGACATCAGTGGCATCACGGGTGCTGTCGGCGATGTAGATAATGATGGAGCCTTGGATCTTTTTGTTATTGACGGCGACGGCCAGTTGCGCGTCTTGCAAAACCGCGGTGGTAACCAAAACAATTGGATTCAAGTGAAATTGGAAGGCATCACCGCAGGTAATAACAAAATCAATCGAGATGGGCTCGGTTCAAAGTTAGAGGTAAAAGTGGGGGATCTGTATCAGGTGCAGTATGTCTCCCAACAGGTCTCGCATTTCGGGTTAGGCGCGTTTGAGGCGGCTGATGTCGTTCGAGTCGTCTGGACAAACGGTGTGCCGCAAAATGTCATTGCGCCCAAGGCGAGACAGCGCATCTTGGAAAAACAGATTCTGAAAGGGTCTTGCCCGTTTCTATATGCTTACGACGGTGAGCGGTATCGATTCGTCACCGATTTATTGTGGCGCGCGCCGCTGGGGCTCATTACGTCCATGGGGTTCGTCGCACCTGATGAGACGAAGGACTTCGTGAAAATCCCCGCATCTCATATCCAACCGAAATCCGGGAAATATTCTATCCAGATTACGGAGGAATTGTGGGAGACCGCCTATTTTGACGAGGTGAAACTCATCGCGGTAGCTCATCCCGAAGGCACGGATATCTTCACGAATGAGCAATACACACCGCCGCCGTTCGCCGAATTCAAGGTGTATGGCGTTGCGGAAAAACGGCATCCCAAATCCGCTTTCAACCATCGCGGCGAGGACGTTTCGGAGGCGTTGCAGGCGTTGGATTACCGCTATGCGGTGGAGCATGCCCCCGGCGTGCATCAAGGCGTTGTTGAACCTCACGCGATTATCCTCAACCTTGGTGATAGTGAGGTGATGGGCTCAGGCGAGCCCATCCTATTATTCCTCAGCGGCTGGATTTTCCCGACAGATACCAGCATCAACGTTGCGCTCTACCAAAACCCGGCAATCAGTCCGAAATTCCCTTCCGTTTCCGTCAAAAACGAGGCAGGCGAATGGGAAACGGTTATTGAGATGACCGGTTTGCCCGCGGGCAAAAACAAGACAATCACCATCGATCTGGCAGGCAAGTTTCTGTGCAACGACAGACATGTTCGCATCGACACTGATTTGCAGATTTACTGGGACGCGGCATTTTTTACCGTCGGCGAGCAAGATGTGCCGATGGAGATAACGGTATTGACACCGGATAGCGCGGACTTGCACTATCGTGGCTTCTCGGAGATGTATCGGCCGACACCGCACGCACCGCATCTGTTTGATTACGAAAAGGTGACGACAGCGGCGCAATGGCGAGATCTGGAAGGACACTACACCCGCTACGGTGACGTGAACCCGTTGTTGCAGGAGGTAGACGATATGTATGTCATCCTCAACGCCGGTGACGAAATCACGGTGGAATTTGACGCGGCACGCCTGCCGAAATTAAAACCGGGGTGGGTGCGCGACTTCATCCTCTACAGTGATGGATGGGACAAAGACGGCGACATCAACACACTTACCTCGCAGACAGTTGAACCGTTGCCGTTTCACGGGATGTCCGCCTATCCCTATCCCGATACGGAACGTTATCCAGATGATGCGGCGCATAGACGGTATCGGCTAGAATACAATACGCGGCGAGTGACGCATCGGTTGCCGCCACTTGAACTTGACAATTAACCGCATTGCAAGGTATCATAACTAGAGCCATTCCGTTTTCGGTGAGAACGCCTTTTTTGCCGGTAGGCGGGACATCCCTGTCCCGATGGGGACTTGGTAGGCGGAACATCGGGCACGGCGAGGGACAGGCCCTCGCCCTACGGCTGCGTCTCGATGCCTCTAGTAGGCCGGACATCCCTGTCCCGATACCGCATCCATCTAGGCCGGTTGGCAGCCAGTGCCACTCCTCTAGAAGGGCTCTCCTACCGGGGAGAGATGAATCGCTTTGGGTATCATAACGAGAGGCATGGACATTTCAGTAATTTTGAAAGAGAAACGGAGAATCTGATGAGCGTAGAAGATGTTAGATCGCTAACCCCCAAGCAGTTTCGCGACTGGATAGGTAGGGTTGTGGCGGAGTCGCTTTTTACTGCCCGGAACCGGATGGTTGTATTGCTCGCCGAGAACGCCGACAGGGCAGCATTAGAAGAAGAATTCCGCGAGTTTTTTGAAGAATACCTCGGGATAGCTTTCGAGCTGGAAGCACCCGAGGCTTCGCTCCTCGCGCTCCTTGAGGCGTGTGATGACGATGCCGCGTTTCTAAAACACCGCGTGAAAGTCGTTGAGGCAAAGCGGCAGACATCGCAGGAGGCCCGCATCGCAAAACGGATGGGGCTCGGCGTGCTCGGCGAACCGCCACCCCCAATAAAGGTGACAGGGTTGGCAGACGCTGAGTTCCGCGCCCTGCTGGAGATACTCGCCAACTGGCCGATTTTCGCCCTAGGAACGCAGATTGTCAAACTACTCAAAACGGCACCAGACACCGTAAACCCGAGTCAATTTTCACTGCAGGAGGCAGCTCGGTTTCCGGATGCTTCCGCGGAGAACTGTTTACGATACGCGTTCCTTGAATTCTTCGTATCCTACTTGGAGATGGAGCAGTTCCTAGAGGATTATGAATTTGACAATTAACCGCATCGTTTTGAATTCTCCTGAAAGGATAACGTCACCATGCAACTCAACGTCAACCAAACCCGCAATTACCTCCGTGAATCCGATTTTGAAACCCTCATGATTGAGGAACTCGGATGGGAATATCATACGCAGTCACTCACCGTCACGGTAGATGACACCGAATACGCACTGTCCGCCATCGCCGAAAAACGCGGCATGGTGGTATTCCTCTGCGCCGCAACCGAGAACGCGCCACTGCCGAACTACGCCACACGACGCAAAATTCAACGACAAGTCGCCGAATCTGTCCACGAACACGTTATCATTTACACCGATACCGCGAAAACTACCCAACTCTGGCAGTGGGTCCAACGCGAACCCGGCAAACCTGACGCATGCCGAGAACACCGATATCATCACAAACAAGCCGGCGACGCACTCCTCCAAAAACTCGAAACCATCGCCTTTAGTTTAGAGGAGGAAGACGCACTGACGCTACCGGACGTAACAGGACGCGTCCGCGCTGCGTTTAACGTGGAACGCGTCACCAAACGCTTTTATGAACGTTTCAAAAAGGAACACGAGGTCTTCCTCACATTCCTCAAAGGCATCCCCGATGTTGAACTGCAACGCGGATATGTCTCTGTCATGCTCAATCGCCTCATGTTCATCTATTTTATCCAGAAGAAGGGGTTCCTCAACGGCGATACCGACTATCTCCGCACGAACCTCTCCCGAAGCAAAGCGACCGGCGCAGACCTGTTTTACCAAACCTTCCTCTGTCCCCTCTTCTTTGAAGGCTTCGCGAAACCCGAAACCGAACGCACGGCGGAGACAAACCAACGCCTCGGCGAGGTGCCCTATCTCAACGGCGGCATCTTCCAACGGCATCACATCGAGCAACTACACGGCGAGACTATCCAAATTCCCGATAAGGCGTTCGCGCAACTCTTCACGTTCTTTGAGCAGTATCAGTGGCATTTGGATGAACGGCCGTTGCGCAACGATAACGAAATCAACCCCGATGTCCTCGGCTACATCTTCGAGAAATACATCAACCAGAAGCAGATGGGTGCCTACTACACGCAGGAGGACATCACCGAATATATCAGTAAGAGCACGATTCTCCCGTTCCTGTTTGACGCGGCGCGCGCGGCGTGCAACATCGCTTTTGAAGGCGATATCAACGTCTGGCAACTGCTCCAAGCCGCACCAGAACGGTATATTTACGATGCTGTCAAAACCGGTGTCAAGCACCCCTTACCGTCGGACATCGCCATCGGCATCGACGATGTCTCTCAACGCACGGCATGGAATACCCGCGCATCGGATGAATACGCGATGCCAACAGAAACCTGGCGCGAAGTTGTCGCGCGGCGACAGCGGTATGAGAACGTCCGCGCCAAACTTGCCAACGGCGAAATAACTGACATTAACGCGCTCATCACCGAGAACCTCAACATCCGTCAATTCGCGCAAGATGTCATCGAGACGTGCGAAGGACCTGAACTGCTTCGCGCGTTCTGGGATGCTATCACACGGGTGTCCATTCTCGATCCGACGTGTGGTTCCGGCGCGTTCCTCTTCGCCGCGCTCACTATCCTAGAACCGCTCTATGAAGCATGCCTGGAACGGATGCAAGCGTTTGTTGATGAAGCAGATTCGGTGTATGGAGCCCCGCGCCCGCACACGGCGAGCTCAGGCGAGCTCGCCCTACAGGGAGCAGAAAAGCACATGGCGAGCTCGGGCGAGCTCGCCCTACAGGGCCAGACCTCCAGGTCTCGATACCCCGACTTCCGCGACACCCTCGCACGCATCGCGCAACATCCAAACCGCCGATACTTCATCCTCAAATCCATCATCATCAACAACCTTTACGGCGTGGATATCATGGACGAAGCAGGCGAGATTTGCAAGCTGCGCCTTTTCCTCAAAATGGTAGCGCAGATAGACGACGGGAAACAGATTGAACCCTTGCCAGACATCGACTTTAACATCCAAGCCGGCAACACACTCGTCGGCTACGCCACCTACGAAGAGGTGGAAAACGCTGTCACCGGGCAGTTTGACTTTGACGACACGATGGCGCGCATCCGCGAACGCGCCGAAGACGTTGAAGAACTCTTCTCCCTCTTTCGTCAGCAACAGACAGAACTAGGCGGCGATGTGACGCTGGCGGACAAACAGGCGTTGCAGGGAAAACTGGCAGCGTTATCCGACGAACTGAACGGCTACCTTGCAGGGGAATATAGTGTGGATCTCAACAAAGCCGATGCGTATCAGCAGTGGCTTTCATCGCATCAACCGTTCCATTGGTTCATCGCGTTTTACGGCATCCTCAAAGAGGGTGGGTTTGACGTGATTATCGGCAATCCGCCGTATCTGGAATATAGCAAGGTAAAGAAGGATTACACGATTCGCGGTTACGAAACCGAACGTTGCGGCAATCTCTATGCATTTGTGGTTGAGAGAAGTTTTCGGCTTCTACAACCGAACGGGTGGAAATCGATGATTATCCCGAACACGGCTTACTGCACAGATAGAATG
>PYJE01000158.1 GCA_003635305.1 Candidatus Poribacteria bacterium | reverse complement strand
ACATTGACGCAGTGACGCTCAAAGTGACAGGAATGACATGCGAAGCCTGTCCCGCTAAGGTGGAAGCCGCCCTCGGTAAGGTGGACGGTGTCACCGAAGTTATCAGCGTTTCTACAGCGGATAATATGGCAGTGGTAAAAGTGGAGAAAGGCAAAGTCACCGCTGACGATTTGACAACCGCTGTCAAAACCGCAGGATTTACGGCGGAAGTTGTCATGCCGGAAGTCAAGGAAGTAACGCTGAAAGTCACCGGGATGATGTGCGATGCATGTCCCGCCAAGGTGGAAGCCGCCCTCGGCAAGGTGGACGGTGTCACCGAGGTCGTCAGCGTCTCTTTCGCAGATAAAACGGCGGTGGTAAAAGTTGAGAAGGGTAAAGTGACAGCAGATGCCTTGATTGAGGCGATTGCTGGCGCGCACCCGGGTTTCAACGCGGAAATCGCGAAATAGCGCGGCACAGAAAGACGGGCTTTGCCCGTCTTTTCTTCATTTTCGGGTAGGCGCGGTTGCAAACCGCGCCTACCCGAGTTTTTTTGTCACGGCTGCTTCGCATAGAGCGGATTTTCAAGCAGCGACTGCACTTCGTAAATCGAGCCCTTCTTCTCCGAATACGGCTCCGGCATCCGCACGGGTGCCGCTACCATGCGCGGCTGGTTCGTCGGTTCACCGCGGATGATGAAGTCGTTGAAACTGTCCCAATCCGGAATCCCTTTCAGCGGCCACGCATCCACAGCGCAATATTGGAACAGCAACAAACGCCGCGGCTTCTCGGAGGTATTCGGCGCAGAACCGTGCAACGCCCGCACGTGGTGGATAGTAATGCCGCCGGCCTTCAGTTCAACCGGCACCGCTCCCATCGGCGTGAAATCGGGCTCGGTTACCGCACCGATAAACGCGCCGTTTTGGTGATGATTCAAGGTGGGACCCTTATGCGAACCGGGGAGAATCATCAATGCGCCGTTCTCCACCGTCATGTCGTCAATGACTACCCCGACAGCGAGTAGTTCATCGTTCGTGTGCGGGTAAAACGCCCAATCCTGATGCCATTCCACCGGACTGCCGAATGCCGGATACTTCATGTTCAACTTATGCCCGTTATACCGTATCCCGGGCCCGATGAGCTGCGCCACGATGTCCAGAATCTTCGGATGCCGCAAAGTCTCGTCATAGACGGTATGGTAGAGCCCCGGGCTTTTGATGCGGCGCACGCGCGGGTTCGCAGCGGTGTGCCCTGGCTCCAGATCGAAGATGTCGGTATGTTCTGTAACTTCCCTGGATTTCTCGACAAATTCGTCGGTGACTCGGCGGAGTGCATTGACTTCGTCGTCAGTCAGCACTGCTTCCACGCCGATATAGCCGTTTTCGTTGTAAAAATCAAGTTGTTCCTGCGTGAGCATGGGATTGCTTCTCCTAGAGATGTCAAATCGCGCCCGGGAGGACGCGCCTACGGATAATGTTTTTATTATACCCGAAATCCGTTAAAAAATCAAACAAGCCGGACAGTCAATGCCATTTCGTTTTCGGTTTCCGGTCTCTTGATTGTAAGGACAGCTCTCTCTGGTTTCCGCCCACTCCTTCCCCCTTAAGCCCGCCGCATCCTCGTAAGGAGACGCGCGGGCTTACAGGCGGGGATAGACTCTCTACCAGCTTACAGCTAGGGTAACCAGATATCTAGCACACGCAGGTCATCTTGTTGTGCCTTCAATGCCTGTGCTTCAGCCTCATCATCGTAGTTGTAGGGAACGCCGAGTTTCTCTGCATTCTTCTTATCCTTCGCGAAGTCGCAGAAATTCTTCTCCAACTTCGTTCCAGCGATACTCGGTTCGTCCGACAGCATCTCGCGTAGGCGTTGCATCGCGCGGTGCGTTTCCTCGTCAGTTATACCGAGAACCTCCGCAAGCAGACGCGCATCGAGGATATGCCGCCACAGATCGGACGCGCACTCGTTGTAGGGTAGCATCCGTGCATCCTTCAAGTCGGCGAAGATATCCTCTGCCACTTCCAATTGTTCGTCAGATAATTGATGGACATCCAGAGTTGGAACATTCGGCAGAGTTGTCAACACGAGTCTCCCTCTTCCGGCTTGTTGCTTGCCTGCGGTTGTCCAATGACATAGCATCCCGAGGGTTGAATTTGTCCACAGCGTCCAGGCGGCTTCGTAACGGGAGTCTTCCAACTTCACATTAGTGATGCTTGTAACTCCTAATGATGGAGTCTCTGTCCAGTGCGCCAACACCGAATTCGCATTAAATCGCAATTCCATCTGATAATGCGTTTGGCTGTTGTGCCGACGTAAAATTCCATGTGCCTTTTCGACGTGAGTCGGTTTACTCTGCGCTTTATAGTCGGGAACGACTTGCATGGAACGCTGCGGCGTTATGTTGTCCAGATGCCACAATGCGTCATATCCTTCTTGCACATTGGATTCGCGCCTGTGCATCACGAAGGCACCTATTTTGCCTTTCTGCTTGATGTTATTATGAGATGTGCCGACTTGTCCAATCTCGCCCAACGGACAGATTGGGATGTTAACCCCTTCTTGCAGTTCGGATAACCGCAATTTCCCCTGTCCGAGTTGGTAAGCGATTTGCATTAACGACATCGACTTCACACGGGATGCGCCCCATTCGCTTGCACCGACAGGACACTCCAACATATGTCCTAATGACTCTTCACCAATCATTAGACGTTCACCACCTTGTGATGCATCTTCCAATCGGCGTGTCACAACGTGACGCTGGATAAGGACTGCGAGAGATTGTCCTGATAGCAGACTGTCAGGGCGTTTAGACAGGCAGACGAATTTGGCGCGGCCCGTATTTTCGCCGACTCCCTTCGTTGCAACTACCATACATTCTGCCATGTTGGTATCATGCGAAAACGCGCTATCGTGGCCACCCTTCTGCGCAATGGTGATAACTACTACATCGTGGTATTCTGTCGCCCACATCTCCCGAATCTTTTTGAAAGGGTTGCTTGTGAGCACGGTAGCTGGTAGAATCATTCCCATGCGCCCACCAGTCCGCAATTTCTCATCCGCGAGTTCAACGAAGTATGAATATGCAAGCTTGCCATGAGATACTCGCGTATCCTTTTTGGCGAGAGCCTTCTGCATCTCTTTTGTATCGGCATCACTGCGTTCTGCCGCTGCAAAAACACCCTTCGGATTACTTGAGTTAGTATCTGCCCCTGTCGTTAAGAACGGCGGATTCATGATGACGATATCCATCTCATTATTCGGGAAGGATGGATTAAACTTCGTCGACGTGATGTTATAACCACCGACCCGATCGGCGGTTATTTCAAAGATGTCGAACAGCATCTGGTTATCCAGCAACTCTAACGACCCTGTCGCATAAGTACCGCCATCGGTTTTACCACATTTTGCGGTGACAACACGGGTTTCGCCGATGGGGATATCGGGGTGCGCGCCCGCCATCGTCATGAACGTGAGGTGCGTAGCATGGGGATAGATGTCGATTCCCCCCAGTTTGTTTTCCATCATGTGAGCATGGATCTCGCGGGAAGTACGGCCGCTCTTTTGCTCGAATAACCGCTGAACCTGTTTGTAAACTGCATTCAGCAGCGCGCCTGTCCCACAGGCGAAGTCGGCGACTTTCGGTAACTTTTTACGTGCTGCCAATACGTCATCAGTTTTATCACACTGAATGTCGGGGCAGACTAGCGCGGAAAGTAGTGCCGCACTTTCAGGCAACGTGTAGTTGCTTTTCACATATTTGCGGTCGACGATGAGCCGCTGGAAGATTTCTCCAGCTAACTCATGGATTTGCGGGAGGTGAGATTTGCAAATCTCGTAGGCGGTCTGCCACAGTTGTTTTAGGACGCGCAGCGACATCTGGTCATCATATCCAAATGCCTCATCCACTATCCGATGTGCATCTGCAAAAATCGGCGCATAGTTAATACCGAGAATCTCGATCCAGTCGTTCATGACGGAATCACGCTGCACAGTCCGGTGGGGCGAGGCGTAATAACTCAATGGGCGCGGCAACTGGTTTCGCCGCTTTTCAAGCACTTCCTCATCGGCAAACTCGTGATGCACTTCCTCATCGGTATCACGGAGTTGGTGTGGGAATACCCACTTCAACTTACCGTGCTGCCTGATTAACACGCGCTTGCCGGCGATGCTATTTTGAAAAATAAACGCATCGGTGATAATCAAACAGGCTTTGGAGCAAGTCTCGGTGGTGACTTTCTCACCGAGAATTTCGTTAAGGACTGCGCCAATTGCAGGTTTATCGGCGATGGCATCGTGCAACCACTTCGCCGCAATTTCCATACCGTCTGCCATCTTATCGGCGGCTTCGGCGATCTGCTTCGCTGGCGACGCACCGATGGACAATGCGGTAGCAACATCGCTCAGCATTCCTTTCACAAAACCTGATGTAGGGAAGTCTCCCTTACCAGACTTCGTGATAATGCAATACTCCAACTTGTCGGTGTGGGCAATCGCCTTATCAACGTCGGTAGCCTCCATCACTTCCTGCGGATACCGCAGAATGAAGATTACCTCTAACGTGTTGGACACGCCGACATAAGTGGCGTTGAGGGATTTACCCATATACTTCTTCCGAATATCATCGATGGTATCGGGATTATCGTAGGCTTTTGCCTCGATGGCGATGGTCTCCCGCCCGGTACGAACCGCCATCATATCAGGCTTTGTGGTGTCTTCAATAAATGGGGGTTGTTCCACTTTCAACGTCCACCCATACATCTTCTTCGCTAAAATCGGCATAACCCTTGAGGTTACGTAGGTCTCGGCTTGTCTAAACTTCCGTGTCATTTTCAAATCTCCTTTGGTGGATACTATACCACAAAAGTGATATTTAGTTTCGCGTCGTTTTTCAAGTTCCCTGTTGAAGGTTAGGCGGATGTCGTGCTTCCACCTCTGAGCAACGCCGCATAAATTTCCTGCACCTTTTTGACATGCGTCTCAATGCCGAACACACCTTCCGCGCGCTTTCGGGCGGCACTCCCCATTCTCTCACAGAGAGAACGGTTCTCCACAAGATGGATAATTTTGTCTGCAATCGCCTCAACGCCTTTTGTCTCCGGTATCTCTAACGGTATCACCCACCCAGTCACGCCATCGACAATCATCTCTGCAGTGCTGCCGATAGGCGTGCCGATGACAGGCTTCCCTGCCGCCATCGCCTCGGCGATAACGCTGCCCGCCGAAAGCGTAACGAGGAGAGCCAACGCCTGCATCGCCGCCGGCATATCGGCGCGGTGGCCGGTGAAAATAAGCCGCTCGTTTAAGTGAAGGGTCGACACGAGTTGGCGAACCTCGCATTTGTATGTGCGGTGTGCCGGTATCTCCAAAGCCTCCCCGATAATATGAAAGCGAACGTTTTCGCATCGCGAGGCAACCCGCGCCGCTATTTCAACGAACGTCTTTTGGCGTTTGAAAGGTTCAATCCTGCCGACTATTCCGATGACAAAAGGACGAGTCTCTTGTAGGAAAACCCTCCCTGTCTCAATGCTTTCGCTTGGCGGACGAAAAACAGACAAATCAACGCAATTCAGAACAACCTCAATCTTTTCAATCGGAATCCCCGCTTGAATGAGCGGTGCCTTGCTCTGTTCAGAAATAGCAACAATCCCATCCATCCGGTCAAAGTCGTATTTCTGCACTTGCGTCAGTGTCAAGAGGTTTCGCACGTGTGAAATAACCGGGATGTTTAACTGCTTTTTGAGATGCCACAGATAGGGGTTCAACCATGAATCCGAAGTATGCGCTAGTTGCACGTTGTGCGCCTTCGCGAAGGCGACAAGTTTTGCAGCGGCACTGTGTCGCGTAAGGAGCGATTTCGTCTTGCGCCACGGCGGCAAACCAAGAATTGTTGTGGGGATGTCAGCACCTCTCAACTGCTCGGCGAAAACGCCATTATCTGGACAGACGACGAGCGGCTGATAACGTTCCCTGTCTAGGTTTGTGACGAGATAATAGAGTTGCCTCTCGCCGCCGCCGATGCTGGAGCCGCAATGGCTGAGATAGAGAATGGGGGTTACGGCGAGTTTTTTTGTCATTTCGGCGTGGCGAGGGACAGGCCCTCGCCCTACGGTTAAAAGGGAGAATGCGCTGCATGGCGAGGGACAGGCCCTCGCCCCACGGTTAAGCCGTAGGCGCGGTTGAAAACCGCGCCTACCAGGGGCGACTGATGGCATTTGCGTCCATCCGATTGGTATTAAACCGGAAAAATCAACTTCTGCTCCAAGAAGACTTGGCTGACAGAACGGTGGTGGTGGATGCGCAGAATCGCTTCGGCCAGCAGCGGCGCGATGGAAAGCACCTTGACTTTCCCGTTGAGTTCTTTCTCCCGCGGAATAGGAATCGTATTAGTTGTGACGATTTCGCGCATAACCGGGTCTTTCAGCCGTTCCAATGCCGGTCCGACGAGCACCGGGTGCGCGATGCTCACGTAAGCCGGGTTCGCGCCTGCCTCCGCGAGTGCCTTCGCCTGCTGATGAATGCTCCCGCCTGTGGCAATCTCATCGTCAATGACGATAGGGGTTTTGCCCTCAACCTCACCTACCAGCTCAACGAATTCTACGCGCTGTCCATCAACGCCGCTGCGCCGCTTGTGCATGATGGCCAGCGGCAGACCGAGGATATCGGCATATTTCTCGGCGAGTTTTGCTCGTCCGGCATCAGGCGCGACGACGACACCGTTTTCGACCTGTTTCTCTTTGAAGTAGTTCGCCAGCGTCGTCACGGCAGTCAAGTGATCCATGGGGATATCAAAGAACGCCTGAATCTGTGGAACGTGAAGATCGATGGCGACGACGCGGTTTGCGCCGGCAGTCGTCAAGAGATTAGCGACAAGTTTCGCGCTAATAGGCTCGCGCCCTGTCGTCTTGTGGTCCTGCCGTGCGTATCCGAAGTAGGGGATAATGGCGGTAATTTGCTGCGCCGATGCCCGCTTCATCGCGTCAATCGTGATGAGCAGTTCCATCAGGTTTTCATTAGCAGGTTCGCACGTTGGTTGGACGAGATAAATGTCCGTCCCGCGAATGCTTTCTTCAATCTGGACTCGAGTTTCGCTATTCGGAAAAGGGCCGATTGAGACTTTTCCGAGTTCTACGCCTAAGGTTGCGGCGATTTCCTGCGCCAACGCCGGGTTTGCGCGTCCGGCGAAGAGCCTGAAATTTTCGCGAACTTTCTGTTCAATCATTGCGATGTCTCCTTTTTCAGATATCGCGACCGGGAGGACGCGCTTACAGCGATAGGTATCGCGCCTACGAATTCATAAGAGCGATTCCCCGGTCATTTCCGCAGGCTGTTCCAAGCCGAGTAGTCGGAGAGCCGTGGGGGCAATGTCAGCAAGTCTGCCATCGGTGCGGAGTTGCCTCCCTTTGAACTGCTCATCAACGAGAATCAGAGCTACGTCGTAGGTAGTATGCGCGGTGTGAATGCCGCCCGTTTCTGCGTCAATCATCTGCTCGCAGTTGCCGTGGTCTGCCGTGACAATAAGCGCGCCGCCCTTTTTCAGCACTGCGTCAACGATTTTGCCAACGCCGCTATCCACTGCCTCAACCGCTTTGATGGAGGCATCCAACGAACCGGTATGTCCCACCATGTCGCCGTTTGCGTAGTTAAGCACGATGAGCTCATATTTGTCAGAGGCGATGCGGCGCAACATCTCCGCTGTCACACCGGGAGCTGACATCTCCGGCTTCTGATCATAGGTGGTAACATCGCGCGGCGAGGCGATGATTTGTCGCTCTTCCCCAGGATACGGTTCGTCACGGTAATCGTTAAAAAAGAACGTCACGTGCGGAAACTTCTCTGTCTCCGCGCATCGGAATTGCGTTAAGCCCGCCGCACTCACATAAGCACCGAGGGTATTCACCATCTTTGGCGGTTTTTTGACTGCAGTCTCGACAGGAAGTCCCTGTTCGTATTCTGTCAGTGTAACAAACTTAACGTTGATTTTGCAATTCCGTTTAAAACCCATCTGCCGCGTCACGCCATCCTTGCCTTCTCCCTCAAAAGGAAACGTATCCAGGCAGAACGCTTTGGCGAGTTCGCGCGGCCGGTCTCCCCGAAAATTGTAGAAGACGACTGCATCGCCATCAGAAATTCGTGGGAGGAGCTCGCCGTTTTCATCAACAATTGCGGTAGGACGAACGAATTCGTCGCCTTTGCGGTTTGCGTCGTCAGGGTTCTCATAATAACGGCGATAGGCATCGGTGGCGGCGGTGGCACGTTCGCCAGTGCCTTCCGTTAAGAGGCGATACGCGACTTCAACCCGGGCCCACCGGTCATCCCTATCCATCGCGTAGTAACGTCCGACAACGGATGCTATCCGTCCGATGCCGATTTCTTTCAGTTTCGCCTCGATTTGTTCACAAAACTTCACCCCGAGGTCTGGCTGACAGTCGCGTCCGTCGCTAAAGTTATGAACCAACACCTGGTCTGGCCTCAGTCCGTTCGCCTTGGCGAGGGAGAGGAGTCCATAGAGATGTTCCAGCGAGCTGTGAACGCCGGCATCGCTTGCCAACCCCATCAGGTGCAGATGTGTTTCGTTGCTTTTGACGTGCGCGAGCGCGTCCAAAAGCACCTCATTCCGGTCAAATTCTCCGGTGTGAATCATCGCGCTGATGCGCCGGAGTTCTTGATTGACGATGCGCCCCGCGCCGATGTTCTGATGCCCTACCTCGCTGTTGCCGATGACTCCCGCCGGCAAGCCGACATCTTCGCCAGAGGTATGAATAAGCACATTCGGATACGTCTGCCGCAACCAGTCATCTACCGGCGTGTTTGCAAGGTGGACAGCGTTCGCTCTGTCCCATTCCGGATACGGATTATGTCCCCATCCATCACGAATGATGAGGACGACAGGCCGTTTTTGTAAGTGTGTCACGCAATTTCCTTTCTGTGGCTTGACATTTTAGATTCAGGCTGTTAAGTGCTACGGGTTTGTCCGCGTGCAATAAGATTTTATCACATCTTTAACAGGAAATCAAGGTAGCATTCACATTTTTATTGATTTGCAGGACATTTTTCGTTTGGTGGAGGGTTCGTGGGGGACAAACCCACGCGCTACGGGGGCCGGGCGGCTCCCCCAGCGGAGACCCTCTATAATCCTAGAAATCCTGATTCAGATAGAAAAAAATTTGACATTGGCTATGGAATTCGGGTATACTATCCTAAAATTTTCATGAGGAGGTAACAGGCGATGAAATTTTGCACTATTTTTCTCATAGGATTTTTGCTGGTGAGTGCTTCTGCGTTTGGCGCGCTGAGTGTTGCGGATTGGCAGAAACTCACCCAAATGTTCCAGGAATCGGAGGCGCGGACGCAGAAAACCATCAAGGAATCGGAAGCGCGGACGAAGGAATACGTTTCGCAAGAAATTGCGAAGGTTAATCTCCGCATTGACGAGATGAACAAGCGGATAGAGACTGAATCTCAAGCGGTAAGAGACCGTTTCGGTGATGTCAACAACCGTTTGAATGTCAACTTCGGATTGTTGGTGGCGTTGGTTGGGATTGTTATTGGGCTGCCGTTGCTCCGTGAACGGAAAAAGGAGCGCGAACAGGATGAGCAGCTTGAGGCACAGAAACAGCAACTTGCGGCGCAACAACAGTTGATTGAGGCGCAACAACAGCAACTTGAGACGCAACAGCAGCTATTGGCGCAGCAACAGCAGGAAATGGACGCTGTCCGCAAGGAATTGGAAACGCTCAAACAGCATCAGGTGACGAGTCACTGATTGCTCAGGAGCAAACCGCTCTTCCTCGCCGTGCAGAGACATTTCGTTTTCGCTAGCAGGTTATCCATATCCCCATACCACAGGCTTCGAGACCGGGAGGGTTCTCCTACTGCCAGGCACCGCCCCACTCTGTAGGGCAGGATCGCCCGATCCTGCACGCTCGGAAGCAGGAAAACATGTCCAGATTAGGCGATCTGGAACTACAGGGGCCTGTCTCGCGCGACCGCGGCGATCGCGGGGGACAGGCCCCCGCGCTACGGGGCCGCAGCATGCCCCTTTATACCGTAGGGCGAGGGCCTGTCCCGCGCCAGCGTCGATCTCACAGAAAGCATCGAGACTACCCCCGCAGCACCACCCATCCATGTAGGGCGAGGGCCTGTCCCTCGCCACGCGCGCTAATTGAACTTGCTTTAAAACCGATTTTGTGGTATCCTTATTAGGAAAAAGAATCGCGACCGGCAGGTCGCGGCTATATGCAAAGGAGCCCTGAATGAACGTTACAGTCAAATACTTCGCAGTCTGCCACGAGATGCTGGACAGAGCCGAGGAGGAAATGCACCTGCCCGAAGGTGCCACTGTCAAAACGATTTTGGAACGGCTTGAGGAAGAATGGCCCGAAATCGCTGAGTTTTACGAGGTGATGCAAATGTCTGTCAATTGGGACTATGCCACCGAACATACGGCACTCGCCGATGGCGATGAAGTCGCGCTGATCCCGCCAGTTACAGGGGGGCGCGATGTTTAAGGTAACTACCGAAGTCATCACCGGAACGGAAGTTCGCGAAGCGGTAGAGGGCCCAGATGCCGGCGCAGTCGTGGTGTTTCTCGGCACCGTGCGGAATAATACCCACGGCAGACCGGTTATCTGCCTTGAATACGAGGCTTACCCCCCGATGGCGGAGAAGAAGATGGCGGAAATCGCGCAAGAAATCGCGCA
>PYJE01000157.1 GCA_003635305.1 Candidatus Poribacteria bacterium | reverse complement strand
TGTGAACGCGCAAGACGATGAAGTCGGATTAGCACCGTTGGCATGGGCAGCCTTGCACGGACAAACCGAAGCGATGCGTCTGCTGATTGAAAAGGGGGCCGATGTCAATGCTAGAAGCGAAGATGGCAACACGCCGCTGCATGTAGCCGCGTTCCTGGGACAAGCCGAAGCAGCTAAACTGCTTATTGACAACGGCGCGGACATCAACGCACGCGACGAGGATGGCGAAACACCAGCAGATGTCCTAAAGACAGACCCGGGAACCACGACGTTTATCGCAAGCATGCTCGGCATCAATCTCAGGCAAGAAGGAAAGTTCGCCGCCTTGAAGAACGGCAGACAAGACATCGCGAAACTGCTCCACGTTGACGAAACAGTTCTTACCGCAACCACTCTCTGGGAAGCTGCCTACACTGGCAACCTGAGTTTCGTGAAACAGGCGTTAGCCGACGGAGCCGACGCGAATGAAAAGGAACCCGCAAATGGGACACCGCTGCTCACTTTGGCTGCTCTCATGGGGCACGCCGAAATCGCCGAATTGCTTATTGAGAACGGTGCAGCTGTCAACGCGCTGGGAGGCGATGGCGGCACAGCGTTGCATGCAGCGGCGTTCCTCGGTCGGGCTGATGCAGCGAAAGTCCTGCTTGACAACGGCGCGGATGCCACTATCAGGGATAACAATGGCTCGTCACCGCAGGAGGTTTTGCACCTTGACTGGAACACGACTATGTTTATCGCAAACCTATTGCAAATCAAGGCAGATAGAAACAAGGTTGAGGCAGGGAGAAAGAAAATCGCGCAGCTGCTTCAATAAATAGCCCTCGCGTTTTTCCTTCCTGTCGTTCGGGCTCAGGCGCACTTGAACTACAGACGCGGGACGAATCAACTTAATAGGGTATAAAACGTATGGCAAAACCGATTCACTACACCGACATCCTTGAGACCGGCTCCGCCGACATCTATGACATCGAAACGCACGCGGCTGGCCCCGAAGGGAGCCTCCCGCTCACCGAAGAGATGCTCCTGACTCGGCCAAGTGGCGACATCTTTGGGCTGAGCCACAACACCGCCATGGGCTGGGCACCGACAGAACTTCGCCGGGAGGAGTTCCTCATCCTCAGCACGCAAGGCGGTATCCGTGCTCCCGATGGCAGTCCCATCGCTCTCGGTTATCACACCGGGCATTGGGAGGTAGGACTCCTCATGCAAGCGGTGGCGCATGAGTTGAAGGAACTTCACACTATCCCGTTCGCCGGCTATTGCTCCGATCCTTGTGATGGCAGAACGCAAGGCACCGTCGGGATGATGGATAGCCTCGCTTACCGCAACGATGCGGCGCAGATTTTCCGCAGACTCATCCGCTCCCTGCCGACGCGAAAAGGTGTCGTCGGGGTTGCCACGTGCGATAAAGGCTTGCCCGCGATGATGATGGCACTCGCCTCTATGCAGGAATTGCCGTGCGTCCTCGTCCCAGGCGGTGTGACGTTGCCACCGACAACCGGCGAAGATGCCGGGAAAATCCAGACTATCGGCGCGCGCTTCGCACACGGAGAAATCAGTTTGCAAGATGCCGCCGACATGGGCTGTCGCGCCTGTGCCACTCCCGGCGGCGGCTGTCAATTCCTCGGAACCGCGGCGACTTCCCAGGTCGTCGGCGAAGCACTGGGGATGAGCCTGCCGCACACCGCCTTAGCACCTTCCGGACAGAACATCTGGTCGGACATGGGACTCCGTTCCGCTCGCGCTGCTGTCAATTTGGCAGCGAAAGGGCTCACGACGCGGGATATCGTCACATCGGAATCAATTCGGAACGCGATGGTAGTGCATGCGGCGTTCGGCGGCTCCACGAATCTGCTGTTGCACATCCCCGCCATAGCGCACGCCGCCGGGCTCAAGCGTCCCACCGTTGAGGACTGGAGTGAAGTTAACCGCACCGTGCCACGCCTCGTCGATGTGCTCCCCAACGGCCCGGTCGGGCATCCAACGGTGCGTGTCTTCCTCGCAGGCGGCGTGCCGGAAGTGATGCTCCATCTCCGCGAACTCGGATGCCTCAACGAAGATGTCCTCACCACTACCGGAGAACCCCTCGGCAGCAATTTGGATTGGTGGGCATCATCCGAACGCCGCGCCCGCGTGCGCGAGATTTTGATAGAAAATGACAGCGTTGAACCCGACACCGTGATTATGAACCCCGATGCAGCAGCGGCGAAAGGGTTAACCAGCACCGTGACGTTCCCGCGCGGCAACCTCGCGCCAGAAGGTTCTGTGATTAAAAGCACAGCGATCGACCCGAGTGTCGTCGATGCCGATGGAGTGTATCGTATGACAGGACCCGCGCGCATCTTCGTGCGAGAGGTAGATGCTATCCAAGCACTTAAAAGCCGCAACGAAAACAGCGTTCAACCGGGAGATGTTATCGTGTTGTGTTGCCGCGGACCGCTTGGCACAGGGATGGAAGAAGTTTATCAACTTACTGCTGCGCTCAAGCATCTCTCTTTCGGTAAGCACATCGCGCTGATTACCGATGCCCGGTTTTCCGGGGTTTCCACGGGCGCGTGTATCGGGCATGTCGGACCGGAGGCACTCGCCGGCGGTCCCATCGGAAAGGTGATAGAGGGAGACATCGTTCAAATTCAGATTGACACCAAACGGCTTGAGGGAAGCATCGATTTGGTAGGCAATAACGGTGAGCACTTCGGTGCCGAGGGAGGTGAACGGGTGTTAGCAGCACGTCAGCCGCGTCCAGACCTCGGGGCGGATGCCGCTTTGCCGGACGATACGCGGCTGTGGGCGGCGTTGCAAGCCGTTGGCGGCGGCACCTGGGGCGGATGCGTTTACGATGTCGATGCCATCATCAAAGCACTATCTTAAAGACTGGCTTAAATACTGGGCACCGCCGCTCCTCTACATGGGGTTGATTTTCGGCATCTCGTCAATGGAGCAGCCGCCGCTCCCAATGCCCGAATTTGAGTGGTTCACGATTGACAAACTCTACCATTTCGTTGAATACGCTATCCTCGGCGGGTTATTGGCAATCGCCTTCGTAAAGGCACCGCCGCGAGGCTTTCGTGCGAAGTGGGGATGGGGTGCGGCAGCACTCATCGCTATTCTCTACGGCGCGAGTGACGAATGGCATCAAACCTTCGTCCCCGGCAGACTCGCCACCGTTGCCGATTGGGTAGCGGATGTGATAGGGACAATAGTCGGTGTGCTCAGCATTTACCTTTATTACCGAAGGAGGAAACGAACAAGTGAAAAGGATTTACTTCGGTGACAACCTGCAGGTGATGTCAGAACGCGACTCGGAGAGGGTTGATATTATATGTACCGATCCCCCCTTTAACAGTGGGGTTTACTACAATGTTTTTCTGCCAAACTCCAAAGCGCAAGTAACAGCGTTTAAAGACATCTGGATATGGGACGATGCCGCTATTGAAAATCGCGATTACGTCCGGAACCAGGCCGAGCGTTACGGGTGTTATCCCGAAGCATACCAGAATCTGGAGCGGTGTCTTCAGGGCTACGATTTTGTGCTTGACAATGCCGCCACCGGGTGGCAAGGTGCTACTCGGGCTTACATGGCGTTCATGGGGCCGCGAATAGTCGAAATGCATCGGCTGCTCAAGCCCACGGGTAGCATTTATCTGCACTGTGATGCGACGATGAGCCATTACCTGAAGGTAATGATGGACGCGGTTTTCGGACAGGCGAACTTCCATAATGAAATCATCTGGTCTTATCGCCGCTGGTCTGGTAAGTCCAAGCGTTACCAACGGATGCACGATTGCATTTTGTTCTACACGAAGGGAGCAGACTACACTTGGAACGAGCCGATGGAGCCGAAGGCGGAGTCAAGCCCTAAGTATCGGCAGTATAAGGTAATAGATGCTGAAACAGGTCAGATGCAGAACCGAATTGATACCTCAACGGTTGTAGACACAACCCGCATGAGAGACGTTTGGGAATTGTCACGTATGGGGCCTGCCTCAAAGGAGCGTCTCGGCTATCCAACCCAGAAGCCGAGAAAATTATATGAGCGAATGATTCATGCATCGTCAAATGAGGAAGACATCGTGCTCGATCCGTTCTGCGGCTGTGGCACCACGCTGGATGCAGCAGAGGCTCTCAATCGACAATGGAGCGGCATTGACATTACGATTTTCGCGCTTGAACCGGTTCAACGTCGGCTATTGGAGCAGCATCAACTACGCCCGGGTCGGGACTACGAGATTTTCGGCTATCCCACAAACCTTCAAGAGGCGAAGAAATTATCGCGAGATCACAAACGTCCGCACGACTTTGAGAGGTGGGCGGTAACCCGTTTAGGGCTTGAACCTACGCCTGCCAGTGGTGACAGAGGCATTGATGGGGTTCTCCCGACTTTGAAGTGGGATCCCCGGAAAATGGAACAGGCCCCTGTGAACGTCGTGGCTCAGGTGAAGTCAAACGGTTACTCGGTTTCCGCTATCCGTGATTTTCGCACCGCGATGCGGGATAAAAATGCCGATATCGGTGTGTTCATCGCGCTTGATGGCGGCAATCCTACACCGCGGATGCGAGAACAGCAGGAAGCCGAGGGAACGATCGAGCACAACGGCAAACAGTATTACCGTTTGCAGTTCTGGTCGGTCGATGACGAATACTTCAACAATCCGGAGTCTGTCAATCGGAGTGTGCAACTACCGTGGCGGATTGAGCCAGCGTATAAGTTGGACCGGGGTTTCTAATGCTGGCATTCCGAACAGGCAGTTATGAACGACATCCGGCCTGACGATAACATGGAAAACCGAAAAGGAGAAGATATAAAAATATGCACCCACTTGTCGATTTAAAAGTGCCAAAGGATACTGTCGCTGTTCACTGGTTTGAACAGAGCAGTTTCGCGATAAAGGATTCGGCTGGCATAATTGTCCAGATCGACCCTTATTTTCCGCGGGAACGGCCCGCAGACCGGTTTATTCACCCAACACCACCGCTTGATGAAGCGGAATTGCCGACAGATTACGTGCTGCTGACGCACGCGCACGGGGACCACACCTGTCCCGAATCGATTCAGCGCATCTGGGAAACCTCCTCTGAAACTCGGTTTATCGGGCCAGAAGAGAGCGTTCGTCAGATTTTAGCGGAAACGGATGTCGCCGAAGCCAACGTCTCCGAAATCAGCGCAGGACACTCCGTGACGATAGGCAAAAACCTCATAGTCCATGCGGTTTACGCAAAACCACCGGCGGGTGATATCGATGCCAACATCGCGCCGCCTGATGTTACGCATTTAGGATACGTCATCACAATGGATGGTGTGACGCTCTATTTCAGCGGCGATCCGATTAACACGTTCGCGGAGCGTGACAAACTGATTGCGGCGGTGGCGGCGTATGAGCCGGATATCGGTTTCTTGACGAACCATCCGACAGAAGGCGAATTTCCGTTTTACGATGGATGCGTCAAAATGGCGAGTCGTATCGGGCTGAAGTATGTTGTGCCGGCGCATCGCGCCTGTTTCGTCACCCGTGATTACGATGCGGTAGAATGGGCAGCGCAATTTCCAACGGATGGTCCGAAGCCGCTGATTATTCCGCGGAATTCACACATGCTTTTTTCTCATTGGTAAGAGTTGGGGCCGAGAGCGCAGATGCGCGGTTGGAAACCGCTCCTACCGGCCCTAAGAACATCAACCCATCGTGCATGGATGCGCGGCTACAAACCGTGCCGGCCGGCCTTAAGAACATTAACCCATCGTAGGGCGAGGGCCTGTCCCTTGCCAACTTACAATTGCGCGGTTGGAAACCGCGCCTACCGGCCCTGAGAACCATCAACCTAGCGCGCGGGGATGCGCGGTTGGAAACCGCGCCTACCGGCCCTGAGAACATCAACCTGTCGTAGGGCGAGGGCCTGTCCTTCGCCAACTTACAATTGCGCGGTTGGAAACCGCGCCTACCGGCCCTGAGAACCATCAACCCGTCGTAGGGCGAGGGCCTGTCCCTCGCCAGACCCGAATTGTAACGGCGGATTTCCATATCCGCCTGACATCCTAAAAACGAGGACTAACGACAAACATGCAAAAGCAAACTCCCCTCGTCGGCATCGTCATGGGAAGCGATTCCGATTTGGACAGAATGGCAGAAGCCGCAAAAGTGTTAGAAGAATTCGAGATTCCGTTTGAGATAACCGTCTCCTCGGCGCACCGTTCGCCGGAACGAACGCTGGCGTGGACAGAAAAAATTAAAGCGAACGGCGGACAGGTGATTATCGCTGGTGCGGGACGCGCGGCGCATCTCGCCGGTGTCATCGCCGCGCATACGACGCTGCCTGTCATCGGTGTGCCGATTGATGGTGGACCGCTCAACGGCGTTGACGCGCTCTACGCCACTGTGCAGATGCCGCCCGGCATCCCTGTCGGCACGATGGCGATAGGTTCCGGCGGCGCGCGGAACTCGGGCTTATTCGCGGTGCAGATTTTGGCACGCAAATTTCCCGAACTTGACGAGAAACTCCTCGCCTATAAAGCGAAGTTGCGCGACGGTGTCGCCGAGAAAGCGGCGCGGTTGGAAGAAGTGGGATACCAAAACTACTAAGGCATCATGAAAACCAACCAACAAAACCGCAATGATGAGGCACGGCGAGGGCCCGTCCCTCGCCCCACGGTTGAAGGACAGGGCACCGAACTGTTCGCTCTGATGGAAACGTCGCTCTATGCCGCCGTGCTCTCCGATGCACTCGATGCAGTCGGGTATCGCCAACAAGTGCTGCGTCATAACGTCAGACCGTTATATCCGGCGGCGATTGTCGTCGGGCGCGCGATGACGGTGCAGTGCGTCGATACCTATGAAATCCCGGATGAGCCTTACCAGATGGAGATTGAGGCGGTGGACAGCCTCAAGCCGAACGATGTGTTCGTCTGTTCTACCTCTGTAGGAGAGCCCTCCCGCTCTGGATGCATCAGCATCTGGGGTGAACTGCTTTCAACGGCGGCACGGGCGCACGGCGCGCGCGGTGCCGTCATTGATGGGTTCATCCGAGATGCGCGGCAGATTAAGGCGATGCAGTTTCCTGTGTTTATGACAGGGCTCTCGCCTGCTGATTCCAACGGGCGCGGCGAAGTGATTGCGTATAATACACCGATTGAATGCGGCGGCGTGCGAGTGAACCCCGGCGACATCGTCTTCGGCGATATTGACGGCGTGGTTGTGATTCCGCAAGCGGTTGAGGCTGAGGTGATTCATGCCGCGTTGGAGAAGGTGAGTAGCGAAGATCGGACGCGCGATGCCCTCCGCGATGGGGCAACACTTCGGGAAGTTTATGATAAATATGGGATTTTGTAAGTCCAGACCAGGATTTATACTCAATCCACATAGGAGAAAGAAAATGCGACACACAACAGAAGTCAAACTCGCCAATCTAGCGGATCTAATTAGAGCCCAAGATGGCACTATCAACCCCGATGAGGTTCGGCGCGTCACCGTCAAAGACGCATTGGTTGATACAGGAGCATCTCGGTTGTCCCTACCGACACCGATTATCGAACAACTCGGGCTGAGCCCCATCGGCAACGTGAACTCCCTGACGGCCAATGGCATCGTCACCCGAACCGTTTATTCCGAAGTCGAATTCACGATATTGGGGCGGACAGAGTCCATTCGGGTAACAGATTTGCCTGCGAACTCGCCTGTTCTCGTTGGACACATCATTCTGGAAAAATTAGACCTCAGTCTTCACATCAAAAAGGGGTTAATTTACAATCCAGACCACGGTGACGAATGGATGGACGAGGCGTGGTAGGGGTTAACTCCCTCGTCCGGAAATGAAAGGTTTCCACGATTAGCAGGATGATGAAGGGCTTGTCGGAGAAATCTTCTTTTTCCCGTAGCGCGGAGGCCTGTCCCCGTGAGCTCTCAACAGCAACGAAAAACGTGCGCAGCCCAGAAGCAGCGCACGTTTTCTGTTACCATCAAGCCCGGCGAGGGACAGGCCCTCGCCCTACGTCTCGTCGGGACGCGGCTTGGAGTGTCGTCCCGTGCTATAGACTCAGATCCGACGGAACTGAAGAGACATTTTCCCAAATACACAGAACAGAGCCCTCATCCTGTAAATCCTGAAAATCCTGAAAATCCTGCTACAAAAATCCCCTTGATATTTCCCCACAATTACGTTAAAATAATAAAAACCCGAAGGCAACACTGCTGGAACAATGACTGACATCTTATCACGCTCCATAGCCGAACTCACGCGCAGCGACATCTCGCCGATGGAACTGGTTCAGGCGGCGTTCGCGCAGATCGGACGGTGCGAACCGCAACTCAACGCTTTTATCTCGCTGTTTCACGAAGAAAGCCTGCGGCGCGCGAGGGAAATAGAGGCAGAGATGCGCCGTGGCGAAAACCCCGGGCCGCTCAGTGGAATACCCATCGCCGTGAAGGACATCATCCACCTCGCGGGGACAGAGACTACCTGCGGCGCGAAAAATGCCGGAAGCGCGGTTAGAAACAGCGCAATAGACGCAGCCGTGATTAAACGCCTGAAAGCCGCCGGCGCGATTATCATCGGGAAGACGAACTTGCATGAGCATGCGTTCGGCGTAACGACAGAGAATCCGCATTTCGGCGTGACGCGCAATCCGTGGCACACGGCGCATGTCCCGGGCGGCTCAAGCGGCGGTTCGGGTGCTGCTGTCGCCGCACGGTTCTGTGCAGGCGCGCTAGGCACGGATACCGGCGGCTCGGTGCGCATCCCCGCGTCGCTATGCGGCATCGTCGGACTGAAACCGACGTTTGGAAGGATTAGCGTTCACGGTGTGGTAGAGCTCGCGCAGTCGCTGGATTGCATCGGGCCGATGTGCCGCACGGCGCAAGACATCGCAATTCTGATGAACGTCCTCACTAACGACGTGCCACCTGTCTCGGATTACACCGCCGACATCGGGAAACCCATCGCCGGCATGAAGGTAGGGTTACACAAAGCGCACTTTTTTGATAATCTGGATGCGGAAGTGGAAGCGGCGGTTGAGAAGGCGATGCAGATGCTGGAAGAGTTAGGCGTTGAGTTTATTGAGGTATCCATGCCTTCGGTACCGGATGCGCACGCTGCTGCGCTCACGATTTTGATGGCAGAGGCAGCGCATTTCCATCGTGAACAACTCCTCGCGCGCCGAGAGGATTACGGTGCAGATGTCCGCGAACTCCTTGAGGCAGGACTTAATCTTTCGGCATTGGACTATGTCACCGCTGTTCGCGCGCGGGATGCAGCACGCCGTGAATTTGTGGAAGCGTTTCAGAAAGTTGACGTGTTACTAACGCCTGCTAACCCTATCCCCGCGCCGCCAATTTCTATTGGGATGGAATCCTCTAATGAACTTCGGCCCCGGTTAACACAAGAGACTCGGATTTTCAATCTGCTCGGTTTGCCGGCGATTTCCGTGCCGTGTGGGTTTACCGAAGCGGGCCTCCCGATAGGGATGCAGCTCGCCGGCGCGTGGTGGGATGAAAAACGGTTGATTCACATCGCGGATGCTTATCAGAACGCGACCGGATGGCATAGGCGTTTGCCCCCTGGCCCGTAGCGCGAGGGCCTGTCCCTCGCGATTGTTTGAGTTTCCAGCCCCCGTAGCGCGAGGGCCTGTCCCTCGCAATCTCGGATTGAGGCGAAGCATGGCGGGGGACAGGCCCCCGCCCTACGGAGCCCGGGGGGACGGTTATTGATAAATGGATTTGGGTTTCCAGCTCCTGTAGCGCGAGGGCCTGTCCCTCGCAATCTCGGATTGAGGCGAAGCATGGCGGGGGACAGGCCCCCGCCCTACGAAACGCGGAGTCGCTCATTACACGGCGGGGGACAGGCCCCTGCCCTACGGAGCCCGGGGGCAGTTATTGATCAATGGAAAGGAGATAACGATGAGACTTGAAGGAAAAGTGGCGATTGTCGCCGGGGCGGCATGGGGCGGCATTGGCGCAGCCACCGCCTACCGGTTCGCATCCGAAGGCGCGAAGGTGGTTGTCAATACGCGCCGCCGAGAAGGAAAATTGACTGAAACGGTTGCGCGGATTCAGGAAGCAGGTGGCGAAGCCGTCGCCGTAATGGGCGATGTCGCCGATGAGTCGACGTGGCAGAATCTCGTCAAAACGGCGATGACGAATTATGGCAAAATTACGACGCTTGTTCATAACGCCTCGCACTCCTACACGAAAAAAGCAATTGAGTTTACACTAGATGAGTGGAACGAGAGCCTCGGCGTGACGCTTGGCGGGCCTTGGCTCGGCGCGAAGTATTGTATCCCCGAAATGATTCACAACGGCGGTGGAAGTCTCGTGTTTATTTCTACCGTTAACGCCACGATTACGAACCCCGGCTTTGGACTTTACGGCGCAGGAAAAGGTGGGTTGAACGCGTTAACACGCAGTATCGCGCTGGATTACGGCAGAGAGGGAATCCGCGCGAACGCTATCGCACCGGGCCAGATTGTCGGCGAACGCGGCGAACTCTCCCTCGCTGAGGACACACTAGAAGAGCAAGCCTCGCGCGATTGCTATCCGATTGGACGGTACGGCAAGCCGGAGGACATTGCCAACGTCGCGCTCTTCTTAGCATCCGATGAGGCAGATTTCGTCACCGGCATCGTCTTGACAGCGGATGGCGGCTTGACGCTCCAATCGCCGGAGGCACTCGTGCGTCCCTCCTTCCGGCTCCGCTGGCGCGATGATATTCTGGTGCCGCAACCCAAAACAGAACCCTAGGAGATAATACCATGTGCGGACGATTTACCCTCGCAAGCGAAACCGAAACGGTAGCACAAACTTTCTTTGACGTTGAGATACCGACGCGACTCTCGCTGCGCTATAACATCTCGCCGACGCAAGATGTCGCTGTCATTACCAACACGCCCGCAGGAAATGCTTCGGATACTGTAGCACGAGGACCTGGCCCTCGCGAGTCATCGTCCTCCCCAAAAATCGAATTCTTCCACTGGGGACTCATCCCCTCTTGGGCGAAGGATCCGAAAATCGGAAACCGAATGATTAACGCGCGCTCAGAGACATTAGCCGAGAAACCCTCCTTCCGCACTGCCTATAAACGGCGGCGGTGCCTCATTGTGGCAGACGGCTACTACGAATGGCAAAAGGTGCCGGGAGACAGACTGAAACAGCCTATCTACATTCGCCTCCAATCCGAGAAGCCGTTCGCGTTCGCGGGATTATGGGAGGTGTGGAAGACATATGAGATGGAGGAGCCTGTGCGTTCTTGCACCATTATCACGTGCGCGCCGAACGCCTTGTTAAAGCAGGTTCATCACCGGATGCCGGTGATTTTACCGGCGGATGCTTACGCGCAGTGGCTCTCATCAGAGGAACAGCCAGCGGCGGCGTTGCAGCCGCTCCTCGTTCCCTATCCGAGTGAGGAGATGGAGGCGTATCCGGTGTCGCGGTTTGTTAATCGTCCGATGAACGATTCGCCTGAGTGCATCGCGCCTTATGTCTGAAACGGAACGGACGCGGTAGGCGCGGTTTCAAACCGCGCCTACGGGATGTGTTGCTCCCTTTGGGAAATACAAAAAATGTCAATCAACTTCGCTATCTCACAGATACTCGTCTAAACGATTCGCCTGAGTGCATCGCGCCTTATGTCTAAAACGGAACGGCCGCGGTAGGCGCGGTTTCAAACCGCGCCTACGGGATGTGTTGCTCCCTTTGGGAAATAGAAAAATGTCAATCAACTTCGCCATTTCACAGATACTCATCAGCAGCCTCCTCTGCATCGTTACGTGCGTCTGGGGCATCTTCCGGTATCGCCGGAAGGAACGGCATCGCCGCGGTGCTGCCAAACTGCAGGCATACCTGTTGTGGGGGCTCAGCGGCCTCATCGCCATCAGCAACATCGTCCCACTCGCCTATCTCTATACCGAGTATCTCTGGTTTGAAAGCGTCGGATACGTTGATGTCTTCTGGAGACTCCACCAGACGCGCTGGGGTATCTTTGGCATCTTTTTCCTCGTGGCACTTGTTTTTATGAACGCGAACGCCGCCATCGCCAATCGTCTCTGTCCAGAATCGCGCGAGTTTCGGCGATGGACGCACACCCGCACTGTCTCTTTCCACTGGACTGTTTTTTGCCTCATCTTTTTCGCAGCGGTGCTATTGGCTGTGCCGATGTTGCTATTAGACGATGCCGCTATCCGCTACCTAAATCGTCCTATGGAGGAAACGCCTGATTCCGTGGCGCGTGGGCCTGTCCCTCGCATGCTTATGGACGACGAGAACCCCTCCGAAACCAGCGATATATTCGGTAAACCGGTCGGTTTCTACCTCTTCAACTTCCCCATGCACCAGTGGGTAAGTCTCTGGGTAAAGGGGTTGCTGTGGGTAACGTGTGCGGTTGTCGGGTTGCTTTACAATTTCTACTATCGGCGCGATGCGCGCACGATGACGCGCGTCAAGAAATATATCGTCGTCCACGGCTCCATGTTGTGGCTCATGTTGCTCGCGACAGGAATGTGGCGCAGCTTTGTCAATCTATGGAATAAAGTCTACACGACTCCGCTTTCGGAGGGACTTACCACCGTTCACGGGCTCTTCCACGTTGATGTCCAATTTGAAGGCGCGACGCGGCTTTATTGCGGTATCCTCCTCGGTGTCGGCGTTGCGGTGCTGCTGAACCTCTTTTGGCGGAAACGGCTTTTGTGGTATGCCACGGCGGGGGTGTGGTTTGTCGGTTACGGCGTGCTGATTCACGCTTATCCGCTCGCCGTGTATTGGTGGGATGTCCGGAACGCGCCTGCTGCGAAAGAGGCACCCCACATCGCTCAGCACATTGAATACACGCGCAGCGCGTTTGACCTGGATAGCATCGTTGAAAAGGATTATGAGCACGGCGAGGCGACGCTGGAGATAATCAACCGTAACGAAGAAGTCAAAGCGAATATCCAACTCTGGGACCGCCGCGTCCTCTATAATGTCCTACGCGATGATCAGATTGAGGTGCATCACGACTTTCATCCGTATACCGATGTGGATAGGTATTGGGTTGGTGGCGGGAGCGCGACTGACGAAGTTCCTGGTTCTGTCGGGCGAGGGCCTGTCCCTCGCGAGTTTCCTGAACAATACCGACAAGTCCTCATCGCAGCGCGAGAACCGAGCCCGGATACCAAAGAGTGGTCCAAACTGAAATTGACGTTTACACACGGCTACGGAGTTTGCGTCGCCCCTGTCAACGAATTTTTGGAAGGGACCGGGTTGCCTAATTTGTGGGTAAAGGATGTGCCTATCAAGATAAAGCGTGCCTACACCGCGCAGCTGAACGTCTCCCAACCGCGCATTTATTACGGCGAGATGACGCGCGACTATGTCATTGCGAACACTCGGGAGAGTGAGCATAACGTCACCCGAAAAGTTGACTTGGGTACCGGCGACTCGGAACAAACCCTGCTGCTGGATACCGAAGAATGGCACACGCCGCCTTATCTGGAGGCGACGTATCACTACGATGGCAGTGGCGGCGTTGCGTTAAGTGGGTGGTTTCGGCGGTTCTGTTTCGCGCTTCGGTTTGATTTTTTCCGCATCCTGCGCCAACCTGCGATTACGCCGGATAGCCGGATTATGTTCTGGCGAAAGATCGGCACGCGTCGCGGGAACCGCGTTATCACAGACCGGCTGTCGCATATCGCGCCGTTTCTTAACTATGATGTAGACCCTTATATTGTCATTGACGACGGTAACCTCTATTGGATTATCGATTTCTACGTCACCAGCCGGCACTACCCGAATGCGCAATTCTACGAAGACGATACCTCGCTGCTCCCGGATAGCGAGTTGTATGCGGAGCCGCAGTTTAAGAGATTCAATTACATCAGGAATGCGGGTGTGGCGGTTGTCAACGCTTACACCGGCGCGGTGAATTTCTACGCCATTAAGGACGATGAGTGGATTACGGATGCCTATCGGCGCGCGTTCCCGAACTTGTTTAAAACGATAGACGAGATGCCGGCTGGGTTGCAGGCGCACCTCCGCTTCCCCGATTACCTCACGCGCATCCAAGCGAAAATGTATGGCGACTATCACGTCCGCGATGCGAAAACCTTTTACGACAAGGATAAGCAGTGGAAAATCCCGAAAGAGGCATATTATTCCGAAGCACCAGACCAGGAGATGATGCCCTACTACGCGATGCTCAGGCTGCCGGGCGAGGAGAAGGCGGAGTTTGTCAACGTCATTCCGTTTACGCCGCCGAGGAAAGTGAACCATATGAAGGCGTGGATGGTAGCGCGATGCGACGCGCCGCACTACGGACAACGCATCGTCTATATCCTGTCCGACCAGGTGAGTGTCGAAGGACCGAAGCAGGTAGAAGACGATATTAACAAGTATCTCACCGGCAGTATCCTTGAATGGAAGCAGGCGAACGATGTCATCCGCGGCAATCTGCACGTTATCCCGATTGAGGATGGCATTTTTTACGTTGAACCTATTTACACCGTCCCGAAAAAAAAAGGGCAAGATAAGGAAGATAACGGCAACGACCCGGTCCAGAACCGGCCGAAGTTAGAAGCAGTAGTCGTCAAGGCGGCAAACAAAGCACTCGCGTGGGATACGTCGTTTGAAGGCGCGCTCCGGAAGATATCTTTAGGACAAGCGGCATCCCCATCTATTATAGTGCCGCCGACACCGGAAACGGAAGGCCCCTCAAAAGATGAACGGATTCGGATGCTGGTGCAGCAGTTGTTGGAAGAGTTAGATAATCCCTAACCCTATCAGGTGCTCGTAAGGCGAGGTTCGCGGGGGACAGGCCCCCGCGCTACGTATCTGGGGTAGTCGCTCCGCGTGCAGTTGTGCTGTTGTGGTTCGCGGGGGACAGGCCCCCGCGCTACGTATCTGAGATAGTCGCGCCGCGTGCAGTTGTGCTGTGTGGTTTGCGGGGGACAGGCCCCCGCGCTACGTCTCTGGGACAGTTGCGCTGCGTGCAGTTGTTTTGTTGTGGTTTGCGGGGGACAGGCCCCCGCGCTACGTCTCTGGGGCATGTTCAGTTTCGTAGGGCGAGGGCCTGTCCCTCGCCGTGCCTTAAAACGTGCCGGCTGTTCGTAGGGCGAGGGCCTGTCCCTCGCCGTGCAACGATCTTCGCGAAAACTGTCAGAATCAGGATTTCCAGGATTAGGGGAGCGCGCTGCGTCACGCAGGGATGCTAGGGATAATCGACCTCAACGGGCTCAATTCCCAATCGTTCGCACTCCTGCTTAACATTATCGGGGATTCTCGGGGCGGCCAGGATGCTGCGAACATTCTCACACGGTATCCCATATTCAACGGCAGCGAGATGTTTATACTTCACGGCTTGCCAAATTCCGCTGGCAGGCTGGTCGGTTTCTACCTCTACGGTGACAGGAGTTTCCGCGGTATCCTTAAACAAGATGTCCACTCGATCTTTTGACTGGAACGTATACTCAATGTCAACCAATTCGAGCCCTTCGCCAAATAGAGTGGGATGTTTTGCGAGGTAAGTTTTTAGTTTGCAATGTTTTTTCCCTTTGCGTCTCCGCCGCTGCCATTTCTTCCGCCGATTAGGCTTGTGTTCCGGGTCCCTCGGTAGAAAATCCGTACTCGGTTCAGATTCATCCTCTGCCGAGTCGGTAGATTCGGTTTGTGGGGTTTGGGGTGCAGATGGCTCCGCTTTAGGTTCCGCGTATTCACTTCCGGTTTCCTCAAGTGTTTTTGTCGGTTCTTCAGCGTCTTCGCGATCTGGCTCCGAGGGAGATGCACAAAGATCTGCCCGGAGTCCGCGCTGTTTCCAGCGAGCAAGCACCTTGCCGCGGTTTTTTGTGAGTAAATCCTCAACAAACCCCCGCAGCTCCTTGACATCGAAATAATCCTGTAAGGCATCCCCGATAAGTTCGGCGTATTCGTCTTCGTCTGCCCCGAGGCCTAGCCAGAGCGTCGCGGCGTGCCCTGTTGTGTCCAAAAAACTCTGGCGCGGATTTTCTTGCTCGGTAACAGACGTGCCTTTTAACGTGTAAGTTACCGTGAGTTCTTCGGTTAAGCAAACCGACACGCGGTCTAAAACTTCAGCAGACTTATCCTCCTCACATAGAAGTGGTGATTCAAAGAAAACCTGAATGTCCGCGCGCAGATTTTGCACCTTCTCCGACAGGTCTGCGTATTTTTCTTGATCGCCGGAAGTGTCAAATTGAACCTGGGCTTGAGAACAAGGTTCCACTTCCAGATGCTTGGCAAGTTCCAATAAATCGTCTGGAAATGCCCAAAACGGCACCTCGCCTTTAAAAAGTTCCGCGAGATAAGCGTGATTGTTCCAAACCAATTCATCGGCGTAGAAGAATCCCCATTCGTCACCCTGCTTACCGAGCCAACATTTGCCATCGCGGGCCTGTTCCCATTCTTCATCCTCTATCCAACTGCCGCCTTCTTGTAGGAACGGCCGGAGACGAAGGTAAAGAATCTTAACACGCTCGCGAACTTCCGCATCGTCAGCGCGTCCGTCAGACGCAACCTCTAGGATGCCGCGAACGTAGTCCAAAGGAGCAGCTCGTTCTGAAACGCCCAAATCATCGGTGAAAAATCGTTTCAGTGTCTCTGGATAATGCGCTTTGAGGTAACCCCGGTCGTTGCCGAAGACTGGGCTTTCATCCTCCCAAAACACTTTGTCCGCTCGCCACCAGCGAGGGTCTGGAGTTGGAGTAAAGATGAGAGGTTCTTGCCCTAATCCTTCGCGTCGGATATGGTTCTCTTTCGCGAGAAAGCAATAAAGGGGCTCAACCTTTTCAACGTTCACCTCGGTGTTGCGTAAACTTTGCAGATAGTTGAGGACACTTTCGGTATTTGCGTTGAGATGGACCCCTAACTTCTCAGCCAGCCATCGTGCAGCTCCATCGCTGATATCAAAATCAGGGTGCAAGTAAGCGACGCTATCTCCTAGGAGTCGGCGGTTTTCAGGGGTTGACGCAAAACACTCTGCGGGAAGACGAAGATTACCTTGTTCGTCCTGAAGCCAGGCCGCTTCCTTGAGTTGGCGATAGAATGGTGTAGGATACCTAGAGGTCTTCGATTGATCCCAGCGATAGAACCAACGATAGTTAACATGGAATAAGGTGTTCCGTTGTGCTGAAAAGGCTTCAACCAAAATTCTCCAGAGGACTTGAGAAAAAGCTGTTTCGCCGTGATTGCTAATTTTATCCAACACTTCCAATAAACCATCAAAGTAAGATTCTTCAATAGTTTGCTTAGCTGGGTACCTGGTACGTTCCGGAGTGATACCAAAGTTCCGAAAGGTTGCGTCCGTGACAGGCCAGTTCTTAATAACCAGCGGCGTATCCTTAACACCAATTGCTTTCAAAAACCGGAGCCAAGTTTTCGCGTCGTTGTTCTCCAGATACCCACTGTCTACGAACCAAATGTCCTCGTCGGACGCGGAAAAGTAGGTTTCCAAATCCGTATCACCGGTGTAGGCTTCCGGTAGATAGGCATCGCAAGGCGCGACGAAATCAGCGGATTCTCGTTGTTCGCCGCGATAGGCCCGCAGAATAGGCAGGCTCTGAATATCTACCCGCTCTGATTCCGAAATCTTTTCCCAAATCTTAAAGATGTAACGGACATGCAGGCGGTTTTGTGCCACAGAAGGGTTGCCGTTTTGGAGATATTTCGGCAAAATCCATTCGCTGATCATCTTTTCAGGAGACAACGACCGAACGCCTAGTTTCCCCAAGAAGGCTTTCATGTCGTCATGCTCATCACCGTCAATTTCAAGGAGTGCTGACTGCAAAATAGGCAACTCGCTGATGAACGGTGCGATTTCTTCACGGGCCTCATCTGTATTGGGCGGGAAGAACACCAACTGATCGCTGGCACAGACGTGCTGTCCATTCTCAAGGCGAACCAGAGGCAGCTTTTTTATCCGTGCCAATTCAGATTTCTGCTGGTTCAAGTAGGCATACAAGGCACGCAGCCATTCCACAGGTCTTCCTGCAAACCAGTCAAGTGGCCGCTCTTCAAGCCAACGTAAGACTTGACTGACGCTAATCTCTCTTACGCCTGCTTCACGCATTACCTTAAAACACCGCCGGAACTCTTCGGTATCCCGGATGTGGGGATGCAGCCAGCCGCTGTTCGGGTGTATACAACTGCATTTAACAAGATTTTGCAGGGATTCGGCGTGGGGGTAGAACACGTTTTCCGCTTTGGCATACCCGTTGTCTTCAGTCGGGACAAGAGGACGCTTTTTCATCGCCTGCTGCAATGCTGTCGCGATAGGAGCAAACTCCGCAGGCACATTGTCCTCTTCCAGAGGTAGCACGTTAAAGAACGTCGGATCCAGCAAATCTCCCGCTTTCAACTGTTCCAATATGTCGGGAAGGAAATTGGCGGTTTCCTGCACTAACCATTCATTCCATGGACTGTCCGTTGGGATATTGTCACGAGCGGGAGTTGTCTGGTATCGTGCCTGAATGACAAATCGGAGGTGCGTCTCTTTGTCGGTTGGAAGGTAGGCAAACAACTTACACCTATCCATTGATGTAATTCGGCCGTCAGTTAGCCCAAACGCTACTTCAATCGGCTGTTGTTTGTCTGATTCTCGCTCAATGCGTCCTCGTTCCTCGTCATCTTCCGCTTGCAGCAGAACCTCATTAATCACCGTCTGAGGTGGTTTAACTGCTTTATGGAAGACGAGGAATTTTTCCGGCGGTTGGCTCTCACCGTTTATTGACACGTTTAGTTCAACTTGCGACGCGTTCTGAACCGTGCCATGAGGGTGGGAATGACGAGAATAAGAGCCCTCGCGGCCGTTGCAATCATCATACCATCGAACCGTTTTTAGATGGCGTAGGAAGAGTAGGGCTCGCTTTTGTAAATCGCCGAGTCGATCTCTCAGAAGAGCAAGATCTGCTCCATCTTTAAATGGCAAGCGAAAGACTGTTTTGCCTTCGTCTACCAGCCTTTGAATCCACGAATCCACCCCATCAATACCCTCGGGGTTTGTGAGCTCTCGGATACGAAAACGCTCTTCTCCAGAGTAGATTTCCGGGAGATCTGTGTAGTTGTAAACCGCCTTGAAACCAATGCCGAAGTTACCGATTTGGGTCAAATCCTTATTACTTGAACCTACTGAACAGATGCTGTGAACATCTTTTTCGGTGAAGGAGCGTCCATCATTCCAAACCAGCAAGGAATCTGTCTCCATGCACATCTCCAAACACTGACTCTCGCTGTCGTCAGCATTTTGGATGAGTTCATAGACGAAATGCGCTTTGTCCCCGGCAAGCCGCGTGAAGACACTACGCAGATTGATTGTTGGAGTGATGTTTTCATAGTCTGTCGGCATAATCTGTTCCTTGTAACGCTGGCCAAACTGCGGTTAACACCAAGTGGTTTGGGTGAATTTGCCATCGTTTCCTCGTTAAGAATGGCTACCTCTACCCAAACCCGCTTCTTTACATGAAAGCGGCTGAATTGGACGCGGTGATACCTCTATCCCACGAGTAATAATATGATACCATATTTTGGAGCAAAATGCAAATCTTTTTTCAATTTGACATATCCATCGGTTTATGATATAATAATTGCATGACAAGACAAAAAAACTTTGGAGGAAGCGATTCGCATGAAACAATCACAACTTTTAACGTTCTTACTGCTACTTGCACTGCCACTCGGCTTCGTGCAGGGAGAATCGGAATGGACGATTACGAATAAACATCGTGTTATCCAAGAAGCATCGCTGCAAGCGAACGAGGTGCCTGTCGGCACGAAGGTGGCGGATGTCACTCTCAAGACGCTGACAGGAGAGACGCTTGAAATGCAACAAAACGTCGCGTTCGTGTTTCTAGCGACAGAATGTCCTGTCGCGCAACGGTATGCCGTGCGGTTAAATCGCTTGCACGCCGAATTTGGCGAGAAGCAGGTTGATTTTGTCGCGGTGTATCCCAACTCCCATGAATCCGAGGCGGAGATAAAAACCTACATCGCAAAGGCAGGTTACGCGTTCCCGATTGTGAAGGATGCAACAGGGCAACTGGCGCGCCGCCTCGGCGCGACGATGACACCGCAAGCCGTTGTCGTCGATGCAGAGGGCACGCTGCGCTACCGCGGCCCGATTGATGACAACCGCTACGAAACGCGGGTGAAACATCACTATCTGAAAGACGCGCTGTCGGCAGTGGTGAGTGGCGGCACAGTGCCTGTTCGAGAGGTGCCTTCGTTCGGTTGCACGCTCCATATCTCTGAGCCGGGGGTGCCGGCGGAGGTTACCTATAGCGAGCACATCGCGCCGATACTGCAACGGGAGTGCCAATCGTGCCATCGACAAGGCGAAGTTGCACCGTTTTCATTGATAGATTATAGCGATGCGCAGGCATGGGCGACAGAAATCGCTGAATATACGCGAGCGCGGTTGATGCCGCCGTGGAAACCTGCCGCCGGTTACGGACACTTTAAAAACGAACGCCGCCTCACTGATACCGAGGTTGCGATAATTTCTCGATGGGTTGAAACGGGCGCGCCAGCCGGAGATTTGGATGCGGTACCACCTGCACCGAAATTTCCTGAAGGCTGGGCCCTCGGCGAACCGGATTGGATTGTCGAGATGCCGGTGGAATACCAGATCGAACAGGAAGGCGAGGACGAATATCGCCACTTCATCATTCCAACGAATTTTGAACAGGATATGTATGTGCAAGCCGTTGATGTGCAACCGGGAAACCGGAAAACGGTGCATCACGTCATCGCCTACCTTGATATGAACGGCGAGGCGCGTAAACTGGACGCGCAAGACGAGAAACCGGGATATGTAACGGAAGGCACAGGGCCCGGCTTTGACGATGCAGGCACGCTTGGCGGATGGGCACCGGGCGTAACACCCTCTGTTTTGCCGGAAGGTGTCGGATATCTACTGCCGAAAGGCGCAGACATCGTCATGCAGGTGCATTACTACCGCACCGGGCACGTTGAACGCGACCGGTCGCGTCTGGGAGTCTACTTCTCTAAAACACCGGAAACGGCGAAACTGCACATCACCTCGGCGATTAATTCCGAATTTGAGATACCGGCCGGAGCGAATTGGCACGAAGTAGGAGCATCGCGGCGCATCAAGAAGGATGCATACCTCCTCGCCACAATGCCGCACATGCATCTGCTTGGAAGGGATATGCGGCTTGTCGCAACAACGCCAGAGGGAAAACGGTTCGATCTGATTTGGATTCAGGATTGGGATTTCAATTGGCAGGATATTTACCACTACCGCGAGCCGCTCTTCTTGCCGGAAGGGACGCAGGTGGAGTTAGTGGCGCATTTTGATAATTCCGCGGAGAATCCTGCGAATCCGCATGAACCGCCTGTCCCTGTCGGCTGGGGCGAGAAGACGACAGATGAGATGTGCATCGGATTCCTCTACTATGTCAAGGCGAGTGAGTGGACACCGTAGGTGAGCCTTCCCGGTTTTGACAGGTGCAATATCATCGGGACAAGGATGTCCCGCCTACCCGTGAAAGCGGTATTGGGATAGGGATGTCCCGCCTACCGAGAAGCCGTCGGGACAGGGATGTCCTGTCTACCGGTCTGGTTCAAGCGATGGCTTCTTCCCTAAGTAGTAAACCGCTGATGCCAGAATGTGCGCGTTTGGGTTCCAGAGAAGCACCCGGTCTAGCAGCACTAACGGGAACGTAAGCCAGCCGACAATGAGCGAGATGAGTTTCCCGAACACGAGACTCCCGAAGGAATAGAGCAACCCGACGTATTCCCGGAAGACCCAGTGCAGTGAGGCAGTTGGCCCGGCGCACGCGCCGCTTTCCACTTCGGAGAACGCAGCGAAGAGTTCAACGATGCCCGGCAACGTCCACCGCTGATAATCGTGCGGCGAGGCGTGATACCCTTGCAGGAAAGGCACAGCGACGCAGACAACGCCTCCCGGCTTCAGCACGCGATACATCTCGGCGACGACGAGGTTCGGGGAGCGGACGTGTTCAAGCACCGCTTCGGAGATAACGGCATCGAAGGTGTCATCTTTGAAAGGTAAGAGATGTCCATCGGCGACGACATCAACTTCTGCGCCTGCTTCGAGTTCGAGGTTAATAATGTTCGGTGAGCGGCGGCGGATGCCGGACCCGAGTTCGAGGATAGTCGCGTCGTCCCCGCAGTATTCAAGGACTCGACGCACAGCTTTTTTCCAGCGTGGTGCCGGGGAGGGGCATCCGATGAAGGGTGCGAGCAGGCGGTTTTGCCTCAATCGGCGTTTGAGCCGCGCAATAAAATCAGGGCGTTGATGGAGCATCTTTTCAGCCAGTATGCCTTTTCGCGCTCTGATTTCGTCGGCTCAGAGCGGTTTTTAATTTTTATTAGGACAGACGCAGAACGAACCCGATAGGCGCGGTTTTCAACCGGTTACGCCTGAGGAAAAAGTGAAAGCGTCGCCCCGCGTAAGTTTTCTACCTCATTCCACATGTGCTACTAAAACTGTGAGAAGTCAAACCGCGCCTACCGCGGGAGAAGTGTGGCATTTGCGCGTGTCCCGTTCGTTAACGGATAAGCGTTCTCTACATTATGGAAAAGTTTCGCGGGCATTTCCGCGCGTTTTACACCTATACGTTGCGCGTCAGTGCGAGTGTGTGGCATCAATTCATTGAGGACAAGTGTCTTCAGCAAGCTTCATCGCTCGCCTTCAACACGCTTCTCTGCCTTGTGCCGTTGTCTGCTGTCGCGCTGTTCCTACTCAAAACCTTCGGTGTGGTTGAAAACGAGGAGTCGCCGCTGATTGCCTCGCTCGGCAATTTCCTGCCGCGCTATGGTGCGGAGGAGATTGTCTCACGTCTCACCGAATTTACGAATAAAAATCTGGGTAGCCTCAGCGTCGGCGGGTTTCTATTCTTCCTCCTGGTCTCGACGATGCTGTTTATATCGGTTGAACAGCATTTCAACGATATCTGGGGTGCGCGTCGGCGGCTGCCGCTGCTCCAAGCGTTTCAGAAATACGCTGTCTTTTACACGCTGCTGTCCCTCGGCCCGCTCTTAATCTGGCTCTTCTTTTCAACTGCCAACAATTGGCTCTTCTCGCACGTATTCCCATGGCTGCTGTTTTACTGCATTTTTCTGCTGATGTATATCGCGCTGCCGAACACGTCCGTGAAATGGGGGCCCGCGCTTATCGGGACGTTCATCGCAGGCACGCTTTTCCAGATTGCACGCCTCCCGTTTGGACGCTACTTTGAACTCGTTTGGAAGAACTATAACGAGATTTACGGGGCATTGGCATTGCTAGTGATTCTTGCCATCTGGACATACGCCACTTGGGTTATCATCCTGCTTGGTGCTGAAGTGACGCACGCGGTGCAGCACTGCGGTAGGAACGAGCACCCGAACGCGATGCCTTCCGATGAAAAAGTCCGTTATATCAACGTTGCCGGTGCGATTGCGCTGTTCCTCGTCGTGGCTGAACGCTTCCACCGCGGCAAGGGCGCGTGCTCTACGGAGGACATTGTCTCCCTCGCTGGTATCCCGGCAGAAGTGGTAGATGAATGTTTCAGACGCTTTAAAACCGCTGGGCTCATCTATGAAGTTGAGGGTGACACCACCGGCTATCTTCCTGCGCAGGTGCTTAGCGACATCAACCTCGCCCAGGTTGTTGACGTTGTCGAGGGTGGCCTCTCCGAACATTTCACGTCGGTATTGCCTGTTACCCCAGAGGGAACGCGGATATTACGGGAACTCCAGCGCATTCAGGTGGAGTGCTTGAAAAACGTCACGGTTGAATCGCTCCTGTCATAGCGGCGAAAACGGTTACGCATCAAAATCTTGGAAAGCCTCCTCAAGCGTCCACATCTTGCCGCCAGATTTGATGTATGCGTCAACCCGGTCCAGTTCCTCAACGAACGCCGGACGTAGTTCTAGTCCCTCATCCGCATCATAGTGGTAATCCTCTAGTGCGAGTTCAAACAGTTCGTAGGCGACGAAAAATTCGCGAAAGGCGGCATCTAACGCCTTACAAGGGGGCTCCTGTTTCAGCAGTGCGGCGAGCCGTGCGCGCGAAATGAAGAGTTCCTGCATGACGAGTCCACGGAGGAAGGCGCGGAATTCACTTGACGACAATGCCGCAATCTTCTTTTTCGGCATTGTATCGCTGTTGAGGTAGGTGCCCATCCGTCTGAAGATGCGTTGCTTGAGCGTTGTTTTCCTGTGCGTGGCGATATGGTCAAGGTGCCTCTTCAACTTTTTGGCAAGCGGCGTGTGAGGTTCTATTCCTTGAAGCGGGTTTTCCTCGTGTTCCTCAAGCCACAAGGCGAGTTCTTGATATCCACAGAAAAATTCGCGGAAAGCCTCCTCCAACTTCGCCGTATTCGCCGCTGAGGGTGGTTCGTTCAGCAACGTGATAAGTTTCTCTCGCCTTATGAAGATGGGTACGTTTACGAGTGTCGGTAAAAATTCGCGAAGTTCTTCGGGCGACATGTTGGCAATATCCGTCACTTTTTCCATAGGGGGTTCCTCCTTAAGGAAAAGGGCAGACAGTTTCTGCGCGCTTACAAAGCGCGCCTACCAGGTGAAGGTTCCGCCTTTTCTGCGCGCTTACAAAGCGCGCCTACCGGGTGGAGGTTCCGCCTTTTCTGCTCGCCTACCGGGTGGAGGTTCTCCTTAAGGAAAAGGGCAGACAGCAAGGGTGCCTGCCCTGCCGGATAGAAGCGTCACATCAACTTAATCTCGTCTTGTCTGGCCTTCTCAACGAGTTCTCGGACGATTTGGAGCGTCAATCGGGCCAGTTTCTGCGAGAATTCTGCATCGGAGAGGGTGCGGTATCGCGTTGGCTGCGATGCTGTCAACCGTTCGTTCGCAATCGTCATCGCACTTGCGACGATGTCAATCGGCACTTCAATGGCAACTTTCGGCGTGGGTGTCGGCTCGGCGGCCGGCGTGGGCTCAGTTTTCACGTCGCCAGCCAAAAAGCGTTCGCGCCGAGAGTCAATCTCCTCCAACACCTGCTTTGAGGCGACTTGGTGCGCGAGCTTTTTTGAACCGCGGACCGGTTCCGGTGTCTCATGCGTGTAGCCCCCGTAGCTGATAGTAACGTGCCAGCTCGGCGAGTCTGCCGGCCCGTGCTGCGTTTCGGTATAGACAGGCTGCCCGAGGCCGCGCTCTTGGCAATATTGGATGAGCTGCCCCTTGTAGTTCTCTACCGCTTCATCCGTAGGCAGAATTGTCGTCATGTGTGCCTCCTCGTGGCGCGTTAGCGGCCGTTGTTATAGCGCGGCCGGTATTCCATCGTGCGCGGTTTGACCTTCCGCTGCCGTTTCGCCTCAATTCTGCGCCGTTTCTCGCTCGGCTTCTCATAGAAGCTGCGCTTTTTAATTTCTGTCACGATTCCGGCCTTCCCGCACATCTTCTTAAAGCGTGCCAGGGCGCGGTCAAACGCCTCACCGGAGTCCACGTTAACTTCAACTTGAACCATTTTCAGATTCCTCCTTTTAGCGTGATACAAAACTAATTACATATATTATACCACATTTCAGTCCGAATGTCAAATCTTTTTTGCGTTTCATCTCATAGCGATTTGGTTCTCTGCCGAATTGTATGGACAGATTTCCATATCGGCTTGTTCGTGCCACTTGCAAAGGCAGATAGAACTATGTTATCCCTAATAAAGGGAGCGGCAATTGAAAAAAAGACCTATTTTTCATAGCTTTTGCAACACACGCACGCCGTCGTTCAAGAATTGTCTTTTCAATAAGGACGGGTGCAAGGAAGGAAAAGAGCAAGAAATTAGACGAACTCACCGCGCCGCACCTGAAACGCCAAAAACGCCCAAGGTGGACGCGCGTTTGACAATTCTGCCGAAAGCTGCTATATTCATTAGCAAGAGGAGGCACCACTATTTTTGAAGTCATTATCTTATGCTTCGGCGCATGGCTTACCGGTGTGAGTAAGGCAGGTTTCGGCGGCGGCATCGGGATGGTTGTCGTGCCGATGTTCACGCACTTCCGTTCCGCGCGCAGTGTCGTCGGGTTGATGCTGCTGCTCCTATTCTCCACCGATGTGTTCTCGCTGCGGCACTATTGGAAGAAGTGGCATCGACAGAGCATCTGGCGGTTGATACCGGGTTCTATCGTTGGCATTGCGCTCGCCAGCCTGATTTTAAAGGATATTTCCGACGTTCATCTGAAAAAGGTGATCGGCGGCATTGCCATTCTGTTCGCGCTGTTAGAATTGGCGCGTCCTTATTGGCAACCGCGCATCGCAAAAGGGACATCGAGTTCGGTATACGGCTACTATCCCTTCAAGGCGTGGCAGGGATTTGCCGCCGGTGTGCTTACCGGCATCTTCACGACGCTCGCACACATGGGCGGCCTGGTCGTCGTCATGTATCTCCTCCCACAACGCTTAGGCAATACCACCTTCGTCGCGACGACAACGGCCATATACTTTTTGCTGAACTTCGTCAAAATTCCGTTTTACGCGCGGCTGGAGCTCTTCTCGTTTGAGATTTTCGTTGAGGCAGCGGCTTTGCTTCCGTTTATCGGGCTCGGCGTGCTGACAGGGATTGCACTCAACAACCGCGTGCCGGAGCGGCTTTTTTCCAGGATTGTCCTCGGTTTTCTGCTGGCGACTGGCGTGCATCTGTTGTTGGGTTGACAGAATTTTAACAGGATGGACGTAAATGCCAGAATCGCCTCCACCAGTGGGCGCGGTTGAAAGCCGCGGACGTGTGAGAGGGCGCGGTTGGAAACCGCGCCTACGGGGCCTATCGCGTCTAGTAGACGCGGTTTGTAACCGCGGATGTGTGAGAGGGCGCGGTTGGAAACCGCGCCTACGGGGTTGGGCTGCGTCTGTCTTATTTATGAAACTTCATGTAAGCGCGCAGGCTTGGGTGCGCGGTTGTAAATCGCGCCTACGGGGCCTCTCGCGTCTGACTATACAAAAAAATAGGGGATTTGAAACGAATGAACTTAAAATGGGGTGTGCTCGGCGCGGGGAGTGTTGCGCAACGCCGGGCAATGCCCGCTATCCAAAAGGCAGAAGGCGCGGAATTACACGCGCTCCTCTCTCGTGATGCCACCCGCGCAAAGCAACTCGCTTCTGACTTCGGCGCAGCTGCCGCCTATACCCACGTTGACGCGCTCTTGGCAGACGATGCGCTAGACGCGATTTACGTCTCAACGCCTGTCTATCTGCATTGCGAGCAGGTTATCGCCGCGGCGGAACGCGGTTTACACGTGCTGTGCGACAAACCGATGGCTCTCACGTCGCAGGAATGCAGACAGATGATTGCCGCCTGCGATGCCAACGGCGTGCATTTACAGGTATGCTTCCTCTTTCGGTTCCACTCCTGCTTTCAGCAGATTCGCGCGTGGGTGGACGAGGGACGTTTCGGACAGATAGTGCACGGTAGGATGCCGTTTCTGAAGCAGTATCGGCTGACAGATGATGAATGGCGCGCGCGACCGGAAAAGGGAGGCGGTGGGTGCTTCATGGATCTGGGTGCGCACAGCGTCGATTTGCTTCGTTATCTCATTGGCGAGGTGGAGGCGGTCAGCGCGTTTTGCAACAGCGCAATCCACAACTACGCCGTCGAGGAGACAGGCGGCATCCTGATGCGTTTCACGAACGGTGCGCAGGCGTTCACCGACCTCAGTTTCTCTGTCGCGCAGTGCGACATCGTGCTGGAACTCTACGGGACGGAAGGCACCGTCTGGGTAGACAACGACGATGGCTGGAAGATGCGCACCCACTTTAATGGCGAGACAGCGCGCATCGCCTCGCAATACGAAGACCTTTATCAACATCAGTTTGAGCATTTTGCGGCATGCGTGCATCGCGGCACCGCGCCGATTGCCAGTGGTGACGATGGGTTAAGAACGAACGAGATTTTAGCGGCGGCGTATCGCTCAGCGGAAACGGGACAGGTGGTGCAGTGCGCCTCGTAACTGATACTTGCCTTTTTTCGCGATTTCTGCTATAATAAATGACAAACGGTTTTTGCAAGGAGAGCACTATGAAAGATTTTGCGTTTACCGGCGGGCGGCCAGACCCTTATACTTTCCCAACGGAAGGGCTTATCGCCGCGAGTGAGAAGGCACTCCGCAAACTCGGTGGTGAGTTGGTGAACTATCCGGGTGAATCCGGCTACCGCGGGCTGCGCGAACTCGCCTCAATGCGGTTTGAACGGCGTGAAGGGGTTCCGCTGCCTATTGATAACATCTCGATTACTTCCGGTTCCATGCAGGCATTGGAATTGGTGCTTGGCACGCTGATCGAACCCGGGGACACGGTGCTGACAGAGGAATACACTTACAGCGGCACCCTCGGCATCATGCGGCATTTCAAGGCGAATATCGTCGGTGTGCCGATGGACTATATTGATGGCATGGACATGGACGCGCTGGAAGCGAAGCTGAAGGAGCTCAAGGGACAAAATATCCGGCCCTCGCTTATCTATACCACCTCGAATCATCAGAACCCGACAGGCGCGATTTTGGCGTTGGAACGCCGGCACCGGATGCTGGAGTTGGCGCAGGAATACGACACGCTCATCGTTGAAGACGATTGCTACGGCGACATTGACTTTACGTCCACGCCGACACCGGCATCGCTCTTTAAGTTAGATACGGCGAATCGGGTGATTTTCATCGCCACGTTCTCCAAAATTTTAGGCGCGGGGGTGAGGCAGGGGTATTTCGTCGCGCGGCAACCTTATTACGGGCAAATCCACCAGAATCGGTGGGATGGTGGGACGAGCGCGCTGGCGAGTGCCATCGTCGCCGAATTTTTCATGGAGCATCTGGAGGCGCACCTCGTCAAAACGAACGCCGCTGTCGGCGCGAAATGTCGCGCTGTCGTTGAAACGCTTGACAAACACGTCAGTGAGCTCTGCACGTGGACGCGGCCCCGCGGGGGACTTTTCCTCTGGATTGACTTGCCGCAGGAAACCGATTTGAACAAGTTGCAGGAACTTGCTGCGGCGAAAGGGGTGGGATATAGCAACGGCAGCGCGTTTCATTATGCGAGCGAGCCGGTCAAGGCGATTCGTCTCGCGTATGCTTACAGCCACGTTGACGACATTCCGGAAGGGATTACTTATCTGTGCGAAGCTATCCGCGGCGCGCAG
>PYJE01000156.1 GCA_003635305.1 Candidatus Poribacteria bacterium | reverse complement strand
CATTGCTGCTTCCGTGTAGACGTTAATGAGGTAAATGTCCATACTCTGTCCCCAACCGTAGGCTATCTCCATTCCATCAGGAGACCAGGCGGGGTAGCCACGTCCAAAACTGATTCGCGCCAGATGTTTAGCACCTCTCCCTGTGCTTATCGCAGTCTCTATCGTATTTTTATCGGGGCGTGCGTAAGCAAGCAGGGTTCCATCGGGAGACCAAGTCGGCTGTTCGCGGGGTGTAAGTTTTTTGAATACTGGGCGCACCCCAGTTCCATCTGCACGCATCAGATACAAATCCGGCACTTTATCGCGATTTGAGACAAAGAGGATGTGCTTGCCGTTCGGGGACCAGGCCGGGTCGAAATCGTCCGCAGGATGGCGGGTTAAGTTCCTCTGCTTGCTCCCATCAGGATTCATGACGTAAATCTCCCTGTCGCCATCTCGGCTTGAGGTAAAGACAATTTTGCCAGCGGAACGGGCGTGAACATGGTGGGATAGAAGAGTCAGCGTGAGGAAGCAAAAAAGCGTGAGATAGCGGCGTTTCATAACAACACCCAATTTTCTTCCCGTAGGCGCGGTTGAAAACCGCGCCTACCGGTGAGAAAGACAATTGCCGGGAGGGCACGGTGCCCTCCCGAGCGTAAAGTTAGCGGCTCTGCTTGATTGAACCCCAGGTTGTCGCTAACTTGTTCTTGGCTTCGACATCAAACGTGCCGTTTTCTGCGAGCCAGTTGTTGATGAACTCGGCAACACCGACACCACGGATGTCGGGCTTATCGGCCCACACCGGGGCCCCGAGCTGCCACATCGCGGCAATCATGCCAGTTCCATCTTTTCCCGGCGTTTTACTGACAGCTACCGCCGGATCTGCCGTGTTTTTATCCGATTGTGCGAACACGACGACATCCCAATCCGAACCATCAAACTGTTCAAGATGCCATGGACGGGTGGATTTGAAAGGCTTCATTGAAGGGATAGCCTTTTTCCCGATGTCTGTCGGGTCCGAGTTACCACCCCGGTCGGCGAAAGTGAGTCCGTTAATGTCAAAGACATTCGCGGCTCCTGCTGCGCCGTTATCAGGGCTCCGCACGCCGCCTTCATAACTCATGTAGAAAATCCAGTCGGCAACATTAATAACGACGTTGCCTTCTTCGATGAAGTTTTCCACATTAGAGCCGTCGGGCTTTTTGTTCGGGAACGGATACAACGCGCTCGGTGTTGTGCCGCACGCGAGGATGATAACGTCTTGCTGTCCGTTGCCGGTATGCTCAACGCACCACTGCGCGAGTGGGGAACCGTCTCCCTCTTCGTCGCCATCACCGAAATCTTCGATGTTGTTGAAGAGTGCCTTGACACCTGCGTCGTTACGAATCGTCTTGACGTTTTCTGCCACCGCACCGTCGGAAATCCAACCGGGATTCGTCGGGCCGGAGTAAAATGCCAAGTCGTTGGCTTGAACGATAGCCATGCTGCTCATGAGAGCGAAAATGGCTAGACACACATAGAATTTCATGATATGGAATTCCTCCTAGTTGTTGGAGCGGTTCGTTAGGAACCGCTCTATTCATCTCTACCGGATAGACGCGGAACACCCCGATAGGCGCGGTTGCAAACCACGCCTACTAGAGGGGAATTTGCGGAACATCCCGATAGGCACGCTACACCCCGATAGGCACGCTACACCCCGGTAGGCGCGCTTTGTAAGCGCGCTGGTTCGGAGCGCGCCTGCAAGCCGCGCCTACCGAACGGGAGTTCTAGGCATTTGCGTCTATCCTATCCATTGCTGTCATCTCATAAACTGTGTTTACGAGACGGGTTCTAGCGACCGGATTTGATTCTTCCCCAGGTTGTCGCTACTTTATCCTGAGGTTCTACCGGGGTTGTGGTGATTTCGCCGTTTTCAACGAGCCAGTTGGCGATAAATTCAATAACACCGGTGGCTCTCGGGTCATCGCCGTCCCAGTCTGGTTGTGCTTTCTGCCACATCGCGGCGATAATACCGCCGTATGTCTGGTTCACCGCGACGGCCGGGTCTGCCGAATTCGCATCGTCGTTTGAGATAGCAAACGGTGTGACTTCCCAATCCGTGCCTTCAAACTGTTCAAGGTGCCACGGCCGGTCGGACTGAAATTCCACCAAGGATGGGATATATTTCTGTCCCATCTCGGTAGGAACTGCTGGGCCGCCCCGGTTTCCGAAACTGAGTCCCGGTATATCAAACACGTTTGCGGCACCTGCTGCGCCATTATCGTCACTGCGCGTTCCGCCTTCGTAACTCATATACAGGATCCAATCGGCGACGTTGATGAAGACGTTTCCATCCTCAACGAAGTTCTCGATGTTGGAACCGTCGGGATCGGCGTTCGGAAATTGGTAAATCGCGCTCGGCGCGGTGCCGGAAGCGGCGATGAAGACATCCTGTTGCCCGTTGCCGGTGTGTTCTTGCATCCACAGGCCGAGTGCGGAATCGTATCCGACTTCGTCGCCATCGCCATAGACGTTGATGGTTTCAAAGATGGCTTTCATATCGGCATCGTTTGCGATAGCCTCACCGTTTGCGATGGCGGCATCCTGTGAAATCCAGCCGGGGTTCGTCGGCCCCGAATAGATTGCCAAATCTGCCGCGGGCGCGCTTGACAAGCCAATGAGTGAAAGCGATAAACTCAGTATCGCTACGAGGAAAATTTGTCGCATGAATTATCTCCTTGTTGTTTTAAATTTCGGTTTGCATCCAGTTTGGTGCAAAACAGAATAGCCCGCGACAAAACTCCCCGTGTGAGACGGAGAGCGCGCGGGCACAAATATAGTGACAGGACAGCAGCAGCTGCCGACGCGTCGTTGTGATGATGCGAAAGGTAATGGACGTTAAGTAATGGGGGGGGGTAAGTTAGCGAAGCGTCACGAGCGTCAAGGGCACGGTGAGGCGCAAAGAGGTGCCATCCACATTGGGGGTGGAGTTTTCCTTGCACGTTCCCTATTTCTACTGAGGTTTTGACACTGCAGTTTTTCACGCTCGTTTTTCCGTTATCGCTTGAGTTCTCCCCACGTCACGGCGAGTTTGTCATGGGGTTCAACCGCGAGGTTTATCCCGTTTGGATTATCGTAAAGATAGAGGTTGTCAATATAGTAGTGCTGGAGTTGGTTCGTATGAATCCCGAGCACTCCTTTCGGATGGAGATCCTTCGGGTCGCTCCATTCTATCACTTTTTCAAAGACGAGCGCGCCCTGCCTCTTGATGTAGAGTTGGAAGTCGTTGCCATCGCCAAGCAGCGCGAGCGTGTACCACGTATTAGTTTCGACCGGCATTGGGAATTCGGCCCGATGCTCGCGGTACTCGTTCCATGTGCCCCTGTCGTTTCCTTCACGCTTATACCAGCGTGCGGAATTCGGACGCCCGGCACCGTCAATCGGTGTGATGATAAGTTGATAGAAGTGGTAGTCCTTGTTCGCGCGAAACAAGAGTTCCATCTTGCTTGGGAACGGGTCAACGAGCAGATGGAAATCCAGTTGGAGCCCGAAGTTTTCAAACTCTATCAGGCCGTATCCGAAGTCAACTTCGCCATTTCCATCGCCGGCAATCCGGTGGATTTCCAGTTTGCCGCCCTTCACATCCCACGATTCTTTCTGGCCTTCCCAGAAATTATTTTTGAGTTTGCCTGTGAAGTCATCTGCCATGAGCAGGCCCGCCTCACTCCGCGGACACAGCAGCAGCACGGATGCTAGCAGGCAGGAAAGAATAACAATTTTTCGCACAGCGATTTCCTCCCTTGAAATAAACGTTAGTATTAATTATAACGTATTGGAGAGGCATTTGTCAAGTTTTTTTGCAAAATTCTGCGAAAAATGTTATTTTTTCTAAAAAAAAGGTTCGTAAAGGGACAACAGATGGACTTAAAACGTAGATGGATGCAAACCGGCTTCGCTTTTATCCTGATAAGTTTTAGTTTCACGTGCTTCGCGGCGTTGCCGGCTGTCATCGTCAATGAGAACGATGGCGGGGAGATGGTGCTGATTCCGGCGGGTGCCTATCTGATGGGAAGCACACCGGAACAAACCGCTGCGCTTGTTGCGAAAGACGCGCGGCTCTCCGCCGATTTTTTCCACACCGAAATCCCACAGCATTCTGTTGAACTCTCTGCCTTCTACATCGACAGGTATTCGGTGACGAACGCGCAGTATGCCGCTTTTATGGCGGCGACTGGGCATCCCGCGCCGAAGTATTGGACAGACGCGCCTCAGATGGGTGCGGAGGAACCGTTTCCGGTCGGTTCACAAAACGGCAGCCACCCTGTCGTCGGTGTATCTTACGCTGATGCCTTGGCATATTGCGAGTGGGCCGGGAAACGGCTGCCGACAGAGGCAGAATGGGAGAAAGCGGCGCGCGGCGGACGCGTCAATCAGCAGTATCCGTGGGGCAATGAACCCTCTCGCGACTACGCCAACACAGGCGGTATTTGGGGACAAGATAGGTGGCACTGGACAGCGATTGTCGGCAGCTTCCTTCCCAACGCTTACGGCTTATACGACATGGCAGGTAACGTATTTGAGTGGTGTGCCGATTGGTATGCAGCCGATTACTATCAGCGGGGCCCATCTCAGAATCCGCAGGGCCCCGAAACGGGACAGACGCGCGTACTCCGCGGCGGTTCCTGGAGCAACAATATCTTGGGCATTTATCAGACGCGGTGCGCTTATCGGTTCCATGCACGGCCTGATACCCGCAATTTGATTATGGGTTTCCGATGTGCGTTAACGCCGTAATTAGGACTTACGTGGAACTCGCCGGGTAGGCGCGCTTTGTAAGCGCGCTCTCGCGCGTGCGCGGTTGAAAACCGCGCCTACCGGGGCCTAATGGCCTTTGCGCAAATCTTACCCGGTAGGCGCGCGTTGTAAGCGCGCCCTTTCGCGCGTGCGCGGTTGGAAACCGCGCCTACTTACGCAGGCCCGGTAGGCGCGCGTTGTAAGCGCGCGCTCTTGCGCGTGCGCGGTTGAAAACCGCGCCTACCGGGGCCTGATGGCCTTTGCGCAAATCTTACCCGGTAGGCGCGCGTTGTAAGCGCGCGCTCGCGCACGTGTACCGGAGCATGATGACATTTGCGTAACTCCTATGAATTATACCATATCCTCCTCACAATCCAATCAATTCATCAACGCTTTCGGCAATTTTCAAAAACCGATTCACTTTGACACCGGAAAACCGCTGAACGGTGCCGCTTGGCCATCGAATCTCTAATGCTACGTTATCCCGTATGCCCAGACCGAAATGCACGCGCATGTCATTTTGTGAGAGATAACTTGAACCACTCCGAACCTCTCTCACTTGACGATGCTCACCGGCGGTGAGGATGACACGCGCGCCGATGGATTTGCCTTGCAACGTGAGGGTTAACCAATTTCCGGTGCGATTTCCGCCTTCATTCCGTAGAATATCCACGCTATCGCCGACGTTGGAGACGACGATATCCAGGTCTCCATCGTTATCCAGATCTCCCACCGCGCTGCCGCGACTGGAACGAATCAACGCCAATCCGGAACCGCTCTCCTCGGCGACATCGATGAACGTGCCATCGCCTTTGTTCCAGAAAAGATGGTTTCGCTGTGCATACGTCGTTGAATTATCGATGAGCGTGACGTTGTCGTGGATATGTCCATTCGCGACGAAGATGTCCTGAAACCCATCCTGATCGAAGTCAAAGAAATTCACGCCCCACGCCAAATAGGGGAGGCTGACGGTTCCGGTGCGCGAGGCATCTGTCCTGTCTGTGAAGAACCCATCGCCATCATTGTGATAGAGCGTGTTGGTTTGGTGCTGGAAGTTGGTAACACCGATGTCTAGGCATGCGTCATTATCATAATCGCCGAAAGCGACACCCATGCCGTTTTCAACTAAACCGTGTTCGCTGAGCGCAACGCCTGCGAGTTGACTCTGCTCCTGAAATTTGCCGTTCCCGTCGTTGATATACAGGAAATTGGCATCCGCATCGTTGGCGACGTAGAGCTCGGCATCGCCATCGTTGTCTATATCGCCGAAGGTTACGCCCAATCCGCGCGCCGCAAAAGTGCCAAACCCTGCCTCGCGCGTCGCCTCGGTAAACGTGCCATCGCCGTTATTGCGAAAGAAAACGTCTTTCACACCGTCATACGTTCGTGGACTGCAGTAGGCCAGGATGCCGTTGACTCTGCAAGGCGTATGCGTCTCCACTGAAAATGTGACGTAGTTCGCGACATAGAGCTCCAAGTCTCCATCCGCGTCCACGTCTGCGAAGGCACAGCCCGCGCTCCACGCCGGCACATCAACGCCTGCCGCCGCCGTCGTATCGGTAAAGGTGCCATCGCCGTTATTCCTATAAAGCACGTTTGAACCGAAGTTCGTCACGTAAATATCTAACCAACCGTCGTTATCGTAATCGCCTGCGCAGACACCGACACCGTAGCCGCGATGTCCCACGCCGCTCGCTTCGGTAACATCAATAAAATGCCCGGTGCCGTCGTTCTGATAAAGGCGATTCATCGCGCCGGTATCGCCTGCATCCAAATTCGCGCCGTTGACGAGGTAGAGATCGGCATCGTCGTCGTTATCGTAATCAAACAGCGCGATGCCGGAGCCGAGCGTTTCGACGAAGTATTTTTTGTAGCTGCGGCCGTCTTCGTGCGTGAAGGTGATGCCGCTTTGGACGGTTGCATCCGTGAAGGTGACAGCAGGTTGCGCGTGCGCGTGAGAGATAATCAAGAGAAGGGAGACAAAGAAGGGGCCGATTTTCATGATTGTCAGGGAGAGTTTCTCTATCCTCACGTAGCGATTTTGTTGGGATAGGACTTACACAAATTCTGTCCCTGCACAATTTCCAGTGTCCCGGTAGACGTGCTTCGTGGGCGCGCAGGTTTCACAAGTTGCGCGGTTGTAAACCGCGCCTACCGAGTCTGTTCTGCGTAAGTCCTATCGGATTGAGAACTGATAGTAGACGTGCTTCGTGAACGCGCAGGTTTCACAAGTTGCGCGGTTGTAAACCGCGCCTACCGAGTCTGTTCTGCGTAAGTCCTATAGGTTTCACAAGTTGCGCGGTTGTAAACCGCGCCTACCGAGTCTGTTCCACTAACGCAAGCTTGGGTGCGGTTAACGGACTACGTTGCGGCACCGCGCTGTCAACAGCGTGCTACACCTGCGCGCAATTCGCGGAGGGGAATGATGCAGCGGAGTAGCGTTAACCACCACCGGCGTTATCCACTTCCAGTCGCCCGCCACTCGGCGAGACAAGCGGTGAGGAAGCCTTGAGGTGTCTGTTTTCGGCACGCAATTCGGCGAGCTCAGTTTGCTGCGCCGCCATCTTTTCCTGCATCAAGAAGAGCATCTCCCGCGTTTTGCCGCTTTCGCGAGATACGAAGATGACAATCGCTACATCCGCTGTAATCACGGCGGCGATTAATGCAATAAGCAAGCCCCCCTGAAAACTGAGCCGCTCCTTATGTCCACGGACTTCGCCCTTCAGTCCAGTGATTTCATTTTTCGCGAGAGCAAGTTCCTCTTTCACGAGAGCAAGTTCCTCTTTCACGGAAGCGAGTTCCTGTATCACCGGTACCAGAGCCGTGGTGAAGATTTGGGTCACTCTTTCTTCGGTTAATTCGCCGAACGCCGGCGATACAAAAAACATTGCTATAAGTAAACAAACGATGCCTTTCATGTGTCTATTCCTCCTTCTGCTCGCGAATGCGCGCGAGCTGCTCTTTGTCGGTTTGAATTTCCCTTAATTTTACCACAAATTGAATAAAAAAGCAAGAAAATGCAGCGCGATTCCAGGCCGATTTCGTTCGCCCCAATGAACGCCCGGGGCCTGTCCCCCGCGAGGTAGGGTTGGCGAGAGGAACCCGCTCGCATGCGCGTGTGGCATGCGAGGGCCCTCGCCCTACGGTGGTTTCATGTTCATCGTAGTGCGGGGGCCTGTTCCCCGCGAGGTAGGGTTAGCGAGGGGAACCCGCTCGCATGCGCGTGTGGCATGCGAGGGCCCTCGCCCTACGGTTCGCCGAACAACTGAGGCAATCCCTCCACAATCTTCACCGTCTCCAAACTCACCGTAATCACTGAACCGACGAGTTCAACAATATACCGCGGCCGCAACGCATCGTTCGGGTTGTTGACGATGCCGCTGCGGTTTTTATCCACCTTCACCCGATACTGCTCAAGCACCCATTCCAACGCAGAGCGCGTCCCCAGCCTATACGCAAACGCCTCCGCCGGAATGCCAGCCAGCGTGAGAGACTCGTTGTATTTCAACTGCGTCTTGTCCTTGGATAACCGCATCCGTTCGACGAGCAAGTCAAGAGGCGCGTCGGGTTTGCTGATGAAATCCAGCGGATATTGCGGCTGCTCCTCGTAGTTAACGTGCAGTTCCGCGAGTTTCGCACCCGCATCCGCAAATGCCCAGAAATCCTCGGCATAGGGGATGTGCGGCAAATCACGCTTGAGATCTGCGGCGTAGCGTTCGCGATAATCGGGGTGGTGCAAGAGCCCGTAAGTATAGTTGAAAATATCCCACTTGGTGATGGAAGCATCACCGTAATGCTTGCGGAATGCTGACAACGCCCAATCGGTGATGTTCTCACGCCGATTCGCACCCTCTTCATCATAGACATAGAAGGGAAAGCATTGCGTTTTTTCAAGAATATCCACAGACGGAAGCAAATCTGCCATCAGAGTCTGGAACGGCTTGCCGCTTCCAATCCCGCTGACGCAAATCACCCGATTCTCTGTTTCGATATCAAGTGTCGGGAAGATAGCGGGAAACCCGCTGACTACGTCATTGAGAACCCGGTCGAAGAAGAGGTGGGTTTTGGTGAAGGGGCGATAGAGTTCCTCCCGAACCTTGTCCTCGGCGTATTCGGCGAGTCTCCCACGCTTCAACTTCGCTTTCAAGTCGCGGCTCCACTTGATTTTCTTGTCATCGGCATCGACAAAGTCATCGACATTATGCGCGGCTTTGTCTTCCAACCCGCGCCATCTGCGCACCTCATCGTTATAGGCGTTTATCATATGCTGCACGTTTTGTGCAAGCGCGTGCTTGTTGAAGTTGCAAACCCACGCGTCACGGCTAGTGTTCACGCCGGTGCTATAGGTGTGGAAGATGACACCTTCCGGCTCGCCTTTCATTCGCTTTGTCGCCTTGCTACCTATCGGTGTGAACGTCAAAAATTCGGGATTGAGTCCTTCGGTGAGCCACGTGTGCCGCGCGTCGGGTTGGAGCGTTTTCCACGGGACGTTGCCGATGTGTTCGGTTTCCCCAAGGAACGTGAACTTCCGGTCCTTATTCCACGCGTCGTCGGTTCGGTAGTAAAAGATGCGCGCCGGTTCGTGCTGTTCACCGTAGCGCGAGGGGTAGCGCGAGGGGTAGGCCCTCGCCGCGCGCTTCACGAACAGATTGATGCTCACGCCGACTTGGATGCCGAAGACGCTGGCATCGGAGACTAATTTATCTTTCCGGGCGTTGCCGCCCAGGTCGAGGATATAGATTTCGTCAAAATCGGCGGCGAGGTGTTGCCGCATGCCATCAAACGAGGTGCCATCCAGAAAACTGTTATTCGTGACAAGAGCGACGATACCTTCTTTGCCGATTCTATCGGATGCCCAGCGGAGGGATTTGACGTAAGGGTCATAGAGGGAGTTTTTGAGTGTGGCGGTGGAATCCTTGGCATAAGTCGCCTCAATGCGTGCATCCATTGCGGGATACTTGCGGTTCTTGTTATTATCGTTCTCGTTGACTTGCCCTGCGTTATAAGGCGGATTGCCGATGATGACGAACATCGGGGATGCCTTCTGCTTCTCCACACGCGCAGTGTTTTCTGCCGTTAAGAGCGACAACTGCCGGTCTTCCGCCAAATCGAACGTATCCACAAGGGAGATGCCTTCAAACGGGAGGTACCGCTGCGTGGCACTGTAAAACTCGTGTTCGATGTTGAGGCTGGCGATATAATAGGGCAGCAACAGCACC
>PYJE01000155.1 GCA_003635305.1 Candidatus Poribacteria bacterium | reverse complement strand
GTATTCAAGACTGTAGGTAATTTATCAGCGTCCCCCACTGTGCGAACGAAAAGGTGTTTATCCTGCTGCGGAACAAGGCGAAACGTCTGCTCTCCCTCGCCGAGAAACAAATCGTGCACGATGAAGTAGTCGCCTTTCACATAGAAAATGGAGCGTTTGTGATGAATGTCGCGGGCTTTGTGCCAGCTCTCCACGAAATCGAACGTCGGAGTGGTTATCCATCGGGTATCGGAAGCATCGCGTTCGATGGAGGGCGCGCCTACGAGGAGTTGTCTGCCGTGCGCGAAAAAGGAACGAATCTCCAATTGAGCGGTATCAAAAAGCAGATATTGCGCGTCAGTTCCTCCACCGCTGCGCATCACGTAGTAGCCGGTGTCAGGCAGCGCGTGTGATGTCATCTGTGGTTTGATGTCGTCGTGCAGTTCATCAGCACGGAAATTAGGCGCGGGCTCAGTTCCGAGTTCGGGAAAAGAGAGCTCTGGATGGCTCAAGGCGATGCACGCTTCTATCAGTTTTTCAAGGAAGGAACGTAATTCCGTAGGCTGGTGTCCGCGTTGACAGCGCAGGAATCTGGCGAAGTCGGTGATGGCATCAACTTGGGCGCGCAGCGTCCGCTCACGGTGAAAACCGTCGGGATAGAAGAAGGCATCGGTTATCCACTGATAGCGGCGTAACGCGAGCGCGAGGAGTTGTTCACTTCCGCGGAATTCTGGGAGGAGCAGTGCGGCAATGCCTATCTCTGTCGTCCCCGAAATCGCAGGTGCCGGGTGAATGGACAACCGAAGCAGGGCATCAAGGTAGGATTTGGCGGTGCTGGCGGTATCGCATCTTTCCAGCACCGGTTCTACGGCCATTACTTCTTCACCCGTAGTGCGAGGGCCTGTCCCTCGCTCCCCTTGAGATTCCGCTAAAAATTGTCTGCGAAATAGGGTATAAGCCGATTTCGCGGCGGCGAAGTCTCCATCTAAAACGGCAGATTTAACCCCTTCCATCATCCGAAAATCCACATTGAGTTGGCGAAAAAACCCTTGAGTCGTTAAGGGAAATGTGAGAAGGTTCTTTGGGATAAACGCCCGCGATGCTCTCACAGTGTTATAGACAGAGCTCGCAGCCTCCAAAATCGGCAAATTCAGTTCGTTTGCTAGCGAAAAGGCGATGTCTAACGGCTCAATCAGATGCGAGTCGGCAGGTGCCTGCGCGACTTCAGCGAGGGAGTTGGCGATGCGTCCGAACGCGGCGAGTCGCCACAAATCCGCTTGCGGCACTGAACTGCACACACTGCTCGCCAATGCCAGCGCGGTGCCAGCGTCTAATTGCTCGCGCGCGGCGGCATCGGGATAGGTATAGAGATATTCAGTGTGCTCCAAAAGGATGCGCGCCAACAGTTCCCAGTCGTCATCGTTGAGCGGTTCATGGGCGGCGATGGCGATTGCCTCGCGCACGCGGGCCGCCACAGATTCAAGTCGCCATGCAGGTTCTCGCGGTGCGTATGCGATTGGCGTAGGGTGTGCTTCCGCGAAAGTGAGGAGTTCTTCAAAATCGGCGATGGGTTCCAGCAGCACAATCACGGGCATCTCTCGCTTTGAAAGTTCGGCTGCGAGTTGGCGGATATGTGGCGATTGAAGTGTTGTCCATTGGTTTAGTGACATCAAGTTGTTCCTCCATCAAACAGAATTATGATACCATATCGCGTTGAGAATGTCAAAATGCTGTGGATGCCCATAAGGCGAGGGCTTATCCCTCGTAATCCTTCACTTTTTGGAAAGCGGGCAGACCGGAATCGCTGCTGCGGAAGTCTTACTTTATCAAAAAACTTGACAAAATAGTGACGTTATGCGAAAATAGTCATAAGTTGACAAAGTCCGCGCTTTCCTTGAGGCGCGGTGAATTCGTAGGAAAAGTTTGATTCCTTTAAAACCCCATGAGGGGCAATGTTTATAGGAGATTTCATTATGGCATACACATTTCACCACGTCCACCTCCGGTGCGAAGACCTGGGGGGTGCTGTTCAGTATTACGAAAAGATGTTTGACGGGAAAGTCACCGAGACTGTTGAGGTGCGGGGCTTGAAGATTATCCGGATGGACATCGGTGGGGAACGGATTTTCCTCTCCCCCAAACTGGGCGACATGGAGATAGAGGCCACCAGCGGCAACCCGCGCTGGGGTGTCTACCAACTCGCCTTTACCGTCGAAGACTTGGATGCAGCCGTCGCCGAACTGCAGGCAAAGGGAGCAGAACTCGAAGAACTGAAACCTTCCGGCCTGATGATGGCGTTTTTCAAGGGCCCCGACAACGTCCAGATCGAACTCATTGAGGCTTAGTTATCTGTAGGGCGAGGGACACCTATCCCTCGCCATGCTTCGATGACTTCTTCACCCGTAGGGCGAGGGCCTGTCCCTCACCGTGCTTGGCTGACTTTTTCACTCCTACAGAAAAAGCGTCAAGCCAAACTTGAAGCCAGGCAACAAGTTTGGGAGGCAGCGAAGGAGAGGCAAGGGGCGCATGCCAGCCACTGGGTCGCTGCCTTCAAGAAACCTAGATCTGTAGGGAGAAGGAGATTAGCATGAAAAGGTATGCAACGATGCACGTGATCATATTTCTGTGCTTCACGTACTTAGTGGCGAGCGGGTGGGGGCAAACTGATGCATCGCAGATAGCACCATACGACTCTGCATTCGGCGGGTTCTCATTCGGAATATTTTCTGAGATAGGAACAAACCTCCCGTTTATAGGGCTGACAGGGATTTACGACACCCAACTGCGGAACTCCCACCACACCGTCGGCGTGATGGGGACAGCAAACTTCGCATTTGCTAAGGCATCGTTCACGGATCGGGAAATTGGGAGTAGTCACGCTCTCTTTTTATCGCCGATGGTTTGCTGGGGCCATCCCTATGATAACAGCATATTCCACGTCGGAATTGGTGTTGCGATGTTTGATGGGGAAGCATCTCTTTTCGGGGAGGAGTTATTATCAGGCAGAAGTGTTCTACCTACTGCAACCGCGTTATACACTTACTACCTGCAAACCGCAAACGCCGAGCAGTTCGCAATTAACTTCGGTGTTCAATGGTTCCCCGGCCAGAAATTCATGTTCACGATCTCGCCTGGATTCCTAACGTTAGGACGTAGCAGATAAAACTAACCGCCCATCCCGACCGCGGGGCGGGCACACCATGACAGAGAAACTACACCACACAACGGAGGACAGAATGAGTCAAAAGAAATAGCGAGGGCCTGTCCCTCGCCGTGCCTGCATGGTAAGCGCGGATTTCTATAGTTTCTGTCTGTCTCCGAGCTCTGTTGTTCTGAACCATGAAATACAGCGAATTGTTCCACACAATCCAAGGGGAAGGGCAGCTCATCGGTGTCCCCTCTGTTTTCTTCCGGACTAGCTATTGCAACCTGCGCTGTGTTTGGTGCGACACGCCTTACACTTCGTGGAAGCCGGAAAACAGAGACATTACCGTTGCGGAGAGCGTCGCAGCGATTGCGCAGTTCAAGTGCAAACACGTCGTCATCACTGGTGGTGAACCGTTTATTCAGACGAAAGAGTTGATTGCACTCTGTCGCGAATTGGATAAACGGGGGCATCACATCACAATTGAGACGAACGCCACGGTATTCGCCGAGGTTGCGGCGCATCTCATTTCGATGAGCCCAAAATTGCGCAACTCCAATCCGCCTACGGACAATCGCTTTTTCAAACGGCATGAACGCGAACGCATTCGGCCTGACGTTATCCGCAGGTTTTTGCGTGCGTATCCGTGCCAGGTTAAGTTTGTCGTGGATACGCCCGATGACTTGGCGGAAATTCAAGCGTTGCAGGCGGACATCGGCATTCCCTCCGAGACGATTCTGCTGATGCCTCAAGGGATAACGCCGCAGATACTCCAGCAAAAACAGGAATGGCTGGTTGAGCTCTGTAAAGCGAACGGGTACCGCTATTCGCCTCGCGTGCATGTGGATATCTGGGGCGACAAACGCGGGGTATGACAATGGGAGAAAGAAATACCACTCCTCCTTATGAAGAAATAAGCGTCGGCGGCGGTAAACTGGAGACGGCTTCTCAACTAGTAGGCTCGGAAATGTCTCATCCTTCAGACTGGGTAGAAATTCATCGCACAGAAGACGAATGGGAAGCGAAACTTGTTCAGACGACGCTAGAGGCGCAGCAGATCCGGTGCCGTCCTCTTAAAGTGCGCGCGGAACGGCAAATCGCGCTGTTAGTAGAGCAGGAACATCAGGTAGCTGCGATGGAGTTAGTCAGCCGCATCGGTGTTGCTATAACGGATAACGAGATGGCGACTCGGCATGAGGAAGCCGCGGCGGCACTCAAACAACGCGACTTAGCCGCTGTTGAGGCCGCGGAAAACCGAAAGTCGGTGCCGATGGACGCAGCAGAGGTGACGCTTGCGGAACGTGAAGGCATCGGCAGTGTCGTCTATGTGCCTGAGAAAGGGTATGAGATTCGCGTCGGGCCTGAACCGTTTATCACCGTGCCAGAAGACGAGTGGGAAGAGTTCACCGATTTTAGCGCGCAACGCCAAGAGTTTGTCATCCTCCTCCGACATGAATACCCTATGCTTTTTGAGTGGATTCAACAGGAAAAGTTGCTAGCAGAATTCATCCGTCTAATCGAGATGACGTATCAGGAAGGCGCGCCTGTGCCAATTCCACGTGGATATGACGATGCTGTGGAAAGTCAAAACGCGCCTAACGCGACACCCTACAACGGACTTGCCAAACTGAGTCTTTCCGTTGCGGTTATTGCCCTATTCGCCGCGCTTTTCCAGATACCGTGGACAGTCATCCTCATTCTTTCGCTGGTTAGCGTGGTATCTGCCATTATTGCCAAATCCCAGCTCGATGCGAGTGAGGAACAGGTAAAAGGCATTCCCATGGCATTCAGCGCGATTCTCCTTGCTTGCCTTGCGTTGTTGCTTGCGTGGTGGTTAAGTCAGCACCCGCCTGCGGAGCCAGAAAATCCGCCGATCCGCGAATTGATTGAAGACCGGTAGCCTATTTTTCAGTTGCTAATTCTCAATTTAACTGGTATAATTGGGAAAGACACCCTGCAATATCAGATTCGCGACGCGCGGCATTTCTTAGAGAATCTAGGAATAACACCATGAAAACAATGATGCATAGGGGCTATACCGCCGAAATTCACTACAGCGAAGAGGATGGCTGCTTTGTCGGCCACGTTATTGATATTGAGGATATTGTCGGTTTTCACGGGGATACCGACGAGGAACTGCACGCCGCTTTTGAAGGAATGGTGGACTTCTACATTGAAGTTTGCAAAACACCGGAAAACCCACCTCAAAAGCACAGCGGCGGGTTACTATCCCGTCTGCGCGCAGCACTCCAGCAAACGTTCAGGAAACAATTTCCATGGCGGAGCAAGTGACAGAGACGTGTCTAATCATTTTCGCTAAAAACCCGATGCCAACCCAGGTCAAAACGCGGCTTATTCCGCAGTTATCGCCTGAGCAAGCGGCACGGTTATATAGCGCGTTCCTCACGGATTGGTGCGAAACGCTCGCGCTACTGCCCAATACGACGCGGGTTATCGCGTATACGCCACCAGAGAGTCTACCCGATTTACAGGCGTTAATCGGGAAAGATGCCATCTACATTCCGCAAGTTGGCGATGCCCTCGGGGAACGTCTCATCTCGGCGACGCGGTGGGCAGCAGAAAAAGGGTATCCGAAGATTTTAATCGTCGGTTCCGACAGCCCAACACTGCCGCTTTCGTCTGTCTCTCAGGCAATTGTGACGCTTGATTCGCGGGATATTGTGCTTGGGCCGAGTGTAGATGGCGGCTATTATCTGCTCGGGTTTTCTGCGGCGCACCTCGCGAAGACAGTGCCATTTGTTTTTCAGGAAATCGCGTGGAGCACTGAATCTGTTTTCCAACAGACGGTTGCGCGCGTCCGTTCAACAGGCGCAACGCTAGGGCTCTTGCCACCGTGGTACGATGTGGATACGCCGGCAGACGTGATGTTTTTACACGCGCACCTCGCTGCGATGCGGCTCGCTGGCGACAAAGTCCAAGCCGTTAGAACCGAAAGTTTATTAGGAGAACTGTTTTCGTCAGGTGTCCGCTGAAGGGAAATTCTACCGAGTTCATAACCGAGATATTGACAACGTCAATAGTGGATAGAGTTCTGGCACTTGCTACCAAACGGACAGAAGGAGACGTTCTTGCACCACGAACCCTTATTGAACGCATTGCGAAAGACGAAAAAGGAGAATTGATAATGGGACAATTAGATGGAAAAGTTGCGATTGTGACAGGCGGCAACCGCGGTATCGGTAAAGGCATTGCCAAGGGGCTCGCCGCCGAAGGCGCATCCCTCACTATTGCCGCGAGGAACGCCGAGTTATTAGAGCAAACCGCCGCCGAAATCCGCGCAAATGGCGCGCGTGTCTTAGCCGTTCCTACCGATGTAACAGATGAGGCGCAGATTAAGGCTCTCTTTGAAAAAGCGATGGCGGAATATGGACGGCTGGACATCATGGTAAACAACGCTGGCGCGTTTGATGGCGGCCCCATCGACGAACTCTCAACCGAGGCATGGGACTGGGTTATCGGGGTGAACCTCCGCGCGCCTTTCCTCTGCACGCGGGAAGCCGTGCGGATTATGAAGGAACAAGGGCAAGGGGGCCGGATTATCAACGTCGGCAGTATTTCCGCGCACCGCGTTCGGCCGCGTACCGCGCCTTATAGTGCTAGCAAATTCGGCATCTGGGGATTGACGCAGGTAACTGCACTAGAAGGCAGACCTCACGGCATCACGGCAAGTTGTCTCCAACCCGGCAACACGTACGTGGAGCGCGTCCAAAACCGACCGCAGCCGCCCACTGAGCCGATGATGGACGTGGATGCTCTGGCGCAAGCCGCTGTCCTCATGGCAACGCTCCCCCCGAATATCAATATGCTTGAAGCGACGGTGCTACCGATGGGGCAGCTCTATATCGGGCGCGGGTAACACGAACCGAGTCATCAAAACCGGTAGGCGCGGTTTGGGTTTCCATTTTCATTGCGGGCACTCTGAATTTGGGATGCAAGTCTTGACAATGTCGAGACGGCCTGATAAGCCAACGTCACCCGCACAGACAGACATGGACTGCCGCTAGGAATAACAAAGAACTATAACTGCAACCCTAGCATGCCGCTGAGATAGAAATAAGCCTCCTCTGTATAACGAGGCAAATTCTCGGAGTCTTCCACTTCCAGCTCCAGTGTCAGATCTCCGGGGTAACCGACCTCTTGCAGGGTGCCGATGATTTGCCGCAAGTCAAGTTCACCGCGCCCGATGCCGACGGATAGGGCACCGAGATGGTCCTTCAGATGCACCGCATAGATGCGCGAGGCGAACTGACGAATTGCGGCAAGCGTATCAACGCCGGATGTGTGGAAATGCCCGGTATCAATACAGATACCGACTCGTTCATCGGGAATCGCATCTAGCACGCGTTGGAAATCCTCGGGTTGCTGGAGGACATTCCCGTGGTGCGGTTCAAGCGTCAACTTGATCCGGCTTTCGTCCGGTATTCGCGCCAACACTTCTTGGACGCAGGCGATGACTCTGTCTAACGCACCGGGCTCTGTGCGGCGTTGCGCGCCGCTCGTTGTCAGGTGCGTCGCGTTGAGTGCCTCGGCGATGCCGACACATTTTGCGATTGCCTCAGCGCGGACTTGGACATCGGCATCGTCCTGTCCACCCCAGCCGGGGGGATAGAGCCCCGCACATCGCATGCCGGACGCGTCAATTTTCTCACTCATGCTGTCCGCGTCAAACGCGTGTGCGGCATCAACACTCCATATGAGGGGCCCGTGAATTTCCATGAGACGGTAGCCGATTTTCGGCGCGTATTCCAACGTTGCGGCTACCTCATCTTCAGCGTAGCCTCGGTAGCAAATAGAAGCACAGATAATGTCCATTGATATAAAACCTCCTGGACAGACGCGAATACCATCATGTCCCACCGGTAGTCGCGGTTTCAAACCGCGCCTACGGGGTGCGTTCGCGAATGCCCTCATATCCCCCGGTAGGCGCGGTTTTTAACCGCGCCTGCGGGGTGCGTTTTGGAGCAGACCGACCTGATGATTCAACACATTGAACTTACCCTACCTGAGTATCCGCGCGGGTTTCACCTTGTCACAGACGAGATACTGACATTACTCGGTGAACTGCCGAAAGATGGCATCCTGCATCTGTTTATCAAACATACGTCGGCAGGACTCACCATCAACGAAAACGCCGATGCGACGGTGCGGGAAGACTTCGCCAATAGTTTCGACCGGCTCGTCAAGGAGCGCGAACCCTTTTATCGGCATACGATAGAAGGCGATGACGATATGCCGGCGCATATTAAAGCGTCGCTTGTCGGGTTCACCGTATCCATCCCGATTGCGAATCACGGCTTGGATTTAGGCGTGTGGCAGGGAATCTATCTCTGCGAATTCCGCAATTGGGGCGGCAGACGCAATTTGGTAGCGACGCTCTATACATAGCGTGCCTTTGTCCCAAATTCACTTAATTCGTCGCACCTCTGTAGAGCAAGAGCGCCAGCTCTTGCCCGTTCGGGCTCGGGCGAGCCCGAACTACAGTTAGTTGGATGTTATACCCACGCCGACTTCAACTCATGCACCTTCAGCGATACCAGCGTTGCAGTGCCGCCCTCCGCGTAAATGCCGATGTCCGCGTTATCCAACTCTGGGAGAAAATACGAAGTCATCGAGAGCGCGCCATCGTTGCCGAACGCCTCAATGGAGATGCGATCAACGAGGATGTGCAGCCGAATCGTGCTATCTTGAGGGGCGAGCGGGCCGCTGCGCTCAAGGAAAGTGAGCTGCTTCTCTGCGACATCGTAACGGACATCTTCGCCGCGAATTTTGAAACCGACAGCGGAGGCATCGTTTAACGCCACTTCAGCGCGGATATCGAACAACTCGCCTGTTAAACCTGCGAGCAGGTCTTCGCCCGGTTTCAGCGCGATGTCACTCCATGCGTGCGTATAGGCATGGCTATTTCCAATCTCGGCTACCGGCTCACGATGCAAGCGA
>PYJE01000154.1 GCA_003635305.1 Candidatus Poribacteria bacterium | reverse complement strand
CACTACGGAACCCCGCGACGGTCAGTGCCAAAAATGGCCCGGGCACCGGCGCGTGGGGCCTGTCTCCCGTGTGCATCGGAGCCTTGCGAGGGACAGGCCCTCGCACTACGGGACTGGCGGATGGCTCAGTCTGTCTGTAGTTTGAGTTCGCCTGAACTCAAACAGAGTGGGCTCACACTGAATCAGGTCAAGAGCAAGCGAACGAGGACGAACATATAAAAAATGCTGGAAAATCACGACGAATTTGATGGCTTTGCAGTCAACCTCTTCTTTGATGAAGATGGTGACTATCTCGCACATCTGGTGGAGATGCCCAACGTCTCGGCTTTCGGACCGACTCCCGCTGAAGCGTTGGCTGAACTGAAAACGGCGTGGAAATTAATGAAAGAATGTTATCAAGCGGATGGGGAACCTCTCCCGCAGAAACCTTCACGGAAAGGATATGCAGGACCGGTTAGTGTTCAAGTTGACGAACAGCTTTACCGTGCCCTCGCCGACGAAGCCGCGAAAGCACGGATGAGCCTCTACGCGCTCGTGACAAAGAAACTGACGAATTCAACCGCCGTTGCGGAGGAATGCACCCACTATGAACAAAAATCAGCTTGAAATCCCGATCCAACCGGTTGAACAGCCTATCTTGTGCAGCCCTTACGAAGAACCTGACTGGCACTGGGTTTACGATACCCAAACCGGCGAGGCCGTCAAGAATCCCGGCCGACGCGCAGCGGGATACTGGTTCAAAACAGAACGCACCGGCAGCGAACAGCAGCAGATGCAGTTCATCCAAGAGGAAGAACGCGATGATTTGCCGATAGTCAACGCACTCCGCGCCGATGTGAAACGGTGGAGGGAGACGAATTATCCGAACGTCACACCTGTCACTCGCGAGTTGCTGCGGCATTGGGCAAGCGATAATCTGAAGCATCGACTGTTTTTCTGTCAACGCGAAGCGGTTGAGACGATTATCTACCTCGTTGAGATTCTCCGGGGCGGCAGAGGGCCGCGGTTTAAACCGCAATTCAGCGCGGCGGAGCTCAGCAAACTGGTAGACTCGCCGAACACGCCGGAACTCTCGGAACTCATCCGCTATGGATGCAAAATGGCGACAGGCAGCGGCAAGACCGTGGTGATGGCGATGCTCATCGCTTGGGCGTTTTGCAACCGCGGGAAAGTGCCTTCCGACGAACGGTTTCCTGCCGCCGCGCTGGTTGTCTGTCCAAACTTGACGATTAAGCAACGCCTCCAGGTCCTGCGTCCGGAAACTGTGGACAACTACTACGATGAATTCACGCTCATCCCCACGAAACTGCGTCCGTTGCTGAACAAGGGGAAGGTGCTGGTTACCAATTGGCATCAGTTCGCGCCGGAGCCGCCGCACCACGAGGGCGGTCAAACCTACGATGTTGTCGACAAAGGTGAAGAAACGCCGGACGCTTTCGCGCGGCGCGTGCTAGGCGAACTCTATGGACGCGCCCCACTCATGGTGCTGAACGATGAAGGCCATCACGCCTATCGGCCCGCGGCCACGGGCGAAAAGTTGTCGGCGGACGCGAGAAAAGAGCGCGAAGAAGCCACCGTGTGGATTAGCGGCTTGGACCGGATGAACCAAGCCTGCGGCGTGAAGTTTTGCGTCGATCTCTCGGCTACCCCGTTTTACATCCAAGGCAGCGGACATCCCGAAGGTTCGCCTTTCCCTTGGCTGGTTAGCGATTTCGGTCTGGTAGATGCGATTGAGAGCGGCATTACCAAAATTCCGCGCTTGCCGGTCAGCGATAGCACCGGCAGACCGGAACCGAGGTTCTTCCGACTCTGGAAAACGATTAACAGCGAGATTTTGCCGGCAGACCGGCTGAGCAGAGGAAAACCGAAGCCGGAGGCGGTTTATCGGGAAGCGGAAAGCGCGCTTATCACACTGGCAAGCCAGTGGAAAGAACGCTTTGCATACATCCAAGAGGCATCCGATGCACAAGAGAAAACCCCGCCTGTCCTCATCATCGTTTGCGACAACACCGATATCGCCGAGTGCTTTTACCGCAAAATCTCCGGTGAGCAGATTGTTGAAGTTGTGGAGCAAAGCGGTGGCAAAACCAGAAAGAGGAAGCAGACTGTTTACGGGCAAGGCGCGCTGTTTCCTGATTTCCTAGCCAATCGCGCGGATGTCTTAAGGACGCTGCGGATTGATAGCAAAATGCTAGCAGAAGCCGAAAACGCCGACCCGAGCAAAAACCGGACGCAAGCCGCGGAAGATTTGCGGCGGATTGTCGCCACAATAGGCAAAAAAGGGCAGCCGGGTGAGCAGGTGCGGTGTGTCGTCTCCGTGGCGATGCTCAACGAAGGATGGGACGCGAATAACGTCACGCATATTCTAGGGCTGCGCGCCTTCAGCAGTCAGCTGCTCTGTGAACAAGTAGTTGGGCGCGGGTTGCGCCGCATGAATTACACGCCAGACCCCGAGACGGGGCTCCTCACCGAAGAATACGTTGATGTTTACGGCATTCCGTTTTCAGTAATCCCGTTTAAGGGCCGTCCCAGCGGTAAGCCTGAACCGGTCGACCGGCCGAAGAATCACGTGCGCGCCCTGCCAGAACGTTCTGTTTTTGAGATAAGATTCCCCAATGTTGAAGGATACGCCTTCGCGCTCCGCAAGAATGAAATCAAGGCGGACATCAATGCGATGGAACCGCTCCACTTTCAACCAAATCGGGCTCCGATTGCAACGTTTGTCAAACCCGCTGTCGGATACGAGATTGGAACGCCAAACTTCTCGGGGCCTGGTGATACCGTGTTGCAGGACCGGGGTGAGTTTTACAAAGCGACACACCTGCAGGCGGTTAAATTTACGATTGCGCATCAGATCGTGCAGAAAATCGTCGGCGATAGGCAAACGCGGCCGGATCCGAAGGCGAATCCTGCACTCCGACTGCAATCGCGGCACCGGCTCTTTCCGCAAGTATTTCGGTACGTGGATGCCTATGTTGAGAAGAAGGTGGACTTCTGTGGGGAGAACCCCTTGGATCTGGCGCAGGAAAGGTATGTCACGCTTGTCGTGGAACGCCTCTTGGCAGCCATTGAGCCGAATGAGACGCAAGGTGAACCGCCGTTGCTACCTATACTGAACCGTTATGAACCTACCGGCACGTCGGCGGACGTGGAGTTTCTCACGGCGCGTCCCTGTCACGGAACGCAAAAAAGTCACGTCAATCAAGTCGTGCTAGATACGGAAACGTGGGAACGTTCCGCTTGTTTCTGGCTGGAGCACGCTGAAAATGTAGAGTGCTATGTCCGAAATGACCATCTTGGGTTGAGCATTCCGTATGAATACACCGGTGTTTCTCACGCTTACGAACCCGATTTCATCGTCCGACTCACGAACGGAGTTCATCTCCTTTTGGAAATCAAAGGTTTTGAAACGGAACAGGTCCTTGCCAAACACGAGGGTGCGAAGCGGTGGGTTTCGGCTGTCAATAATTGGGGAGAACTCGGCAAATGGGAGTTCCACGTCTGCCACAATCCACAACAGTTGCGGCATGAATTGGCGCGTCTCATGTAGGAGAGCCCTCCCGGTTTGGATAACTATAAACTATTGGGTCCGGTAGAACGCCGCCCCCGGTAGACGCGGTTTTCAACCGCGCTCGTTTCTGTAACCAAACCGGCTTGGAGAACTATAAACTATTGGGTTTGATAGGACACCGTCCCCGGTAGACGCGGTTTTCAACCGCGCTCGTTTCTGTAACCAAAATGGCAACGCCTCTTCTCCACATGCAATCCATCACGAAAGAGTTTCCCGGCGTGCGCGCCTTGGACGATGTCTCATTTGAGGTGCGAGCTGGGGAGAACCACGCGCTCTGTGGCGAAAATGGCGCGGGCAAATCAACGCTGATCAAGATTCTCGGTGCTGTGCATCCGCATGGAACTTACGATGGACAGCTGTATATTGACGGCAAGGAACAGCGATTTCACACCGTGCGCGATGCGGAACGCGCCGGCATAGCTATTATCCATCAGGAATTAGCACTCATCCCGGAGATGACGGTAGCAGAAAATATCTATTTAGGACAAGAACCGTGTCGGTTCGGGCTCATTGACAAACGCCGTTTGCATCGCGACGCGGCGCAGCTGCTCTCGCAATTCGGCTTGAGATTGCCGTTACAGACTCCTGTCCACGAACTCGGCATTGGACAACAACAATTAGTAGAAATCGCGAAGGCACTCTCCCGCAACGCGCGTCTGCTCGTGCTTGACGAACCGACAGCGGCGTTAACCGAAAGCGAAGTGGAGGTGCTTCGGCAGATCCTCGCGCTGTTGCAAGAAAAGGGTGTCGCGTGCATCTATATCACACACAAACTCAAGGAGATTTTTCAGGTTGCAGACCGGGTGACGGTGCTTCGCGATGGCAAAACGGTAGCGACGCAGGCCGTTGCAGCATGCACGGAGGCTATGCTCATCTCACAGATGGTAGGCAGGGAATTCTCGCGGGATGCACGCTTTCCTAAACGCGAGGGAGACGCGCATAGACAAAAACAGGTAGCATTGCGGGTTGAAAACCTCAGCACTGATTCTCCTGAACCGCCGCGACTTGATTCAATCAATTTTGAGGTGCGACGCGGTGAGATCCTTGGGCTCGCAGGGCTGATGGGCGCGGGGAGAACCGAACTCATCAATGTCATCTTTGGCGCATATTCTGGGAGATGGAGCGGCGATGTCTCCATTAACGGAAACCCCGTCGCGATTCACTCGCCTCGCGACGCAATTCGGCACAAGATGGGACTCGTTAGCGAAGACCGGAAACGATACGGGCTCATTCTGGATGCCGATGTTACTTGCAATATGACGCTTGCTAGTTTAGGTGCATCTGAAAGCATTATCAACCGCCGTGCTGAATTTGAAAAATGCAATCGCTATATAGAGTCGCTTCGCATCAAAGCGGCATCGCTCACTGTGCCTGTAAACCATCTCAGCGGGGGCAATCAGCAGAAAGTGGTTTTAGGCAAATGGCTGATGACGCAGCCGGACATCTTATTCCTCGATGAACCGACACGCGGGATTGACATCGGCGCGAAGGCAGAAATTCACTCGCTGATAGCACAACTCGCGGCAGAGGGACTTGCGATTGTGCTTGTCTCATCGGAACTTCCAGAAATCTTGGGGATAAGCGACCGGATTTTGGTGCTACACGAAGGCAAACTCACCGGCGAATTTATCAACGACAACGTGACGCAAGAGGACATCTTGCGCTGCGCAGCCGGGCCGATAACGCCGCACCCATTAGAAACGGAACAAACACCGGTAGGAGAAACCTCCCAGTCTTGACAGGCTTGACAACGTCAAGACGAAGTTGAACAACGCCTTGCGAACAACAAAGAAAATGAAACAAACATTTGAGACGCACAGCCCCGAGGAGACGCAAGCACTCGGTGAACAACTCGGCAAAACCTTGAAACCGGGCGATGTTATCGCGCTTATCGGCGACCTCGGTGCAGGAAAAACCTGCTTGACACAAGGCATTGCACGCGGCATCGGCATCGCGCCAGACGAAGTCGTCAGCAGCCCCTCCTATATCTTAATCAACGAATACAACGGGACAATCCCTATCTATCACATCGATTTGTATCGCTTGGAAAGCACCGCGGAAATCGCAGACCTCGGGTTAACGGAGTATATAGAGGGAAATGGCATTTGCATCGTAGAATGGGCAGAGCGAATGGCGGATGCATTGCCACTGCGGTGCGTAAGGATTAACATCAGGTGGGAAGATGAAAACGTCCGACACTTCACGGTGCAACATCCTGTATCTTGATAGCGGTTCCGGCATCGGCGGCGGGCAACGAAGTCTGCTGCTGTTGATAAGCAGATTAGATAAAAGCCGTTTTCGTCCTTTTGTCGGGTGCATGAGTGACAGCCCTCTGGCCGCAGAAGTGGCGAAGACAGATGCGCACGTTGTTCCGCTGTCTCTCCCCGCTGCGCACAATAAATTGGAGAGAATAGATAGGACCCGGCGGTTTACCCCCCGCGATATTCTCAACGATTTAGGGCATCTCAAGGCGATTTACCAAATTCATCGCGCTGTGAAGGAGCATGCGATTGCACTCATCCATGCAAATTCTCTGTCGGTAGCACTCCTCGGCGGCATCGTGGCGAGATGGCACCGCATCCCAATTGTAATGCATAAACGGTACGCTACCTCTTACGGCATTTTGGACCGGATATGTGAACCGCTCCTGCACCGTGTGATTTTAGTTTCGGAGGCGACGCGGTGGGATTTCGCGTCAAAGAAGAAGCAAACCCTCATCTACAACGGTGTCGATTTAGCGGCTTTTCAGGCGACAGAGACAGAAGTAGAAACGCTTCGCACCGAGCTCCTATCGCTCGTCAAAAAGCGCGCTGAACCAATAATCACCGGGGTTATCACCCGCATTACGCCAGAAAAAGGCATCCACTTTCTAGTCCGGGCAATGGCTGAGTTGATACGCAAGGACAAATGTCCATCTTCTCCCGACATCAAGCTCCTCATCGTCGGCGGACCCTATTTTCAGAAGGACCACGGTTATATGGCATCACTTAAGCAAGAAGTTGCGGATTTAGGCGTTGCAGACAGTGTCATCTTCACCGGATTTTTAGCCGATACGCGTATCGTAACGTCACTGCTTGACATCGTGCTGGTGCCGTCTATTATTCCCGAAGCGTGTCCGCGCACGATTATTGAGGCGATGGCCGTCGGCAAGCCGGTTATCGCTACGCCGCTCGGTGGGAGTAAGGAGCTCGTCACGTCAGAAACCGGATTGTTGGTGCCGCCCGAAGATGCATCGGCGATTGCCTCAGCCATTGCGACGTTGGCATCTGACAGGGAACAGTTAGCTGCGATGGGGAAAGCGGCGCGCCTCCGGGCGGAACAGTTGTTCAGCAGTGAGAAGAATACGGCGTTAACGAAGGCGGTTTATTCGGAATTGTTGACAGACACACCTCGCAAAGCCCGGTAGGCATGCTTTGAAAGTGCCTCCTGAATCATTCCGTTCGCACATCTCGGTAGGCGCGCTTTGGAAGCGCGCCTACTGAACCATGCTGTATAGTTTCTGTCAAATAAGCGTTTTCAGAAAATCGATGCTCCGCTTCGCAATCGTCTTCGGTCCGGGTGTGAAATCAAACACTTCCGTTGAGACGTAGCCGCTGTAATTGATTGCCTTCAACGCTTCAATGATAGGAGGGTAGTCAACGTTACCGGAGCCGGGGAGGTAGCCGTTGTCGTCATTGGAGTGGAAGTGTGCGACGTGCGGCGCGCAGTTATGAATCTGCGTCGGCATGTCCAAACCTTCCTTCGCTGTGCTGCAGACATCCAGAATCATCTGAAAATTCGGATGATTGACAGCGTTCACCATTTCCACTGCCTTGTCGGGGTTCGTGATAAAGTTTGTCTGATCGCTGGATAACGGTTCCATGCACAGCATTACGTCTTTTTCGCCTGCGAGTTCCGCGCCTGCGGTGAACGTTTCGCGGGCATAGTCCCATGCCTCTTCAAAGGTGAGCGGCTCCATGACGTTCCGTTGTTGCGGAGAACCGATTACCATCACGCGACCGCCTAAATCGGCGCATAATTCGATAAGCGCGAGGAAATAATCCCGTGTTTCGTTCCGAATCTTGGCATCAGGATGGTTAATATAGAGCCCTGGCGGCGAGACGAGCAGCCAGTGAAGTCCGGCGATTTCTACCTTCGCCGCTTCGGCAGCTTTTCGGATGCGCGCGCGTTCGGTTTGGCTGATGTCTAGCACTGAGTCTGCCAGCGTAAACGGCGCGATTTCAACCGCTTCATA
>PYJE01000153.1 GCA_003635305.1 Candidatus Poribacteria bacterium | reverse complement strand
GGCGTTCTCCCACTGATTTATCAGCTCACCCGGGTCCTTCTCCAAATCATAGAGTTCGCCATAAGTTTTCCCACAATACCACGTCAATTTCCGCGTATCAGTCACGATGGTTTTGAGGCGCAACCCGCACGGAGCGTCCACGCATTCAACCAACACGGCATCCCTTTCGCCGGTGGACAGCGGCAAAGCGTTCACACCATCTGTATTTGACGGGATGTCCAGTCCAACGGCGGCGAGAATTGTCGGCACAATATCGACGTGGCTGAATAACGCCTGCGTGCGGAGGCCTGCCGGAATGGCAGAAGGCATCCGCATTAACATCGGCACGCGGATAAGTTGTTCGTAGTGAAACGGTCCTTTCATCCACAACCCGTGGTCCCCGAGCAATTCACCGTGGTCTGTCGTGAAAATCACCAGCGTGTTTTCTGTCAACCCGCACGCGTCCAAGCACTCCAAAATGCGTCCCATCTGTGAATCAATGATTTTCACCATGTTGTGGTAATATGCCCGTCCCAATCGGGCATCGTCATCGGAGACTTTTCGGAAATCGGCACCGCCACCCTGTCCTGCAATTGGGAATGTGCCGCGGATGTCCGATTTTTCGAGATGTCCGCTGTGTGCCTCCAAAAAATGCGGCGGTTTGTCGTCTAACTCGCCTTCTACGAAATTGGGGAGCGGAACTTCTCCCGGGTCAACGCGCGCAGCAAACTCCGTAGGGACGCAGTGTGGATGGTGCGGGTCCTGAAATCCCACCGCCAACAGGAACGGTTGCGCTGCGTCTCGGTTCGTCAAGAAATCTATCGTCCTGTCCGCGGTCCAGACGCTATTGTGGTATTCCAGCGGTATATTCCAATCATACGCTTCTCCGCCGAAACTGGTTTTTGCAAGGCGTGTTGCTTTGGCATAACTCGCGAACACCTCTTCGGAAACCTGCGCCTTTACCCATTCGCCGTAATGGCCAGCGATACCGTAAGTAGCGTGGCCGAGAGCAAGTTCCACCGTCTCGAAGCCGTAGTAGGGCCCGCGGAATTCGGGATAGCGATTCATATCACCGCGCGCTTCCACCGATTGTGCGGCGGACGCGCCGAACGGCTGAAAATGCGCCTTGCCGATATAGTGCGTGCGATACCCTACCTCGGCGAGCCGATGCGAAATCATCGGTTCATCTTCTGGGACGTTCATGCCGACATTCCATGCACCGTGCCGACTCACGAACCTTCCTGAAAAAATGGAGGCGCGGGCAGGCGTGCATACCGGATTCGCACAATACGCGCGCTCAAAACAGACTCCTTCGCTTGCCAATCTGTCAATATGCGGTGTATCCGTAAAGGTTGAGCCGTAGCAACTGAGGCTGTCTGTCCGCTCCTGGTCTGTCGTGACAATGAGGATATTGGGACGTGGCGTGTTCATAAAATTAACCTACACAAAACGGCTTGAGATACGCATAACTCTGCGCCGCCGCGTCTTCAGGTTCCATTATCTCACGGAACGCCTGATGCACCGTCACGTAGCTGTCGTAGCCGATTTCCTCCAGCCCTTGAAAGACGAGAGGAAAGTCGATGCTGCCTTTCTCTTGCAAAGGAATCATGTCGTGCGGGACAACTCCGTGAATCCATGTTAAGAGATGCGTTTTCCCTTCCGGGCGGCGGATGTGGTTCTGAAGATAGACGTTGAAGAGATACGGTGAAAACCGTTTGAGCGTCTCAACGCCGTAATCTTGTCCACACAAATCGAGGTTCGCCGGTTCATAGATAATCCCGAAGTTTTGTCTGCCGACGCGTTTCAGCACGTCAATTGAACCCTCCACTGTCTCAAAGAGGCTTTGCGTATGTGACTGATGCGCGAGGCGGATACCGCGCTCGGCAGCTTCATCAGCGGCGCGCTGCGCCCAAGGAATATCCGCTTCTACCTTCATTGCGATGCGGATGAGGGCTGCGCCGAGAAGTTCCGTTAAATCAAGATAGGGAGTGATGTTTCGGAGGCCGTCGGGTCCTTCGTCGTTATTGATAGGCACGGCAAAATCGCCCGTGACCATGGAGATGTGCAGGTTCTGGGATTGTGCTTGTTTGCGCGCGGCGGTAATCTGCTCGAGAGGCGATTGAATGCCGACTTGCGATGCGCGCATGCAAACCGCTTCGTAGCCGAGTTCTGCCGCCAATCCGGTTAGTTGCGCGAAGGTATGAGTGGCATCCTTTTTGGATGCGGTTTCTGCGACGCGGACAGAAAGTGAGAGTTTCATTGTTTGAGTTTTTCTCCAGAAATCGTTTTTACAGCAAAATATCAGCAATAGAAAGCACCATCAAAACGAGGCTAATCATGCCGTTGAGCGTAAAAAAGGCAAGGTTGACACGGGACAAATCGTTCGGTTTGACAATAGCGTGCTCGTAAACGAAGATAATCATCACAATCCCCACACCGATAAAATAGAAAATGCCCAAATCGGTGAGTAAGGGAATGCCGAGGAGGAGCAACACCGCAACGACATGCAACGCAGACGAAAGCCATAATGCCCATCGAATACCGAGCCGCGCCGGAATCGAATGGAGTCCGTACTTCCTGTCAAAATTGACATCTTGACAGGCGTAGATGATGTCAAATCCGGCTGTCCAAAGCAGGACAACAAGACAGAGCACTATCGGCGGCCAGTCAAATCTGCCTCTTATTGCAATCCACGCACCGACAGGTGAAATCGAGAGCGCAAGCCCCAACCAAAAGTGAGACAGCGCCGTGAAGCGTTTGGTATAGGAATATCCCATAATCACGGCAATGGCAACGGGGGATAGGACTAAGGCGAGGGGATTGAGTCGCCATGCCGCAAGCACCAAGAGTCCCGCAGAGACGATGGTGAAGCCCCGCACTGCCCCTTCCGTGATAAGGCCAGCGGGAATTGCGCGCATGGCGGTGCGCGGGTTAACCCGGTCGAACTCCGAATCAGCGAGGCGGTTGAACGCCATAGCGCAACTGCGAGCACCTACCATCGCAACGAGAATCCACCCCAGTTTATCCAGCGATGGCAACCCAGCGGCGGCGATGAAGGCACTCATCACGGCAAACGGCAGCGCGAAGACGGTATGTTCAAACTTAATCATCTCCAAGATAATTTTGAGTTTGCGCATTTTTGTGAGATTTCCCTTCCCAGACTGAACCGCTAATCCGGCTCAGAATTGACATACGGCTCACCGAATTTATCGCGGACGAGCTGCGTGAGCAAATCCATGTTTGCTTCCAACCTGTCTACCTGAGAGACAAGGGCATTCACAGTCCCAAGCAGTGCGTTATATCGCGCTTTATGCTCGGCATGCTGCTCATCATATTCCGCGCGATGCTTTTCATACTCGGCGTGCTGCTTTTCGTATTCTGCGCGATGCCGCTCGTATTCTGCGCGATGCCGCTCGTATTCTGCGCGATGCCGCTCGTATTTCGCACTGATATCGGCGTGCCGCTTCTCACTATCAGCGACAAGTTCCGCGTGCCGCTTTTCGTAATCGGCAACAAGGTCGGTGTGCCGCCTTTCATTGTAGGCGACGCGTTTCTCGTTGAGTTCAACCGTTTTCTCAAGTGCCGCGACGCTTAACTTGAGCCCCGGCATCTCTTTGAGTTCCTTGTGAATACGCCGCAAATACCCGATAATCGTTAAAATACCTACCGCAAGCAGGGAACCTATCGCGCCCAAGAGTATTTGGGTAAAGTTATGTTCAAACATAATTATCCTCCTATTTGGTTGTGTGAGCACAGAATTTGCGCCCCGACAATTAGTATACCCTGGTATTCGCGAAATGTCAAGGAAAAACAAGATTGCGACACTTACTCCTTCCACCGCTGAATCAACCCCGTATCCATTCCAAACTGATCCAAGATTTTCGTCACCACGAAATTAATCTGATCATCGACGGTTTTGGGGTAATGATAGAACCCCGGCATCGCCGGCAGCACACACACGCCAAGTCGCGATAACTTCAGCATGTTCTCCAGATGGATAGCACTCAGCGGCGTTTCGCGCGGGACAATTACCAGTTTGCGGCGTTCCTTGATGCACACATCAGCGGCGCGCTGGATGAGATTACGCGAAATGCCCGATGCGATAGAAGCCACGGTTCCCATGCTACACGGCACAACAATCATCCCTTCCGTGCGGAAAGAGCCGCTGGCGATAGCGGCACCGATGTCGGATTGATGGTGATAAATAACGCGCTCCGACGAAATCCCAATCAGTGAGTCCAGCCGAAAGTTATCAATATCCACCTCAATTTGCAGTTCTTCCCACAAGGCGCGCGCACCGGACGCAGAAATCGTCAGATGCACTTCGGTATCCGCTTGTTTAGTGAGGATTTCTAGGAGACGAACACCGTAGATAACCGCGCTCGCTCCAGTGATACCTACGATTAATCGTTTCAATGCGGTGCCTCCCAAGAAAACGGCAGCAGGTTGCCAGCGGCATCAAATTGGAAGGGCTCGGTTTCACCGATGACTTTGAGGCTTGAGTGGAGTTTCGCATCTTCAAGGAGAGCCTCGGAGATGTCAAGTTCTGTCAATCTAAGTGTGCTTTCAATCCGAATGACGCGCGCTTCTTCCGGCGCGGTGAGCCCGATGGTATCCAATGCCACCGAGATTGCTTCTTTGTCTGTATCGTAATAGAACGGAATCTTCGATTTCTGTGGGCCAAGCGCAGTGATACCGTTCATGTAGGTGGCATGCCGGTCGAACTGGTTTACAAGCCGTGTCGTCGTGAAATCCGCTAAGCCGATGCCGGTAGCGTTTCCATCGCTTTCTTCCGTCAAATCGCGGACAAATATCCGCAAGATGGCCGGTTTCGCCGGTTCCGGTTCAAAGTTCTGCATCATCCTACCTATGACGTTCGTGTCCATGCCGGTGCCGCTGATATTTTTCCCAACCCAGTCGACAATCAACAAATCAAGTTCATCGAACGGGAGCCGGCCCATCAGCGATTTCGCCTCAACGAGCAATTGGCGTTCGGTTTGGAGGAGTTGGTTGGCGGGCATCGCTACTGCCTTCGCTGTTTGCTCGTGCGCGTTTTCGAGGAGCCCGATGCCGAAGGCAATCTTCCCGGTATCAAGCATAAAACCGCCGACAGCCGCGATGACGTTCTCAAATCCGTATTGAAAGAAGGCGCGGTGATAGAGGTTCGCGCCTTTCTGTTTGCCGAGGCCGATTACCATCATTTTCATCAGCCCACTCTCAACAGAGCCGTTGAAATCGGTGTGTGCTTTGATGCGATTGAGCGGCACGACGTGTTCTGCCTCTGCGGCGAACCTGTCAAGAAACACGGGCAAACCGAGTTCTGTTTTGCCGAGTTCCACAACATCCATTGTCGCCTTCACTGGCACCCCGACGGTTTTTTCGGTGATGCCGTAATGTTCTAACACGCTTCGTTGGCCTTCAGGAGTTGCGCCGCCGTGGCTCCCCATCGCGGGGACAACGAACGGTTTCGCGCCGATAGTTTTGAGATAATCCGCTGTCGCCTTCACAGCGGTGGCGACGTTCGCAACACCGCGGCTACCGGCGGTAATCGCCACGGTATCGCCGGGACGCACAATGGAGGCAGCGTTAATCCGTTCTAATTCCGCGTGAATTGTCGCGGGGATGTCCATGAGGACAGGGGCATCAAACTGCTGCTGAATCCGCGTCATTTTTGGAAGTGCCATTCGTTTCCGTCCTTTTTTTAAGATGATGGGTAATTTTACCAAAAAAGGGATAGAAATGCAAGAAAAATTTCCGAATCAACAGAGCGATTCATAAAGCCGATAGAGTTTCTCACCGATACTTCGCCAGTCGTAATCGCGTTCCACGCGCGCGCGGCCGTTTTCGCCTATCTTGCGACGGAGGGAGGCATCGGTGAGCAACCGAAGCACCGCCGCTGCGAACGCCGCCGGTTCATCGGCGATGAGAATTTCCTCACCGTCAACCAAATCTAACCCCTCCGCGCCGACGGTAGTTGAGACGACAGCCTTGCCCATCGCCAGGGCCTCAAGGATTTTCAGGCGCGTGCCGCTCCCGATGCGCAGTGGCACGACAAAAACAGTCGCCCGTGCAAAATAGGGTTTGATTTCCGGCACGCGCCCGGTAACCAGAATCTGTGGGTTCTCCGCTAAGGTTTGCACGCGCGGCGATGGGTTGCCGCCAACGGCAGAAAATTGAACGTTCGGGAGTTTCTCGTGGATGTTCGGCAACACCTCGTCGGCGAAGAAGGTGACAGCGTCTTCGTTGGGGTACCAGTCCATGCTGCCGATGTAGATGAGATGGGCATCGAGTTGAGAATGGGGGGGCTCGCCTGCTGTTGTGAAATCCGGTTGGTAGTCTTCAGTATCCACGCCATTAGGGATAATCTCAAAGCGGGCCCCCGCGCTTGTTCGTTGGAACGTCTGCTTGTCTATCTCGGAAGCGCAGGTGACGATGTCAAACTTCGGGCTCATCAGCCGTTCATAACGTTCAAAAGCGCGCTGCTGCGTCCAATAGAGGAATTTTCGGAGAGGAGCCGCTGTCTCTTGACAGAGCCGCCGCCAAATGGCAGAATCAACGTTCTGTTGCGAGAGGAGACTTGGCACATCTGTCTCGGTGTGGAATTGGGCGACGTGGAGCATTTCATAGTGAACCAGCGTGTAGGTTTCGGTTGCCACTAATTCTTTGAATTTCTGTCGGTAGGCAGGCACGTTGTAGCGCGCGACGGTGATAGGCACTCGCTTGAGAAACGCTCTCAGAATTGTGCCAAGCGATACCGGTGGCGGCTCTCCTCCCTGTCGGACAAGATGCACCTGAATCCCAAAGCGTTCCAGATGGCCGATGCTTTCCTCATCGGTAGGTTGCGTCTCCAACGCTAGCAGGGTTACCTCGCATTTCTGGGCAATCTGTTTGAGCAGATTAAACACCCGAATCCGGCCGCCATCGGTTAACGGGAAAGGCACGGTGGGAGAGAGGAAGAGGATTTTCATTGCCCGATGTTCTCTTTTAATCTGTCAATCAGCACGAGCAGCCGTGCTTTTGCCTGTTGCCGTGAGCTCAATTGCGGTGGCGGCGGCTGGAAAACAGTGCCACGTTTCCGTTGCACCCAGCCTTGCAATTCATCGCTAACCTGCACGCGCAGCCACGCGCTATCCAAGTCAAGGGACGCTTTCAACCTTGGAATGCGTCCGTCGTTTTGCGAGGCATCTTCCAAGTGGATGCGATATTTCTGGGCGGCATCGGTGATGAGCCATTCCGTGTCCGCTTTGATTACCGACAACTTCGCATTTCGCGACAGCGCGATGTTCTGTTCTGCAAACTCGGCGTGGAGTGCAGGCGAGATATAGTGCCGCGCAGCTTCCTTCATCAGCCCCTTGCTCAGCGCAGTCCGCGCTTCTGCATCAAATAGCAAATGGAGAACCTCATATTTGGATTGCTGGAAGACATTCAACTTCTCCGCGCCTTTTTGCCCGCCCAGTTTTATTGTATACGCCTGCTGATAGCCGATGTCACGGATAATCCACTGCCTGCCGGGCTTCTCAACGGTAACCTCGGTTTCGTCGGAGAGGCGCGCTTTGTTCGTCTCAAACGCCTCTCTTAAGTCCGGCAGATAGACATCCAACCGATTTTGAACGCGGACTACCGTATACGCCGCACCGGACGTGTCAATGAGATGCCACTCTTTCCCGCTGAGCAATACTTTTAAATCAGACGCACGGGCATCAAACCGAACATTTTCCGTGAAATCGGCAAACATTTTTTCCCAATCGGTGCCGTTCCGCAATTCCGTGTCCAACCGTTTGTCTTCCAACGTTGCGCGCTGCGTCAATGCCGCGCTGAACAGCAGTTTCGGCGCGAACTCGCCGGTGCTCAGGTTGCTCATGTGCATCCGAGTCAAACTGAACCGGTAGACATCTTTGGTGTAGGCGAGCGGCTTGGAATCCACAGTCGGCCTGCGGCGTAACGCTGTCCGCGTGTGAATCTGCAATTTCGGCGGCCCCGGTTGCGCAACCGGCGGTGCCTGAAGGATATAGGCACCGAGAATCGCGCCTATCGCCAAGACAAAGAGTATCCCCACTGTGAGGCTTTTGAGAAGTGCTTTCATTGTGATGTGAACTCCGTTTATATTTTAAGACGTATTTTGACGAAATTGGTTGACATTAAATTGGCTGTGCGGCATAATCATAAAAAAAACGTTATCACAAAAAAACGTTTTCCGCAGTTGGAAAAAACTATGCCTGCAACCGAATTAAACGAACACATCAGCGCAGTTTCACCGGCACTTTTCGCGCTCCTCTCCGAATTAGGCAAACGCATCTCCCTCCCGAAAGGCATCTTAAGCCAAACAGCGGAAGCGAATGCGCAAGCGCATCGGTTTAACGCAACGCGCGCCATCGCTCTGGAAAACGGCGAGATGATGCATATCCCTGTCTCACGCGCACTCGTGCAGGAACCGTCGCTCGAACATGTCTACGGCTACGCACCCGTGCTTGGACAGCCGGCATTGCGGCAGAAATGGGAGACACACCTCCGCGAAACAAACCCATCCCTCGCGCAGGCGACGTTCAGCCTTCCTATCGTGACGAGCGGCATGACACACGGGCTCAGTTTGCTCGCCGAACTCTTTGTCAATAAAGGCGATACACTGGTGCTACCGGACAAAATCTGGGGAAACTATCGGCTCATTTTTGAAACGAAAGCGCAGGCGACGGTTGCGACTTACCCCTTCTACAAGGGCGAACGCCGTTTTAACACCGACGGTTTCCGTGAGACACTTATCAAAGTAGGCGCGCTTTGTCCGCGCGGACGTTCGGATGGAAAGATTCTCATCCTTCTCAATTTCCCGCATAACCCCACTGGCTACGCCATCACGCGCGCCGAAGCGCGAGAGATTGTCAGCGCAATTGTAGAGAGTGCCGATGCCGATAACCACCTCCTCGTCATGCTTGACGATGCCTACGCAGGCTTCTGGTATGACGATGCCGTAATGCACGAATCGCTTTTCGGCATGTTGGCAGAATGCCACCCGAACGTCGTTCCTGTGAAAATAGACGGTGCGACGAAAGAGGAATATGCCTGGGGCATGCGCGTCGGGTTTCTCACGTTCGCGCTTGACGCACCCGTGATGCAACCCCTCGAACAAAAAATCAGCGGGCTCATCCGGGCGAATACCTCCGGCGCAGCGCAAGTTGCACAGACGCTCATCTTACAAGCGATGAACGCCCCGGACTACGCCGAACAAAAACGGCGCAACTTTGAAACCCTCAAGGCACGCGCGTTGAAAGTCAAACAAGTTGCTTCCGATGCGCAGTATGCCGAATTGTGGGAGGTTTATCCGAGTCACGCAGGCTATTTCACATGTATGCGCCTGAAGAAATCAGGGAACGCCGAGGCGGTGCGCCAAAAACTTCTCGCCGAACACGGCATCGGCATCATCGCGCTTGGCGAGTCGGCATTGCGGATTGCGTATTCGTGCCTTGAGGTATCTGAGGTGGAGGAAGTGTTCGCGGCGATTGCGACGGTTGTTTCTGAGCGTTCGGCGATGCTGTAGGGCGAGGGTTTGTCCCTCGCCATGCGCAAGGCACGCGTCTGACCTGTTTGAGATCAGGCGATCTCAAACTACAGAGTTTCAAGGCACGCGTCTGACTTGTTTGATATCTGGCGCTCTCAAACTACAGAGTTTCAAGGCACGTGTTTGTAGTTCGGGATCGCCAGATCCCGAACGGGGCAAGCCTGTCCCTCGCCAGACTCAAGGGGCGCGCCTGACCTGTTTGATATCTGGCGCTCTCAAACTACATTTGAGATTAGGCGCTCTCAAACTACAGAATGTTCACGGTGCGCGGGGGACAAGCCTACGCAAGCCCCCACTGCTTCTTCGCTTCCTCAAACGAAATTTTCTGGCTGCCGGTGTGAGAAATCGGGTTTTTGCCTACCCACCGTTCGTCAATCGGTTCTGCCGCGGGTTGGAAGCGGATATCGCAGCTAATGCGCCATCTATCCGACAGATTCTTAGTCGAGGTGTGCATCGTGTGCATCGTGAAGACGATGACATCGCCCATCTCGAAATCCGCCGTTTTCCACGCGCCGCCGTAAGTATCGCTAATTTCCACCGGATCGCGGCCGAAATGCCCAGGTGTGCCATCTTTATCGACATCGGTTCTCCCATACGTCTCGCGGATCCGTGCGAAACTCGGCAGGTTATGCGAACCCTCCAAGACAGCAAGCGTCCCCATCGTCGCGGGCACATCGCCGAACGGCACCCAGCAGGTATGCAACTGCTTGGAACCGCGCCCCATATAGACGACATCGAAATGTGGGCCAGACCAGACGGTAGGACGAATAAAGCGCAGCCATTTGTAATCAAACGTGCGCGTCTCACCGCCAAAGAAATTGCGGAAAAACCGGAACAACTCATCGCCTTCTAACACGGACAAGACATCAGGATGATGCGTAATGGCAGGCGCGCCCATCGTGCGGCCGGGACTCCCATCCCCTGCGACTGCGTCCATCATCTCGGTGTCGGGTTTGAAGACGTTGTCCTTGCCGTTGCCTTCGGCGTATTCCAAAATCGCGCGCCGCGCGGCGATAACCTTCTCTCTATCAATCAGGCCGCGGACGAGTAAATACCCATCCTCAGCGATTTGTGCATGCAAGCCTGCCGCGGAATCCAGCACGGCATTGCAATCCCGAAGCACACCGAGATGTGGCCCCGGAAAGGTGAGTTCGTGTTCTCCAAGAAAAACGGTTTGTGTCATGCTTTTTTTCCTCCTATACGATTCAGATTGATTTAATGTTCTCCTAGTAGGAGAGCCCTCCATGTCTCGATTCAAGGTGAGACCTGAATAGGAAAACAAACGATGCCAAGACACATTAAGGTCTTACAGACCTTAGGTTTTGGCTATCCTAATCGGCTATAGACATTCAGGTCCTAGCGGACCTGAAGAGGCGTTTATTTTTCGGTTTTCGCAATTGCAGTTCAATGCCAAGTTCCTTCGCGACTTCCGCGAGGGGAGTCAGTTCTGCCGTTCCTGCTTCAACCGCGGCCGCACTACGTTCAAGTCTTTCGGCGACCTCGGGCCGCAAGGCTAAATGCTCATCTGCATCGTAGTCGTAATCTTCCAGAAACTGCTCCAATTCCAAATAGCACACGAAAAATTCAAGGAATGCCGATTGTCCGCGCGCCTCCACAAAAGTCGATGGGAACTGAGGGCTCGCTGGCAGCCCCGTGTTTTCACCCAGTTCGGATACCGTGTCAAGCAACTTAACCACCCGTTTGCGCGCTGCAAAGAGCGGCCAATTCACAAGCGTTTCTATTAACGCACGAAAGTCGGCATCCGATAATGCCGAGACTTTTATTTCCGGGGACGGAGCTCCCAGAATACCGCCGCCTGTCCGCCGTGCGATGCGGCCTGCAGGCGATGTCTTCCGATGCGTTTCAACGTCTTTCACGCGGCACTTGAGATGCGAAAACGCCGCACACTCGTCGAGAGTCACCAGCAGCGATTTTTCAGAGGGCTCAAATAGAAAGGCGAGCCCACAATATTCCTCAAAAAACTCGCTGAACTCCATTTCCAACTTTCCCCTCCCAGCACCTTGCGCGAGCAGGATAACCATCCGCTCGCGGACAGCAAACAGGGAACCCTCCACGAAAGGACGAGCCCAATCGCAGAACGCCATCGGGGGTAATGCCATGATGTTTGGTGTCATTTTTGCCTCCTTAGGAATGTGTCTTACTGGTAGGCGCGGTTTCAAACCGCGCCTACGGAGCCGATGTGTCCTACCGGCAGGCGCGGTTGCAAACCGCGCCTACCCGAGAGGACTCGCGAACGTGGGGCGGGGGCCTGTCCCCCGCCAACCTCACGCGCGGCCAAGCAGTGCGAGGGACAGGCCCTCGCACTACGGGCAACCGAGAGGTGGGCAATCAACTCCCCTAGGCGCGGTTTCAAACCGCGCCTACCCGAGAGGACTCGCGAACGGAGGGCGGGGCCTGTCCCCCGCCAACCTCACGCGCTCCAAGCCTTGCGAGGGCCTGTCCCTCGCACTACAGGCAACCGAGAGGTGTGCATTCAACTCCCCTAGGCGCGGTTTCAAACCGCGCCTACCCGAGAGGGCCCGCGAACGGAGGACGGGGGCCTGTCCCCCGCCAACCTCACGCGCGGCCAAGCAGTGCGAGGGACAGGCCCCCGCACTACGGACAACCGAGAGATGTGCATTCAACTCCCCAAACCCAGCCGCAGGAGGCGCGGTTTCAAACCGCGCCTACCCGAGAGGGCCCGCGAACGGAGGACGGGGGCCTGTCCCCCGCCAACCTCACGCGCGGCCAAGCCTTGCGAGGGACAGGCCCTCGCACTACGGGCAACCGAGAGGTGGGCATTCAACTCCCCAAACCCAGCCGATATTTGACCGCATAATTGATGATGAAGTCCAACTCCTCCTCTGTGAAGCCGTAGTGTTCAGCGAGGACGCGATCGATTTCGTCAATAATGTGCTTTGACTTCTTGTGATAATACTCGTAATCGGTTTGCTTCGTGCCAACATATTCCTTGTTTTCTTCCAAGTGGCGTTCCAAGGTGTCGGCTAACCGAATCAGAGATTTCCTGTTCGCCTCAGCGAATTGACCCAGGTCGATGTGGAAAGCATCCAGGTCTCCTTTCGTCAAATGCCAACAATCGCCCTTTGTTTCCCAGAACCAGAAGAACAAATTGGAATTCAAGACAGCTGACAACTCTTCCGGCGAAAATCCCTGAATCGGATAGAATGTCCGGAACTCATTTGACTTTTTGGGGGCAAGAAAACACTTTACCCACATCATCAGCCTCTGATTCAAGTGAAACGGTCGAGCATCCTTCGCCTTTTGCGATGATGTGAATGCCGAAGTTATCGGATTAGAGATTTGAGCAACTTTGCGGAATATAGATGCTTCAACCTCATCCGAAAATTTCCGTATGACTTTGCCATCCCAGTCCAAGGGGACATAAGCAAGGGTGGAAAATAAATGATCCCTTCCTCCCTCTTTGGAATAGCAACGGCAAAATCTAGTTGTGTGAATGGCAGGACTGCCTTTGGCACAGAGTGCAATAGTGAGTTTTTGATGAACTCCAACGAACAACGATCCTGGGCGGTCCGCGTGATTATTGATCCACAGCGCAGGATGCGACTGGGCAATAATCTGACGGGCGGAAGCCATTCGGTTGGTAGAAACCCAAGAAATGGGAACTATCCAACCTGTTCTTCCCGAATTAAGGCGCGCTCCTCGCTCCATAACAAAGGCATAAAGGTTTCCACATTGAGCTGTCTTGTAGCCGCGAATTGTGTAATCCTTCCTCACCTTGCTATACTCAACATACGGTGGATTCCCGATAACCACGTCAAACCCACCCTCCTTGAGGATGCCGTAAAACGCGAGGAACCAGTGGAACGGTTGGTGCGAAGAAAGCCACTGCTGGTAGTCGCTTTCCTTGTCCGCATCGACGCGATATTCCCCGGCGAGGTAGCCGTTGAGTTCCGCTTTGAGTTCGGCAAGTTTCCGCTGCAACTTCTGTTTGTCGGCAAGGGTTACGTCGCCGTCTAGTTCTGTCTGTTGCTGGCGAAATTGGTTAAACAGATTTTCAACGTCTTCGGTGCGTTCGCGGATGCGCGCCATCGTATCGTCAAAGTCAAACGTCCCGGTGACGGCGTTTTCTACCTCTTCGTAGGTGGTGTATCCGACGAGGGTATTGCCTGCTTGCACGTTGAAGTCAATGTCTGGCAGGGGTTCAATCTGTTTCCCGTCGTCGATTTGCGCTACCATTTTGAGGAATAGGCGCAGTTTGCAAATCTCGACTGCTTCGTCCATAATATCCACGCCGTAGAGGTTGTTGATGATGATGGATTTGAGGATGAAGTATCGGCGGTTCGGATGTTGCGCGGTGCGTGCGAGAATTTTGCGGAAGTCGGGGTATCGAGACCGGAGGTCTCTCCTACCGGCCACTCTGTAGGGCGAGCTCGCCTGAGCTCGCCGTGTGCTGCTCCCTGTAGTGCGAACTCGCCTGAGCTCGCCGGGTGCTTCATCAACAAACGCTTGCATCCGTTCCAGGCATGCTTCATAGAGCGGTTCTAGGATATTTAGTGCGGCGAAGAGAAACGCACCAGACCCGCACGTCGGATCGAGGATGGTTACCTTCGTGATGGCGTTCCAGAACGCGCGGAGCAAGTCAGGGCCTTCGTAAGTCTCAATGACATCCTGCGCGAATTGCCAGATGTCAAGGTTTTCGGTGATGAGCGCGTTAATGTCGGTTATCTCGCCGTTGGCGAGTTTGGCGTGCACCCGTTGATACCGCTGTCGCCGTGCGACGACTTCGCGCCAGATTTCTGTCGGCAAGTTGTATGGTTCTGGCGCGAGGGTATTCCATTCTGTGCGTTGAGAGACATCGTCAATGCCGATGGCGATTTCCGGCGGTAGCGGGTGTTTGACACCGGTTTTGACGGCATCGTAAATATACCGGTTTGGGTTTGCTTGGAGGAGCGACCAGACACTCGCCTCGCCTTCAAAAGCGACGCTGCATCCTTTGCGCGCCGCATTGAACAGGAACGGGATAATTGTGTTCGTGCTGATATATTTGGTGATGTCCTCCGGGGTATAGTAGGCACCCATTTTCTGCCGGTCATTGACGTATTTCTCGAAGATATAGCCGAGGACATCGGGGTTGATTTCGTTATCGTTGCGCAGGGGCCGTTCATCGAGGTGCCACTGATACTGCTCAAAGAAGTTGAAGAGTTGTTCAAACGCTGCGTCGGGGATGTGAATGGCTTCGCCGTGTTGCCGTTCAATTTGGTGGCGTTGGAAGATGCCGCCGTTAAGATAAGGCACCTCGCCGAGGAGGTGATTCGTCTCCGCGGTGCGTTCGGTTTCGGGTTTCGCGAATCCCTCAAAGAAGAGGGGACAGAGGAAGGTTTTATAGAACCGGTCTGTGCCTCGCGCTCGGCTGCGCGTGAGGTTCGTGCGGAGATAGTCTGGGTCAGCGTTAAGGAACCCCTTCTTCTGAATAAAATAGATGAACATCAGTCGATTGAGCATGACAGAGACATACCACTCTTGCGTCTGCATGTCGGGGATGCCGTTAAGGAATTTAAGGAAGGCATCGTGTTCCTTTTTGAAGCGTTCATAAAAACGTTTTGTTACGGGTGCCACGTCAAATGCGGCGCGGACGCGTCCTGTCACGTCAACGATGGACAGCCCTTCTTCCTCCGCTAGGCTGAACTCGATGGCTCGCAGTTTTTGGAGGAGTGCGTCGCCGGGTTGTTCGCGATGGTAGCGGTGTTCGCGGCAAGCGTCGGGTTTTCCTTGTTCGCGTTTCACCCACTGCCAGAGTTGGGTAGTTTTCGCCGCGTCGGTATAGATGATAACGTGTTCGTGGACCGATTTTGCCACTTGTCGTTGAATGGCGCGTCGCGTGGCGTAGTCGGGCATCGGTTTTCCTTCGGTTGCGGTGCAGTGGAATACTACCATGCCGCGTTTTTCGGCGATGGCGGACAGTGCGTATTCGGTGTCATCTACCGTGACGGTGAGTGACTGCGTATGATACTCCCATCCGAGTTCCTCAACGAAGAGGGGTTCAAATTCGGAGTCTTGGAGGTAGTGGTGTGTTTGGTTGATGTTGCGTTGCATAGTGAAGTTGTCCTTGGGCGAAAAAACATGAGCAGGATTTACAAGATAGGAGCAGGATTTACAAGATAGGAGCAGGATTTTCAAGATAGGAGCAGGATTCACACGATTTTCAAGATTGTCAGGATTAAGAAAACGTTTACGAGAGCGTCATCCTCCTCTTGCTCATCGTGTTAATCCTGTTAATCCAAGCAGGATTCACACGATTTTCGAGATTGTCAGGATTAAGAAAACGTTTACGAGAGCGTCATCCTCCTCTTGCTAATCATGTTAATCCTGCTTCGTGTTAATCTTGAAAATCCTGCAAATCCTGCTCCTGCTTGAGTTTCCTTCCCACGCTGCAGTTCCCTCTAGCGAGGTGTTTGGACTGCGAATGCTTTAACTTCGCACCAGTCAGACGAAGATGCAATGTGCTTTTTACCCCGAGCACACCTTGAACACATCAACCTATCTGCTGTGCAAAGTATAGCACAGTTTGTTAAAAAAGTCAACTATTTTGGAGGAAGAAACTGGCTAAAGCCGCCAAGCCCCTCTGCTTGGGTTTCTTAAACTTTATCGATGATACCTTGCAACGCGGTTTTTGTCAAATTTATTTTTCGGCAACCAGCCCCAAAGAACAAATAATCTGCGGTTCTGCCGTTTGCCGAGCCGCCTGCACAACACACAGCCGCTCCTCATCGCGAAGCAGCATCACCAGATTGGCAAGTGCCTCGTCAGTAATGCCGGTGCGCAATTGGCGATTGAGCGTGTCTGTCGCCGCCTGACGCAACGGGTACCGATAGATGTCGTCGATTGCGCGTTTCAATTCCGGTGTATCAAAGAGTGTGCCGCGGATGCGCTCGGCATACTGCTGCAGCCGTTGATATGTCCGGAACCGCGCACCCGAGGGCCTGCCGAGTTGTCCGCCTATCAAACGTTCTTCAGTGAGGATGAGTTCTGTTCCCTTTCGCACCAAGTCGTGGTGTTCCTGAAGCGGCGGCAGTGCTTCGGTATTCGGCGCGCACGCGGCGGCTTGCAGGATAGCGAATTGGGATTCGGTGACGCTTGTGCC
>PYJE01000152.1 GCA_003635305.1 Candidatus Poribacteria bacterium | reverse complement strand
GAAGTCGACTCACATATTGTTAAGATAACCGAGCAAGATCTGGCACGCCAACAAAACGCGCTAATGCTCATCCCATCCGAAAATTACGCGAGCCGCGCTGTAATGGAAATACAGGGTAGCATCCTCGCAAACAAATACGCCGAAGGCTACCCCGGCGAACGCTACTATAACGGCTGCGAATTCATGGACGAAGTTGAATCCCTCGCAATTGAACGCGCGAAGGCACTTTTCGGCGTTGAACACGTCAACGTCCAACCGCACGCCGGCACGCAGGCGAACATGGCGGTTTATTACGCCTTGCTTGAACCCGGCGACACGATTCTCTCAATGTCCCTCAGCCACGGCGGACACCTCAGCCACGGCGACGCGGTTAATTTTTCTGGACGTTATTACAACGTTGTAACCTACGGCGTGAACGCCGAAACGGAACGGATTGACATGGCCGAGGTATCGCGCCTCGCGCAGGAACATCGGCCGAAACTGATTGTCGTCGGCGCAACAGCATACCCGCGCCAATTCGATTTCGCCGCGTGGCGGGATGTTGCAGATTCAGTAGGTGCCTATCTGCTCGCGGATGTAGCGCATATCGCGGGGCTTATCGCCGGTGGCGTGCATCCGAATCCTGTGCCTTACAGCGATGTCGTCACCACGACAACGCATAAGACGCTGCGTGGCCCGCGGGGTGCCATCGTGATGTGCAAGGCGGAACATGCCGCAAAAATCGACCGGGCGGTGTTTCCCGGTTTGCAAGGCGGGCCCTTTCTGCACACCATCGCCGCCAAGGCGGTAGCATTCAAGGAAGCGAGTGAACCAGCGTTCAAAGCGTATCAGACGCAAGTTGTCAAAAATGCGAAGGCACTCGCCGCGCGGTTGATACAAAACGGATTTCGGCTCGTGAGCGGTGGGACAGAGAACCACCTCATGCTCGTAGATTTGACTTCCAAATATGAGAAGTTAAGCGGGCGGCAAGCCGCAGACCATCTTGAAGATGCCGGCATTATCGTGAATAAAAACAGTATTCCTTTCGACAAAAGGAAGCCGCGCACGACGAGCGGCATCCGGCTCGGCACACCGATGGTGACGACGCGCGGGATGGAAGAGGCGCAGATGCACCAAATCGCCGATTTCATCGCAGAAACGCTGGAAAACCGGCAGAAATCCGCTATTAAACGACGTATCCGGCAGAAAGTGGCGGCATTGTGCGCGCAGTTCCCGATATACGCCTACCTGTCGGCATCAAATCTGTCAGAATAGTGGATTACAACGCAGCTATCGCCTACATCACCGAATTTATTGATTACGAACGCAGTCCTGATTTTTCACGGCAGGCGCGGCTTTACAACCTCAACCGCATCACGCGCCTGTTAGAATTGCTTGGGCATCCGCAGGAACGGCTGCGCATCGTCCACATCGCTGGAAGCAAGGGAAAGGGCTCAACGGCGGCACTCATCGCGTCCATTCTCAGTTGCGCGGGCTATAAGACAGGGTTATTTACCTCGCCGCATCTGATAACACCGCGGGAACGGTGCCGTATCGACGGTGAGCTCATTTCAGAGGCAGACGTTGCGCGGTGCATCGCGCGGATGAAAGCGGCGATTGACGAGGTGTCCCGTTTGGAATTCGGGCGCGTCTCCTTCTTTGAAATCTACACCGCGCTCGCCTTTTGTTACTTTGCCGATAAAGCAACAGACTTCGCTGTCGTTGAGGTGGGGTTAGGCGGACGGCTCGATGCAACGAACGTGGTGAACCCGGTGGCAACCGTCATCACCCCGATTGGTTTGGAGCACACGGCGATACTCGGTGAAACGCACGCCGCCATCGCAGCCGAAAAGGCAGAGATTATTAAGCCGGGATGTCCTCTCGCCTTGGCACCACAGGTAGCGGAGGCACAGGCGGTTTTCGAGAAGGTTGCAGCGGAACGGAACGCGCCAATTATTGCCGCAAAGGCCAGCAGCCGAGTGTGCCACGCGCCTACCGAACCGATAGGACAACACTTTGACGCGGCGGACTATCCAGGGCTTTTTATGCCGCTTTTAGGTGAACATCAGCGCGTTAACGCCGCAACCGCCATCGCGGGAATTGAGTGCCTCGAACAGCGCGGGTATGCCATTCCACGTGAAAACGTCTATCAAGGTATCGCGCAGGTGAAATGGCCTGGCCGGATGCAGGTGATTCAGAAGTCGCCGATTGTGCTGCTTGACGGTGCGCATTCGCCCGATGCGATGCGGCTTTTGTGCCGAGAGATACGCCGGAACTTCCGTTACAATCGGCTGATTTTCGTCGTCAGTCTCATGCGAGACAAGGCAGTGAAGCAGGTTGGCGAGATAGTCTGTCAAGACGCAGATGCGGTGCTTGTCACCGAGGTATCCGATAATCCGCGGGTGATGCCCGCGCACGACATCCAACGCGCATGGCAAACGGTTACCGTCTGTCCAACGCCGAAAGAGGCATTGGAGACTGCTTTGGCATTGGCATCGTCAACTGATTTAATTTGTGTTACTGGCTCGCTCTATCTCGTCGGTGAGGTTTTGCATGTTACATGCAATTAATTGTAAAAATCCATAGGAGAAAATAATGCTTGAAATCAATGCTAAAAGTGCAAAGCGGGGGAGTCGGCTGCTACGCATGCTGATAGTTCCGCTTCTTGGGCTGAGCGCGGTTGAAGCGGCTTTTGCCCAGGCAACCGCGCTCCCTACCGTGCCAGCTGCATGGTGGATTGCCCCGGTCGGCTCCCTAATCGCTTTAGGCTTCGCACTCTATTTTTACCGTGCTGTCATGAAACAAGACGAAGGCAACGCTACCATGCGCGAAATCGCGCAATCCGTGCGCGAAGGCGCGATGGCCTACCTCCGACAGCAGTATAAAATCGTCGGCATCGTCTTCGTTGTCCTGTGCGTCATTTTTCTGTTTATGGCGTTTGTTTTGAAAGCACAAAACCAGGTTGTCCCGTTCGCATTCCTGACCGGGGGGTTCTTCTCCGGGCTCTGCGGGTTCCTCGGCATGAAGACTGCAACGAACGCCTCCGCTCGCACCACAAGCGCAGCGATGCAAGGACTCAACGCAGGTCTGAAAGTCTCCTTCCGGGCAGGCGCGGTGATGGGGCTCGTCGTTGTCGGCTTCGCACTACTTGACATCACCGGATGGTTCCTCATCCTCTACTACGTCTTCCCGAAAGTATTCCCCGGCTTTTTGGCGGAGAACCCGCTGCCAGAGATTACGGTGATTATGTTGAGTTTCGGGATGGGGGCATCAACGCAAGCACTTTTCGCACGCGTCGGCGGCGGGATTTATACCAAAGCCGCGGATGTCGGCGCAGACCTGGTTGGAAAAGTCGAAGCAGGCATCCCAGAGGATGACCCGAGGAACCCTGCCGTTATCGCAGACAACGTCGGTGATAACGTCGGCGATGTCGCGGGTATGGGGGCAGATCTTTACGAATCTTATGCCGGCTCTATTCTGGCTACAGCCGCCCTCGGTGTCGCTGCTGTCGCGGCGAAGGAGCACGATAACCTCGCACTCCAACTCAAATACCTCTCGGCACCGATGATTATCGCTGGCATTGGCGTGCTGCTCTCCATTCTAGGCATCTACATGGTGCGCACGAAAGAGGGAGCCTCAATGAAGCAGTTGATGGGCTCGCTCAACTTCGGGATTAACGGGAGTGCAATTGGCATTGCGCTGTTGTCCATCCCGGTGTTGCTCTATCTCGATTTGCCGAACAAGTGGCAGATTTGGGGCGCGATTGTCACCGGGCTTGTGGCGGGCCTCATCATCGGCAAGGTTACTGAGGTGTTCACCTCACACGATTATTCGCCGACGCGCGCCATTGCGAAACAGGCACAGACAGGGCCGGCCACAGTGATTATTGAAGGCATCGCGGTAGGGATGGAATCCACTGCAATTCCGGTCTTGACGATTATCGGCGCGGTTGCAGTTAGTTATTATCTCCCCGGCGGTGCAAGCGAGCCGCTGATGGGACTTTATGGTGTCGGTATCGCCGCGGTAGGTATGCTGGCGACATTGGGGATTACACTCGCAACGGATGCTTACGGCCCCATCGCGGACAACGCCGGTGGCAACGCCGAGATGTCTGAATTAGAAGAAAGCGTCCGACAACGCACAGACCAGCTCGATGCACTCGGTAACACGACTGCGGCGACAGGCAAGGGATTTGCCATCGGTTCGGCAGCACTCACCGCGCTCGCACTCTTGGCTGCCTATCTGGAGGAGGTGCGCTACGGCTTAAAACACTTCGCCGGCATGGATACGCTGCCTATCCCTGGCGAAGGGAGCATCGATACACTGAAGGTGACGATTAGCCAGTTTATGGCATATTACAATGTCACCCTGATGAATCCGCAGGTGCTGATTGGACTGTTTATCGGCGCGGTGATGGCCTTCTATTTCTGTGCCTTAACCATGAAGGCAGTTGGCCGTGCCGCCGGTTCAATGGTAGAAGAAGTGCGCCGCCAATTTCGCGAGAAGCCGGGCATTATGAGGCGCGAAGAGAAGCCAGATTACGCACGCTGCGTTGAGATTTCAACCGTTGGCGCGCAACGGGAAATGATTTTCCCCTCCCTCATCGCGATTATTGTCCCTGTTGCTGTCGGCTTAGTTTTCAACGTCGCGGGCGTGTTGGGGCTCCTCGCCGGTGGGTTAGCCAGCGGTTTTGTGCTGGCAATCATGATGGCTAACGCGGGTGGTGCGTGGGATAACGCCAAAAAGTTCATCGAGCAAGGCGCGCACGGCGGCAAAAACTCCGAAGAGCACAAAGCCACCGTAGTCGGTGATACCGTGGGAGATCCGTTCAAAGATACCTCAGGTCCTTCGCTGAATATCTTGATTAAGTTGATGTCGATGGTTTCCGTAGTGTTCGCCGGCCTCATCGCCAAATATGGCGGTGTGTTTAGTGGATGGTTGGGGATGCAATAATAGCTGGGAGGATTGCACGTGAAACTCACACCCCTCATCGCAGGAGCCCTGAGTCTGATACTCATCTGCCTTCTTGGATGCGAGCGCGATGGCGGCGAACTTGTCGCCATTTCCGCCGACGTGCCCCTCGTTGAAATCGAGAACTGGGGCACCGTCGTCATCGCCGATAAAGCCGATAAATGGGGCACCGATGATTACGTGCTAAACGCCGCCACGATAACCGGCGATACGCTGACGCTCAACGTATCCTACAGCGGTGGGTGTGAACGCCATGATTTCACACTCGTCGCCGCCGATGAGTTCCTGGAATCGGAGCCAGTGCAGCTTCGCGTTGTCCTCGCGCACAATGCAAACAAGGATGCGTGCGAGGCGTATCCCACCGAGGATTATCACTTTGACCTTGGTGCAATCAAGACGTTATATCTGCAGGCTTACCCGCAGAAAGCCGGTGCCATCGTCCTACGCCTAAAGGGCGCGCCGGATGGACAGATTGTCTATCAATGGACGAAATAAATGTGATGCGTCTCGTCTCTGTAGGCGGCGCGCGTCTGAATTCGGGCACTTGTGCCAGAAACCCTCTCCGCGGGTAGGTTCGGTTTTCAACCGAGCGTGTAGTTGCGATGCGAAAAACGTATTGCATGTCCGTGCGAGTCTGTCTCTGCGGGTAGGCTCGGTTTTCAACCGTGCGTGTGGTTGCGATGCGAAAAACGTATTGCATGTCCGTGCGAGTTTGTGGTATTATAGCCGCAGTCGTCTGTGCCCGTAACAGGGACTTGGCATTACCGCGATGGCGGGGCCAAGTCCCTACGCCACAGTCGCGCTCGTTACGTCGGACGAGGTTCTGTCCCTCGCGGTAAAAAAATAGAAAGGAGGGAGGCTCTCATGGCATTTAGTGATTTCAAAACAGCGGCTGAAGTCCAAGAGACGTTCGGGATTGCTTCCGTGGAGGAAAACTTCGTGGAGAGTGAAGCGGAAACTCCACCGGTGCATTTCCTGCAAGATTTTGAGTTTGCACAGCGGCATATTGATGTGCTTGCATCGGAGTCGGCCCGGTGTCATGCCCTCATCTATCCGATTTTATGGGAATGTTATAAGGGATACGCCGAGGACTACGCGCTCTGGATTGGCAAATCCATCACCTACAATGAGACGTTGACAGGCACGCCAGATTACTTTGTCTCTACAAAGTCGCCGTTGGGCAAAAATGTCGTCGGCAGTCCTTTAATCATGATGGTTGAGGCGAAGCGGAACGATTTTGAGGCTGGCTGGGGCCAATGTCTCGCGGAAATGGTGGCCGCCCAGAAAATCAATGCCGATGTGGTTTGCCCGGTACATGGCATTGTTAGCGATGGACAGTCGTGGGAGTTCGGGCGGCTCGTCGGTGAGACTTTCATCTGGAAGCGCGCCCGTATTAACATGGATGATTTGCCAGCACTCTTTGGTGCAGTCAATGCAGTGTTCAGAAGTGCGACACAGCACGCGCCAGGAACGCGCAGCACGCCGGGCATCGCAACTTAAACCGCCGCTTGTCCATCTGATCCCAGAAGCAAGCTGCTGAGGCAATTTGTAGGAGAACCGAAAATGTCAAATCAACTCAAACCCCGAAGTTATGCGATTACCGATGGCCCAGACCGGGCTGCTGCCCGAACAATGCTGATGTTCGGTGATGGCGGCTTGTCACCGGAAGACTTGGATAAACCTATCATCGGGGTTGCGAATACATGGATTGAAATCGGTCCGTGCAATTTTCATTTACGACGGCTAGCGGCGAAAGTCAAAGAAGGCATTCGCGCTGCGGGCGGCACCCCTCTGGAATTCAACACCGTCAGCATCTCCGATGGCATTACGATGGGCACGGAGGGAATGAAAACCTCGCTGATTAGCCGCGAGGTTATCGCCGATTCCATTGAGCTCGTCTCGCTAGGGAACATGTTCGATGCTGTCGTCGCGCTTTGCGGGTGTGATAAAACGGTGCCAGGCACCGTCATGGCAATCGCGCGGTTGGATATCCCCGCTCTCACCCTTTACGGCGGTTCCATCATGCCCGGCCATTTTCAAGGGCGCGATGTCACTATCCAAGATGTGTTTGAGGCAGTCGGGCAGCACGCCGAAGGCACGATAACGGTTGAAGAACTTGATGAACTGATTAGCAAAGGATGCCCGGGCCCCGGTGCCTGTGGCGGGCAATTCACCGCCAATACGATGGCGACAGCCGTTGAGATGCTCGGCATCGCGCCGATGGGTAGCGGCAGCGTCCCGGCTGTCGCTGCAGAGAAGGACCGGGTTGCATACGAAGCAGGGCAATTAATAATGGACATGTTAGCCGCCGATCGCAGGCCGAACCAGATTATCACGCGCAAATCTCTGGAGAATGCGATAACCTCTATCGCCGCAACAGGCGGTTCTACCAACGGCGTTTTGCATCTCCTCGCCATTGCACACGAAGCACAAATTCCAATAACGCTTGAGGATTTCCACACTATCAGTCAAAAAACGCCTGTGCTGGCAGATCTGAAACCGGGGGGGCAGTTTGTCGCCACGGATCTCTATCGCGCCGGCGGCATTCCGTTGCTTGCGAAACGTTTGGGAGAAGCCGGGCTGCTCCACACCGACGAACTCACCGTTACCGGAGAGACTATCGGCGACGAAGCGAGTCAGGCTATTGAAACCGAAAACCAGAAAGTGGTGCTGCCGGTAGACAAACCGCTTAAACCGACTGGCGGATTTGCCATCCTCAGAGGCAATCTTGCGCCTGATGGCTGTGTCATCAAATTAGCAGGGCAGGCCAAGACGTTGCACCGCGGTCCCGCGCGTATTTTTGAACGCGAAGAGGACACCTTCGCCGCGATTAAAGGTGGGAAAATTAAGCCCGGCGATGTAGTGGCTATCCGTTATGAGGGCCCCACCGGTGGCCCTGGGATGCGTGAGATGCTCGGTGTGACAGCGGCAATTGTCGGCGCGGGGTTGAGTGAAGATGTCGCGCTCTTAACCGATGGTAGATTCTCTGGTGCGACGCATGGGTTCATGATTTGCCACGTCGCACCTGAGGCGGCGAAGGGAGGAGCCCTCGCTATCCTTAAAGAGGGTGACATCGTTGTGATTGACGTGGTGAACCGTCGGTTGGACGTTGAGCTCTCCGATGCCGAAATTCAGGCGCGTTTGGAGAAGTGGACTCCGCCGCAGCCGCGTTATACCCGCGGTGTCATGGCAAAATACGCGAATTCTGTTTCTTCTGCTTCTGAAGGCGCGGTGACAGGGTAGGCGCTTTTGTTGGACGATATGGGAGATGGTCAGGATCGGGCGATCCTTACCTACAGAATGAAGTAGGTGCTTTTGTTGGACGATATAGGAGGAAACCATAGAAATCCGTCCTGAGAAAAAGACGTTGACTAGAAATCCGTTTTATGCTACACTTTCACGCGTTAGGACTTAATTGAGCAGCAGAGCGATTTCTTGACACAGGGAGTCGCGACATCAAGGAGATAAACCGTATGAAAAAGATGCTTCTGTTATCGGTTGCGATTGCGGTAATCGCTGTTTTGTTTTTACCGCGCGCGTTTGCCGCGGATTACACCCAGTGGCATTTGCCGGCGGGTGCCGAAGCGCGGCTCGGCAAGGGATGGATAAACGCCCAGGAGTTTTCCCCAGATGGAACGCAACTCGCTGTCGGGACGACTATCGGTATCTGGATATACAATGTCCACAAAGGTGAAGAACTTCATCTGCTCACGGGTGAGATGGGTTCTGTGAAGGCGATAGCCTATTATCCAGGGGGAGACTACATTGCAAGTGCGCATTCCGATTGGACGGTTCGTTTGTGGGATATCAGTGCCGAAAAGGTTGTAAGAACTTTCACGGGGCACGAGGGAGGAATCCACGCGGTGGACTTTTCGCCGGATGGGACTATCATTGCCAGTGGGAGTTCGGATAAGACTATCCGGCTGTGGGATACGCATACGGGTGAGCTGCTGTCAATCCTGCCCGGGTATCAAGGGGCGGTTTATGCTGTCACGTTCTCGCCTGATGGTAAAATGCTCGCTGGCGGTGGCGAGGATACCACGGTTCGCGTGTGGCATACCGGCACCGGTGCTGAAATGTATCAATTTACCGAGCACACGGATTCGATTCTAGGTTTAACTTTCACGCCGGGCGGTTCTATTCTTGCAAGTGCAAGCACCGATGGCACAGTCCAGTTCTGGAGTTTAGTAGAGCCGGCTCACCGTCTCTTTCCGCCGACAGAGCACGACGCGCCCGTTTACGCTGTCTCTTTCTCTCCCGATGGCAATACGTTTGCAACGGGCAGTGAGAGTCAGACGATACAGTTGGGCGACGCGTCCACAGGAAACTTGGTATCAACGCTTGAAGGACATAAAGACTCAGTTCGGACGGTTGCTTTCTCGCCGGATAACCGCACTTTTGCAAGTGGGAGTTTAGATGGGACGGTTCTCGTATGGGATGCTCTTCTCCGCAAGAAAATGTCTACCTTTACCGGGCACATGGGCCGTGTCAAAGCGTTGGCATACGTTGCCGACAACCGCATTCGTGCCAGTGGTGAAGCGTTTGATGGCAAACTGCGCTTGTGGGATGCAGGGAGCAGTCAAGAATTGTCTATCTTACCGGAGCACACCGGGCTAAGCCACGTCGCCGCCTTCTCATGGGATGGCAAAATTCTTGCGAGTGCAGGAAGTTCGGAAGGCACCATTCTGTTGTCGGATGTCGCCGGCGGTGCCTTGGATGACTTGTTGGATGTGAGCCGGCACCAGCGAGTCTCTACGCTTAAAGGGAATGAACACGGCATCACCGCCTTGGCGTTTTCCCCGCAGGGAACTACGCTTGCCAGCGGCGGGTTAGATGGAAAAATTCACTTACTGGATGTTAACACAGGACATTCTTTGCAAACCCTCAAAGGCCCTGAAAGTAGTGTCACCGCATTGACGTTCTCCGCCGCCGGCAATCGCCTGATTAGTGGGGAATCGGACGGCACGGTGCGAGTTTGGGACGCGCTGACAGGGCAGGAGAAGTCGGATTTCAAAATTCTCGCGAGTGCAGTGGGGGCGTTGGCGTTTTCACGAGACAACCGGTTCTTGGCTCTCGGAGACGCGGCGGGCACCATTCGGTTATTCGATTTCGAGAGAGCACTTCACGAAACAATCGTTACCCGGCACACGCGCAAAATTACGGCGTTGATGTTCTCCAAGAATGGAGACATCCTGGCAAGTGGCAGCGAAGATGGAACGATTCTCCTCTGGAATACACGAGTAGGTAAACGCTAATACTAAATAACATCGATGCGAGCCTCTCGCCCGAGTTTGTCCTGTTCAAGCTCAGGCGAGCCCGAACGACTCCGGTGACTGACGAGTTGAAAAATGGATGCGATAACACAAGCCCACTACAACCTCGGTACTGCTTACCTGAACGAGAAGCAGTATTCCGAAGCGATTGCCGCGTTTCAAAAGGCGATAGCCCTTGATGCCGATTTTGCCGAAGCACACGGGCAGCTCGGACTCGCCTATTTGGAATTGGATAGGTTTGACGAAGCCGGCGCGGCGGCGAAGGAGGCCCTCAGGCTGAACCCGAACTATCAGCCCGCGCTCAAACTGCTAGACGAACTCAAACAGGAGCATTACGATAGTGGGCTCGCTTTCCTCACCGAAGAGGGATACGATGGCGCGATTGTGGCGTTCAAAGCGGCGATAGACATTGACATGGGTTTTATCGAGGCACACCACGCGCTGGGACTTGCATATCTAGGGACAGGCAAACTGGATATGGCGAAACAAATGGCCGAGGCGGCGTTAAAGCTTGATGCAGACTATGAACCGGCGCAAACCCTGCTGAACGCAATAAAGCCGCCATCGGTACCGCCGAGGCCGACTGCAACGCCTGAAGCGCGGTTGGAAACCGCGCCTACGGATGCGAATGTCAGCACGGCGCAAACCGCATCAACGCCTGAAGCACGGTTGGAAACCGCGCCTACGGATGCGAATGTCAGCACGGCGCAAACCGCATCGCCGGAAACAACGGAGCAGATGCCGAGTGGTGAACCCGTCGTGGTGTCAACACAGATGCCGGAGACGCATCCGCTAGTTGTGCCAGTACCCCAAGAAGAGCAGACGGCGCAACCGTCACCGTCGGAAAAAGAGAAGCACTATGAGCAAGGCATCGCTTTTTTAAACAACGGCCAGTATGAATTGGCGATTGCGGCGTTCAAAAGTGCGAAAAACCTTGACTCAAACTATCGGGATGCACACTACGGGCTCGGGCTCGCCTATTTCAGAGTCGGCGCGCTGGACGTAGCAGAAGCGGCGACGCAAGAAGCCCTCCGGCTCGATGCCAGTTTTTTGCCCGCGCTCCAACTTTTGGATACGATTGATGCCCAAGATGCAGCGGCGAGAAAGCGGCGATTTTGGCGGAGAGTGGCGATGGTAGTCGGTGTCGTGGGGGTAGCACTCGTTGCCTTCGGCGCGTTTCGGTTGGGACTCTTGAACGCATGGCTGAAACCCGCAGGGCCGCCGAGATTGTCTATTACCAAAGTCGTCCTCAATGAACATTCCGGTGACGGTTTCCTCAATGCAGGCGAAAGAGGGAAAATTCTCATCACCATTCAGAATAGTGGTGGCGATGTTAGAAACGTTCAGGTAAAACTAGACCCGAGTCACCGCGCCGGTTTGCGTTATCAACCCGTGCTGACTTCGCAATTGGCTGGAGAACGGACGCAGACGCTCACCATTCCTATCGCCGCCGAGAGTGGCATTCAGGGGCAAACCGTGAAAATGAACATTGACGTGATTGACAAGAACGGTGTGCCGCTTGCATCCAAACCCTTTTCTTTCCAAACGCAACCTTTGCCGCTCTCACCGGTGCCGGTTCGATAAACTCAGGACAAACGCAAATGCATCATTTTCCACGGATAGGCGCGGTTGGAAACGGGGCCTACCGGAAATGCATCATTTTCCACAGGTAGGCGCGGTTTGAAACCGCGCATCCCGGATTGGAAACTGATAAGGAGAACTCGATGAATCCGAGAATTTGGGGAATTATTGGGGGCGTGGCTTTGGTGCTGGCTCTCCTCTCACCCTTCGTCTTAGGCAGCTCCAAAAAGGTCGGACGGCTTTTTGAGGATGCTGAAAAGTTGCAGCAGCGCGCAAATTACGAAGAGGCGATTGTCAAATATCGCGACGCGCTCAGCGCGTCGAAAAAGCTCGGTGCAAACACCGAAGTCATTGACGAGGATTTCACAACGCTTGCCAACTACAAAATCGCTCAGTGTTACTACGAGCTCGCGCGACAATCGGGAGATGTCAACTATTACGCAACCGCGCTCGGTTACGTGAAAGCGGTTTTTCCAAACGCTAGCGTTGTCAAGCATCAGGAGGCGTTAACCTACCTCTGGGCACAAATTCTCTACAAAACGGGACAGTTTGAGTTGGCAAAGGCGAAATTTCGGGAATTCATTGCAAACTTTCCGAACAGTTTCTATATCGCTGATGCAGAGGATGCGATTGCACGGATGAACGCCGAAGGTGAGCCTTTGGAGCCTGAATCTGAAGAAAGTGTCCATCCTGAACCTGTTGAATCGGTGGTGCAGGCGTTGCTCCGAGGCGCGCAGGCGTTGTTGGACGCAGAAGACTATGCGGGCGCGCGTCGAGAATTTGATAGCCTCGCGACAGATGAAAAATTTCGGGACCGGCGTGAAATTCAAGCGGAAGCCATGTTCAAAACGGCTTATAGTCTCGGCAAACTTGGCAAAAACGTCGAGGCACTTGCGCACTACACCGCGTTCATCGCGCGCTTCCCCGAAAGCCCTTATGTTACCGAGGCTTATGTCAACAAAGGCGAGATTTACGCTGCGCAGCGAGATTACATCAACGCGCGCGAAAACTATGAATCTGCCATGTATGCCACGGAAAACCTGGAGCGGCGGGCAGAGCTCTATGACATTTATCATCAAACCTATCTTGTGCCGATGCGTGCGAGAATGGAAGAGCGCGCATTAGCGGACGAACTTGCCGACAAGGCATCGGAGAAATACGCGCGCCTCATTAAGGCGAATCGGTTGTGGGGAGAACGGCAGTTCCTCGAAGCCGCTAAAGAATACGAGGCGTTCGCAGCCGATAAACCGGCGGACACCGAAGTGCCTTATGCCATTTACCAAAGCGGCAGCTGCTATTACCTCGCCGCTTTTGAGAAGGCAGAACCGTTTGGAAAATCCGTAACAGTCTTCCAAAAACTCATTGATGCCTATCGGGAGAGCGACTACGCCATTAAAGCCTACCACGGTATGGCTGTAGCCTACCGCGATTGGGCACAAGAACACGGCGATAACTCCAAATGGTGGCTCGCCATCAAAACGGTAGAAGAAGCCAACGAGAAATATGCGGGCAGCGCGGATGAAGTCGTCAGGGAAATCCTTGGACGCATGAAACCCATTAAAGACAGCGCGCTCGCCTATTTAGGCACAGTGGCCAACTCCAAGGCACAAGTCGCAATTGATGAAGCAGAGAAGACTGTTGAACGCGCGAACCGACTCAACGCGCAGAAGCACGCCGCTACCTTAATGCAGGAGGCGACAACACTGCTCACACACTCGAAGGAAGCACACCGGGCCGCAAATTACGACTACGCTTTCGACTTAGCCGAACAGGCTTCGGAACAAGCGCGCAAGGCAACCGACAAGGCACGCGCAGCCGAAAGTCGGCAAAGCGTTTATGTTCTCAAAAAGATTCGTGTTGACGAAGGGTATGAGGCACTTGAAAAAGGCGCGCTCGTCACCGCGGAAAAGAAGGCACGGCAGTCCTTGAAGATTGACAGAAACTATCGCGCCGCCTCCCAACTGCTGAACGCAATCAAGCAGACATACTACGGCGAAGGACTCGCTTGCCTTGACGAGAACCGCTACTCCCAAGCGATTACGGCGTTCGAGAACGCCGCGAGGATCGACCCGAGTTTTGCCAAAGCCCTGTGTAATCTCGGCGTTATCTACATTGAGCAGCACCAAGAATCGATGGCAATCGC
>PYJE01000151.1:9722-17424 GCA_003635305.1 Candidatus Poribacteria bacterium | reverse complement strand
GTGGGATATTACCTTTCGCCCGTGGGTAGTGGCGACGATGTCGTTCCGTTCAAGGTGCAGACAGGGGCCAGTTCCCGGGCAATCGCGCAGCAGCTTGTCGCCGAGCGGTTAATTCGGAGTGAGTTCGCCTTTCGGCTTGCCCTCCGATACCGAGGTGCCGGCCGGCAGTTAAAAGCCGGCAGTTATCAACTGCAGCGGAATATGTCCTTAATGCAAATCCTTGATGAGCTGCAAAAGGGACATGTCGCTTTGGAGAGTTGGACGGTGCCGGAGGGGCTCACCACAATTGCTATCGCCGAGCTCTGGGAAACCGCTGGTTTCGGCACGGCAGCGGAATTTCTCGCGGCGACTACGTCACCGGGTTTTGTGGACAAACCCGTTCCTGCGGAAGGCTATCTTTTTCCGAATACCTATAGGTTCGCGAAAGGGACGACAGCGGAGACAGTTGTTGAAATGATGCTTGAAGAGTTCAACCGGCAGTGGGATGAAGTGGCAAATGGTTCCGATGATATTGAGATTGGGGACAGAAAATTCACAAGACATGAAATTGTCATCCTCGCTTCTATTATTGAAAAAGAGGCGGCCATCGCTGCGGAGAGGCCCCGCATTGCGAGTGTTTTCCATAACCGGCTCAAGGAGAATTGGAAGCTGCAGGCGGATCCGACGGTAGTTTACGCGCTCGGTAATCCGGAACGCCTGCTCACCAGGGCAGACCTCGAGGTGGATTCGCCTTACAATACGTATGAGCATAAGGGGTTGCCCCCGGGTCCGATATGTAATCCGGGCATCGACGCAATTCGGGCGGCACTGCAGCCGGAAAAGACAGACTACTTCTTTTTCGTGGCAATAGGGGAGGGAAAGCATCACTTCTCGAAGACGAACCCTGAACATAATCGGGTTCGGAATCGGATGCGGAAGATGAGAGAAAAAAGGTAGTCGGCGAGTAGGAGAATGAGTTGAGAACGGGAGGGCTCTCCTACATACCGGTAGGCGCGCTTTCCAAGCGCGCCTCCTCTGTAGGAGAATGGGTCGAGAACGGAAGGGCTCTCCTACGGGGTAGTTGACAGTTGTGACGTTTTCATGTTATACTGTAAGGAGGCTGACTTCATGGTTCCTTTAAAAGCGATTCAAGCCACGTGTGATGACATCGTGCGCGAGTTTGCGCCGCTCTAAGTCGTCCTCGTCCGCGCGGCGTTGGGATTGCCGATTAAAGAGGTGTAATAACTGAGTGGCACGCTGTGCAAGCGTGCTTACCGGTAGAGAAAGGTTGCATAGCAAATGGCAAAGGCTGATTCACAGCAGACACTTCAGAATGAGATTACATTTTCGGGTGAGGGGTTAATGCTCGGCGCGCCGGTTACATTGCGCGTGGTTCCTGCACCGGCAAACCACGGTATCGTCTTCCGGCGTGTGGACATCGCGGGTGCCCCTGAAATCAAGGTGTGTCCAGAAAACTGGGCAGACATTCTTCCGCGCTGCACCAGTTTGCGCAGTGGGGAGACAACAGTCAGTAGCGTTGAGCACATTCTCTCCGCGCTGGGTGGCCTCGGAGTAGACAACGCGGGGGTAGAGCTTGATGCCGTTGAACCGCCCGCGCTTGATGGGAGTGCGTTGCCGTACGCCGAGGAAATCCAGCGCGTTGGTGTTGTCGCGCAGGAGGATACCGAACGTCGCACTATAGAACTCACGGAAGCGTTCGCCGTTTCCGAGGAGGAGCGGCAACTCGTGTTGCTACCAGCGGATGCGTTGCAGGTGACGTTCGTTTACGCGCACCCGCAAACTGCACCGCAAATCGTCACGTTGCAAATCACCCCGGAGGACTATATCCGTGAAATCGCACCGGCGCGGAGTTTCTGTTTTGAGAGTGAGATAGAAGCCCTGCAGTCCCTCGGCATTGGGAAGGGTGCGAGTTATGAGAATGTCGTCGTTATTGGTGCGGATGGCGCGCCGAGTATGCCGCTGCGCTTTCCTGATGAGTTTGTGCGCCATAAAATCCTCGATCTCGTCGGCGATCTCTGTTTGGCGGGATGTCTGCCTTGCGTTTTCAAGAAGACGCACGTCATGGCGATGCGCACCGGGCACACGTTCCACGCTAAATTTGTGCAGGCCCTCGCGGAGAAGGGATGCCTCAAAACGGCGCAACAGCCGGTCGATGTGAAAGAGATTTACCGTATCCTACCGCATCGGCATCCGATGTGTTTGGTGGACAGAGTGCTTGAATATGAGAATGGCAAATACGCTATTGGCATCAAAAACGTGACGTATAACGAGCGGGTGTTTGAGGGGCATTTTCCCGCGCAGCCTGTCATGCCGGGGGTGTTGCAGGTAGAGGCATTGGCGCAGCTGGCGGCGTGGCTGGTGCTTCAGGAAATCGGCAAGGAGGGGCAGCTCGGATACTTCCGCACTATCAGCAAGGCGACGTTTCGGAGAGCCGTTGTGCCGGGGGACCAGCTCCGTTTGGAGATTGAGGTTATTCAGCGTCGTAGCACGCTGGCGCGCATCAAAGGCCAGGCTTATGTCGGCGACGCGCTCGCGACGGAGGCGGAGTTGTCAATCGCTCTCGCGCCCAATTAATGCGTCTTGTCGCCACGTATGCGATTAGGCTGCTTTGGTGAAATGTTAGCCGCTGGAAACGTAAGTCTTGCAACGTCAAGCCGGCCTGAGAAGGGGAGTCACTTTCACGGACAACGTCAAACCACTGCTAGGAAATACAAAAATGACAAACATTCATCCAACGGCGATAATCTCGCCGAAGGCGACTTTGGACGAGGGAGTTCGCGTTGGACCTTACAGCCTTGTCGGCGACTATGCGCATATCGGACGCGGCACCGAGATTGGCCCCCATGTTCAGATTGACAAGTGGACTACCATCGGTGAGGATTGCCGCATCTTTTTCGGTGCCACCATCGGGAATCCGTCAAAAGATTTGAAGTATAAGGGGGAACGGAGTTATGTCAAAATCGGCGACAGGAATACCCTCCGCGAGTATGTCTCCATCTCCAGATCTACCTTTGAAGAGGGGGCGACTATCGTCGGCGATAACAATTTGCTCATGAATTGGGTGAACCTTGCGCATGATACCGTTGTCGGCAACCGCACTATCATGGCGAACTTTGTCTCATTGGCAGGGCACGTGGAAATTGAGGACGATGTTCGGCTTGGTGCGCATGCGGCGTTGCATCAGTATGTCCGCGTCGGCAAGATGGCGATGGCGGGCGGCTTCTCAAAAATCGTGCAAGATATCCCTCCCTTCGCACTTTCCGCGGGACAACCTGCGCGCGTGCGGAGTTTAAACCGCATCGGCATTCATACCTCGCAGATTAATCCGTTGTCTCAACTTTCCCCAGAAACTCTTGCATTGTTGAAGAGAGCCTTCCGCATTCTGTTTCGTTCTGGCATCCCGTTGCGGCATGCTGTCACCAAAGTGCGGGAGGAGATAGCGGCGAACCCTGAGGTAGAATACCTGCTGCGGTTTATTGAGAGCTCCAAGCGTGGTATCGGGTTTAGCCATCCACATCGTTCCCTCGTAGGTTAAAATTTCCCCCAAGGCCCGTAGGACGGAGGCCTGTCCTTCGTCGTGTCTACCCCCAAATAACGGAACAGAAAACGTGGAAAAACTTGGCATTATCGCGGGCGCGGGCGAACTGCCGGTGCTACTAGCACACGCCGCCATCGCCCAACACAGACAACCGGTTATCGTCCAAATTGCCGAGGCGGATACGGAACGATTTGCAGGCATCCCGGTGGAACTCCACACTTTCGGTGTTGGGCAGATTCAGAAAATTATCCGCACGCTGCGCAATGCCGATGTCCATGAAATAGTCATCATAGGCAAGGTAGAAAAAAACATCTTGCTTCGTCCCTTCCATGTCGATGCTACGACGCTGAAGATTTTAGCAAGGGCCCGCTTTAGCAACGTCGTCATTGACGCGTATGACAGAAAAATCGTTGCCGCAATCCTGGCTCATTTTGAAGCGTCCGGCATCGCAGTCCTTCCACAAGATAGATTCCTCACCCATCTTCTGCCGCAATCTGGCGTGTTAACGGCGCGCAAACCGATGGCGCGCCAAGCCGAGGATGCCCACTTCGGCATCACCGTAGCGAGACAGATGGCGAACATGGATATCGGCCAGACCATCGTCGTAAAAAATCAGATGGTGCTTGCGGTTGAAGCGATTGAGGGCACAGATGAGACGATTCGGAGAGGGGGCACTTTAGGCGGAAAGGGGGTTGTTGTCGCCAAAGCCGCCGCTGAACATCACGATTTCCGAGTTGATGTCCCGACGGTGGGCATGCAGACGTTACAGACGCTGCACGACGTGAAGGCGCGAGTGTTGGCAGTGGAGGCGCGACGCACCTTCGTCATAGATGCAGACGCGCTCATCGAGCAAGCGAATCGGTGGAAAATTGCCATTATTGCAGTAGAGTAAGCAAAAACGCGAGGGGATGCCGTGCGCACGGTACCCCCTCGCGTTTCTGTGTCGCGAGTTACGCGCCGTTAATGGCAGCGGTTATCTGCTCAGTCGTCGGGAATTGCCCTGTTTTCAATTTAGAATAGAGCAACGTTCCGTTCAACGAGACTTCAAAGGCTCCGCCGCTGCTTGGAACCAGTTCTACCGTCTTCACTTCCGCGCCATACGTCTGCTTCAGGGCATCAGCCAAACTGGCTGCCCGTGGCTGGTAGTTTCAGGCGGAGCAGTATTCAATTCTCACTTCCATGCGGTTTATCCTCCTCATTTGAGTGTTGCAGTTTTAATTTTACCACAAATGTTTGAAAATTGCAAGTTTTTTTGTTTCGGGGAGCTCTGAAGCAGGATTTTCCAGTCGCTTGACAACAAGACTGGTGAGAGACAACGGTAAAGAGACGGACAGATATAGACATCTGTCCTTACGGATTACTCCTGACTGTTTTGGCATAGATTTTGCTATCAATACATTAAAGCCGACCTCGGCACGGAAAAATGCCGCCCAATAGCGAACGCCATTGTAGTCATCGACAACGTTGGTGAGAGTTTACGCAGACAGAGGTTCTTGCACCAACAACCCTAATTGAACGCCTCGCGAACGGCAAAAATCCTTAAACATGTAGGTGTCAAAATTATGAACAGAGCCATCCAATTTCTGAACAAACCGCTTCTGCTGTCTATCTGCCTTCACCTGATAGGGGTTACTATTGCAGCCGTATCTATCGTCAGGACAACAGAGGTGCATCACGAGGATGCCTTTGTTGCAACGTTCATCACACTGCCTAAGGCGAAGCATCCTGATCGTCCTTGTCATCCTGATAAAAAGTTGTGGACACTGCCGATGCAGTTCCAATTCCGGCGCATCGAGAGAATGGTGCCGGTTGTTCAGTTACCGCGAAGCGAAGCGCGGTTGCCGACCGATACTGCACTGGTTTTCACGGGTGTCGCGACAGAACCACTTTCGTATCGCGGTAGTGTCGAAAATTATCCCGTGGCATCTGCGATTACAGTTGTGAGTTCGCCGCCGGCGCGCTTCACGCCGACACGGATGGCGCGTTCCACCTTCACGACATCAGCTATTGCGAGTCCGGAAGTCGCCGAATTTTCGTTGGATTCGGCGCGTCTGATGGTGTCAACACAAAACGCGCGGTTTTCCCGCAAAGTTGAACCGAGATACCCTGAAGCTGCCCGCGCTGCGCATATACAGGGAAGGGTGCTCCTTGAAGCGACAATCGGCGTGGATGGAAAGGCGCGGGACATTCAGGTGCTAGAAGTCATTGGCGTGAACGGATTGGGATGTGAAGAGGCGGCGGTGCAGGCACTCAAAGCATCGCAATTCGTGCCGGCGATGCAAGGCGAAATTGCTATCAGCCAGCGCATCCGCATCCCGTATCGTTTCAGTCTTAAAGGAGAAGGCTAGTGGAGATTCAACTCAAAGGCAAAGTTGCTGTGATTACCGGCGCATCGACAGGCATCGGCGCGGCGACGGCTATTGCTTATGCTGCTGCTGGCGCGAATGTCGTCTTCGGCGATATTAACGAAGCGGATGCCCAAAAAACGCTTAAGACGATTCTTGACGGTGGGGGTATCGCGAAGTTTCAACGCACCGAGGTTACGGTAGAATCGGAGGTGGCGGCACTAATCGGCGCGGCTGAACGTGAATTTGGCGGCGTTGACGTGTTGGTAACCGCGGCGGGTATCCTGCGCGGTGCGAGTGTCCGCATTGACGACTTTGAATCGGCGACTTTTAACGCAGTAATTGATGTCAACCTCAAAGGGACGTTTTATGCGGTGAAGCACGCTGTCCCTTCTATGGAGCAGCGTGGCGGCGGCGTTATTCTCTGTATCGCTTCCGGTGCGGGTGTTCGGGGTGGCAGTTCCTCAGTTGCTTATGCGTCTAGCAAAGGCGGAGTCAACGGACTTGTGATGACGGTAGAAAACCAAGTCGCCCCGCTGAATATCCGCATGCACACGATTTGTCCGGGTGGCCTTGCGACACCGCTGAAGTTAGGGCAAATTGCGGAGTCTGCGCGGCGCGGTGGACAGGATGCCGATGCGGCGGTAGCGAACGCGCGCAATTCGCTTGGAGAGCCTGCGGGTGTAGCGCGCGTTCTGACGTTCCTTGCTTCGGATGCGGCATCTTATGTGCGCGGGCAGATTTTTACGCGGTAAATACCGGTTCTGGTAACACCCCTCACCCTACGGCACTTGAGCTGCTATTTCCGCCGCTTAACGGCCCCAAACGTCGTCAACTGCCGATTCACAGCGGAGACAAGCCCGCGCAGCCGTTGCGTTGCCAATGTCTCTCGCTTCCCATCAAACGAGATTTCCTCAAGTTGATAGTAAGCCTCTACGCCCGGTTTCGCCGACGTATCGGTGAACGTGTAAGTCTGACGCTCGCCGGTGGTGCCGGCACCTGCAATCAACGCGGGATTCAGCAGTGTGAAACCGCTGTTGCGTTTTTCACTGCGGCGCAGATTGAACCCGGCGTTGTCTACCTCGGCCTCGGTTGTCCAAATGACGACAACGGCACCGCTGTTGTTGCGAGTGACTGTGAAACTTGATAACTCCACCGGTAATACACTGTGCCGATACCCTGGTGTGCCGATGTCTACCACGTGGCCATAATAGAGTGTGCCTTCAACAACCTTATTGATATTCGCAGCCAACGCCCAACCTGAACGCGCCGTTCCATCCAGCGCAACGCCATTGTCATAGCGGCGAATGAGTGAACTGCGTATCGTCCACCACGAACTCCATGGCAAATCCCAGGTGGGAATATCATCGGTGCGCCAATCTCCATCCGTGTTCCCTACCTCGTCGACAAGCTGTCCGTTTCGATTGGATAACTTCAGGTGGAAGCCTTCCGCACTCAAGAACGTATCGCTCGGTGTGTTGATGCGCAGGTTCTGCTGATGCCGAGCGAGCAAGTTATAGACGCGGCGCGCTGGGAACATCCCGACAGACGAGGCGCGGGCATTTCCTGCAACAATCAGCAGCGTCTGATTCGGTTGAATCACCTTTTCCTGCAGTGTCAGCGCGACGTTGAGTCTGCCGACTAAGTCCGCAGAATCGACGTTCTGAATCTCCAACTTCCAACCGTTCAGGTTAAGTGCCTCGGTTTTAGACGGGTTATAGAGTTCGATCCACTGGGGCAGCGTGCCACCTCCCGAATCAAACATGATTTCGCTAATGATGACAGCACCCCTCGGATACCCCAGCGGGCCGGCGGTTGT
>PYJE01000151.1:0-9702 GCA_003635305.1 Candidatus Poribacteria bacterium | reverse complement strand
CTCTCGCTTCCCATCAAACGAGATTTCCTCAAGCTGATAGTAAGCCTCTACGCCCGGTTTCGCCGACGTATCGGTGAACGTGTAAGTCTGACGCTCGCCGGTGGTGCCGGCACCTGCAATCAACGCGGGATTCAGCAGTTTGAAACCGCTGTTGCGTTTTTCACTGCGACGCAGATTGAACCCGGCGTTGTCTATCTCGGACTCGGTTGTCCAAGTGACGACAACGGCACCGCTGTTGTTGCGAGTGACTGTGAAACTTGACAACTCCACTGGCAACGCACTGCCTGTCCGATACCCTGGTGTGCCGATGTCGTCTGCGTGGCCATAATAGAGCGTGTCATCGACAATCTTCTGGATGTTGGCGGCGGATACCCAACCTGAACGCGCCGTTCCATCCAGCGCAACGCCATTGTCATAGCGGCGGATGAGTGAACTGCGTATCCTCCACCACGGACTCCATGGCAAGTCCCAGGTGGGAATATCATCGGTGCGCCAATCTCCATCCGTGTTCCCTACCTCGTCGACAAGCTGTCCGTTTCGATTGGATAACTTCAGGTGGAAGCCTGCCGCACTCAAGAACGTATCGTTCGGTGTGTTGATGCGCAGGTTCTGCTGATGCCGAGCGAGCAAGTTATAGACGCGGCGCGCTGGGAACATCCCGACAGATGAGGCGCGGGCATTTCCTGCAACAATCAGCAGCGTCTGATTCGGTTGAATCACCTTTTCCTGCAATGTCAGCGCGACGTTGAGTCTGCCGACTAAGTCCGCAGAATCGACGTTCTGAATCTCCAACTTCCAGCCGTTCAGGTTAAGTGCCTCGGTTTTAGATGGGTTATAGAGTTCGATCCACTGGGGCAGCGTGCCACCTCCCGAATCAAACATGATTTCGCTAATGATGACAGCACCCCTCGGATACCCCAGCGGGCCGGCGGTTGTCACCGATCTGGGATCCCTCAGCAAAGTAGTGAGTTCCTCAATTGCCGCAGGACTCTGAAGTAACTCCTGAACTTGCGCATCCCTGAGCACTGTCTGGATTTCGGCATCCGTTTTCAGCAAGTTGATGAAGCGTTGTTCAACTCCAACGAATGCTAGGATATCCGGAGTTGCTACCGCGGCAGCGATGATAGCCGGATTCAATTGTGCTTGAATCTCCGGTGCTTTAATAGCAGTTAAGGTGTCCGGGAGAACCGCTTGAATATCGGCTCGCAGGAGCGTTGCTCTATATTTTTCAAACACCCGCTGAGCGAGCGAAGGAGGCTGAACCACCGGGGGTTCAACTACTCTCAGCGCAGCGGCGAGTTCGTCGATTGCAGCGGTATCCTGCAGCAACGCTTGCACTTGCGCATCGCTGATCATCGCTAGGAGCTCGGCATCCGTTTTTAGCAAGTTGATGAAGCGTTGCTCAACTCCAGCAACTGCTAGGAGATCTGGATTCGCAACAGCGGCAGCGATGACAGCCGGATTTAGGAGTGCCTGAATGTTTGGTGCCTTAAGTCCCTCCAAGACATCCGGGAGAACCGCTTGAATGTCCTCGCGCTGCAGTATGTGGCTGTATTTTTCTAGCACCCGCTCGGCAAGTGATGCCCCCTGTCCAAAAACAGGGCTCTGAGCGAGTTGTGAAAAACACACTGTAAAAATTAAAAAACAGACGAACGTTCGTTTTTTCATTAACTTATCCTCCTCATTGACGGTGAAATTCCCCACCGTCGTCAAACGGAGCACGTTGTGGTTTAATGCTCTACCCTATGAACTAAACTGCAATAGAAGGCGCGTAGCAAAAGCACCGCGCAAAAGCAGAGGGGGAGAACTGGAAACCTAACAACGGGTAGGAAAATAGGCATTGAGACAGAATTCCCAATGCAACGGAAATAACCCGCGATGCAAAGAATGCGTGCGGGGTCGAAGACAACATGACGACAAAAGTCGCCGCTGTCGAGTGAAGAAAACTTACTTAACGCCCGTGAATGTAGGGGGGGGGTAAACCTCCCTTTGGATATCAAGGCAAACGGGAACGCGTGATGGCGCGACAACGGACAGAGACGCACCACTGCGAGAAGCACAGTGCGCGTGCATCGTATGGTGCCCAAGCAGATCTTCGGTGACCTCTTTAGCAATGGCATTCTGAATTCGCTGGTCCATGGTATCGTTCCTCGTTAAGCAAGGTTTGCGGATTTCGATCTCGCGATGGCGCGATTTTTCTCGCATCACCACGTTTGCATTCATTATACACGAAAATGCAATAAATGTCAAACATTTTTTGCAAAAAAAATCGCCAAAATGTTCACAATTAACCACATTTTACGCGAATTGACGTTTTTTGTCAACGTTTTCTGCAAAAAATCTCAAAAAGAGTGAGTTTCCGCGAGTGCTATAGACATTTAGGTCCTACGGACCTAAGGCAGAAATCTGCCTGAAAACCTTCGCTTTCCGGTGGGGCAGGAGGAGGGATCAGGTTTTTATTTGGGGTTGAACATGTAATCAAAACTCAGCCACAGACTTCTGGAATAGCGATAGAAGAATACAGGGAAAAGCGCGGAAAACAGCCCCCATCCGCCTAGATTGAATGCGAAGGGAATCGCGGTGAACGCCTCAAACAGGAAGTAGCCCGGAAAGGCGATGCACACCGTCGCGCCGTAGTTCAGATACATCGCGCCGACAAAATAGCCGTGTTCGCGTTCAAATTTCATGCCGCATTCGGGACATTGCGCCAACATCGAAAACCGTCTGTGGAACAGCGGACCGCGTTCGCATTTGGGGCATTTGAGGCGGAAGCCGCAGCGGAGAGCACGAGCGAGGTTTTTGAGGTTCATGGTGGCGTAGCGGTAATGTGTCTCCAACGAGCGCGAGGGACAAGCCCGCGCGCTGCGTTCCAATGACAGATTTGGTGCCGCCTCAATAGGTGTTATTATCCCAAAAAACCTTGAAGGTGCGGAGCAAAATCTTCAAATCGTTCCAGAGGGACAGGTTTTCGATATACTCCAAGTCTACAGGAATTCCCTCGCGGATGGAACCGCGTCGGCGGGGGCTCAACTGCCAGAGCCCTGTCATCCCGGGCCGGACGAGGTGCCTCTGGTTCTCCCACGGTTCATAATGCTCCGCCAGGAACGGCATCTCCGGCCGCGGTCCGACGAGGCTCATCTCCCCCTTCAGCACATTGAAAAGTTGCGGCAATTCATCAAGGCTCGTTTTGCGGAGCCATTTGCCCACCAGTGTGATGCGGACATCTTCCGTGGAATCCGGTTTCTCCGAATAAGATGGCGTGTCGGTGTGGAGACTCCGGAATTTATAAATGAGGAAGAGTTCGTTGTTTAACCCTACCCGTTTGTGCGAGAAGAAGACGGGCCCGCGTGAGGTTAGCTTGATAAGCACCGCGATGAGCACCATCAGCGGCGCGAACAACAGCACGAGGCAGAACGCTGCGCTTGCATCAAAAAGATGTTTGCCATGTTTTGCGTAGAAGGAGGAGATTCGTTCCACTTGGGTTCCTGTTGATACTAACATGTCAGTTTAATACCAAATTACGTTGGTTCGTCTTGTCGTATCGGGACAAGGATGTCCGTCCTACCGTGTGCGGTATCGGGACAGGGATGTCCCTCCTACTGTTTCTTAACTGCTTCAAAAACGTTGAGATATTGTTGTGCGATGCGTTCCCAGTTGAAATGGGTGCGTATCCGCTCGGGTGCCTGATTTCGGAATGCCTCAACTTCGTCGGGGTGGCTCTCTAAATGTTCGATTTTCGCTTGCAAGTCAGGGACGTTTTTCTCAAATAGCACGCCATACCGCCCGCTGTCTAACACTTCATTGTTAAAAGGTGTGTTCAGTGCGAGGATGCAGTTAGAGAACCCCAATGCCTTCAAAATGGAAGGGTTGATGCCGCCAAACTGATGGCCGTGGACATAAGCGAAGCAGTGATGGTGGAGCTCCTTGATATGCTCCGAGTTGTCGATGTGTCCGAGGAACTTCACGTTGTCGTTGGCGATGCGCTTCAGTTTATCCAAAAATTCGTTTTCAAGTTTATTGCCTCGGTAATCCGCGCCGCCGGCGAGAGCGAGTTGCTTTTGGCTGTTGGATGCAACGAACGCCTCTAAAATCAGATCAGCGTTGTTATCCGGCACAAGTCGACTCGCGATGAGGTAGTAGTCGCGCGATTTAAGTCCATACTCTTCAAGGACTTCCGGGTGTTCCGACGGTTCAATGTTCGCGCCGTAGGCGATGTAGGTGGTTTCCGCACCGAGTTCCTCTAGGTAGAGCCGGCGCATCTCATCGGCATCGGTGATGACGACAGGAAACGCGGCTGTCGCCATTTTTGCCGCCCACTTAAAGTAAATCGCGCCTAACCCCTTCCATTTCGGACGGAGCCACTCCATGCCATCGACGTTAATGACAGCCGGTTTCCCTGCAATCCGAAAGAACCATCCGAAGGGACCGTTGCCGGCGTTCCATGTCAGAATCACGTCCGAGGGTGCCACCGATGCGTGCAGCGTCGCTAAAAAGCTGTGGCTGAGGGTGCTGAACATCTTATGCTCAATACTCGGCAAGTAGACGAGTTTGATGCCCTTCCATTCCTGCGGCCGCTCTTTAAAGAGTGCTTTTCGGCAGTAGACGATGACTTCGTGGCCTGCCTCCACCCAGCGCGGCGCGAGTTCACTCATGATGGTTTCTAGTCCACTATAGGTGGCGGGTAGCCCGCGAATGCCTAAGACGCGAATTTTCATATCTTCGATGGTTCTAATTTGTTGGGTTAAGGACTGTCTCTAAAAACAGGTACTGCTCCAGAGCGATTCAGTTTTCGTTTTCGGTTGCCGGATGGTAATGGCGGCTGTCTCTCTCTGCCCGTTTTCCTGTGAGCGATGGACAGTTATAGCAATCTGTCCTTACAGGGTGCATTGGAGAACTGAATGGTTCTGGATGCTGCTATATATTATACCCAATTTTGGGGCGAATGTCAAATTTCCTTTCTCCAATGCCCGGGGGCTTGTCACGTAGGAAGAGGGCCTGTCCCTCGCCGTGCCGCGAGCTTTCCTTTCACACCCCTTGAGTTCTCGCCTCTTTAGACGAATAAGGCACGTTAAATCTTCAATTTAAAATGCCCCTACCAGAAACGTTCAAACCGATACAATACACTCGCCTGGATTTCGTTGCCGCTTTCATGCACATCGCGGCGATTACCGACGTTGCGCCGCCAAATCCGTGCCCACTCCGCATAAAGTGAATAGTGTCCGATCGAAACCCAATTAACCCCCACTTTCAACCGATGCTCACTCTCGGTGATGCCCGATAGGGGTGTCCACACATCATCTGCAGGCGCGTCAGCGGGGTGCCGTTTATTGATGTCCCCCGAGCCGTGGCGTTCCAAATCATACGTGAAAACGGACTCTAGTTTATCTGTCCACCGGCGGCGCAGTTGCACCCACAGGTTATCCGCATCCGTGCCGATGTGATGCCCAATAGCAGACGTGAAATGTTTGTAAACGTTGACAGGATTTTCGTGCGTATAGGCATATTGGTTGATAAAGGCGTATTCGGCATGGAAATCGGTGTCGGCGATGCCGAACGCATCGGTGAGGTAGATGCCGCCGAGAATGCCGAACTTGGTATCCCAATGCTTGAAACTAGCGAACGGATCTCCATCGTCAAACATCAGTTCGCCGTATATCTCGAAATTATCTACGAGTCTGAGCCGCATATCCACACTGGCGAGGACGTTATCGCCGCTGCCGGGGGCGCGGCTATCGGCACGCGAAATCGTCTGTTCGTTAATTAAATAGATGTTGACAGGGTTCAAATACCCTGGCTCAAAGCGGTTTCCGTAAATGACAACTTCGGAGAGCCCGAATCCGAGCCTATCCCAGAAATACCCCTCCGCTCTGTGTCCGGAGATATATTTCTCGTTGATGTCCTCCGCCATGTCTTCCAGTACCCCGGTAAATCCTGTGAACGTGACGTTTTTGTAAGTCGCCTGCAACTTGAGCATGTCCCACGCGATGGGGTTTTCGGAGATGAGCAGGTTGCCGTGATACCCTGGCCCCCACCGAAGATTATCTTGTCCGAGTTGCAACTCAAACCATGGCAACTTAAATTTGAGGTAGCTGTTCGTAGCCGCTCGATTTTTCAGTTGTCCTTCGCGTTCTCCCTCCAGTTGCCGATATTTTGACTCGTCGGGGTAGATGTCGTTAAAAAAGTCGCCGTATAGCCACCGATATGCCATGTCTGTCGTAAAGGCGAATTCCTCGCCGACTTGTCCATAGAGGTGCGGCAGCGGCGTAGTAACGAACATTGTTCCTTCCACCGGTGGTTCACCGGAGACGTTATCTACTAACCGGGTGATGGTGCGCTGTTTCGCCCGTAAGTCAAACGAGAATCGGTATTTGCTACCTTCTGGCTGTGCTTCATCATCCGAACCGAACGTCAAGATATGCATTTTCCGGTGAAAAGGCGTTCCGGTGCTTGCTTCCGTGTAAAACGCTAAGAGTGCCTGCAGTCGTTTCGCGTCGTTGGGGCTCAGCGTGACTTCGCCGTTTTCTTGTTTCCGTGCAGCTTCTGTCAGGAGCGATGCCACCTGTTTCTGCGTGAGGGGAAGCGAGCCGCGCGGAATGCCGGGCAGCACTCTCTTATTTAGTAAACGATGAATAAAGCGATAGGTTTCACGATTAAAATCGGAGAGATTAGGATTCAGCGGAACGTTAAGCAGCGAGGCGGCATCCGCAACGAGTGGTGCCGCGAGACAGGCTGCTATGCCCACGATTAACAAGATTCGTAACATCAGTTGTTGGTGCACTCTCTTCCTCCTTATTTTAAGCGAGTTGCTATGAAGTTACGGAAATTATCCCTTTATTTCTTGAGTTTCATCTTAACGCGGCCCGCGTGTATTGCTAGTTTCACCGAAGTGCGCGGCTGCGATGAGCAGATCGGTGACATCAACAATGCCATCTTGATTCACGTCCGCTTTGGGATGTTCAAGCGTCTCCACGCCTGCGAACTCTTGAGCGATAAGGAGTTCTTGAAGGGTTGATACCCGCCGCGGGTATGCCTCCCATAGCCCGGTTTTAACGCCGAAATTGTTTGATATAATAACCATATCTCGGATATCAACCACCCCGTCGTTGTTAACATCCCACGGAAGGGTTTGCTGCAACAGGTGCGTATTTCTGGGAGACGTGGTTTCCGAATCGCGATACCCTACTGGCAAAGCGTCCTGCCATCCCGCGCGGAGTCTTGCGCCGAGGTCTGCGACGAGTGCGGCGTTTTCAGGGAGATGGACAAGGTTGTCGGTTCTGTCAGAATCTGTCTCATAATTGTAGAGTTCCGCTCTCCCGTCCCCCCATTCGGTATATCGGTAGTGTTCAGTGCGGATGGAAAAACTGTGCTGCCCGTATTGGCTAAACGCGGCAGTTTTCCACGGGCGCGTCGGATTTTCAATGACAGGCACCAGGCTGATTCCTTCAAGTTCAGGACGAAGCGGCAGTTTGCAGGCATCGCACAAGGTTGGAAAGATGTCCACGAGTTCCACGATGGCATCCGTTTTTGTATCTTGCGCGTAGTCCGGGATGCTCACAATCAAAGGTGAATGAAGTGCACTCTCGAAAAGGGTGTGCTTTCCCCACCACCCATGTTCCCCAAGATGGTAACCGTGGTCCCCACAGAAAACGATAATTGTGCTGTCTGTCAATCCGAGCGCGTCTAGTTGACGTAAAACGCGTCCGACCTGGGCATCCACGTAACTCGTCGCGGCTGCATATCCTCGCATTAAGGCTAAGGTTTGCTCTTCAGAGAATCGTTCGCCAACCGCCGGGGCATCTGAATAGATATGCATTTCATGAGAGGTAGGCAGCCTGATGTCCGGGCGCGCTGCAAACGTTTGTGTAGCATACAAATCGAAATACTTCCGCGGGACGTGATAGGGCAAGTGGGGTTTGTAGAAACCCACCGCGAGAAAAAACGGCACATCCCGAATTTCAGCCAAAACTTCAATGGCGTGTTTTGCAACTTGTCCATCGCGGAGTTCATCGTCTCCAACGTCAAGTGCTTGCCAAAGCGGTTTTCCGTTAGGCTGACGGTATCTAGGGGCCCAATCTGGGATGCTCCAAGAGTAGCGATAGGCAGAAGGGCCGTGCGTGACTTTACCGACGGCGCGCGTGTGATAGCCGTGCGCCTTGAAATGCTGCGGCAGTGTGACAATGTCTGGTAGTGCTTCACGAAAAATCTGGCGGTTCTCCACAAAACCTGTCGTTTCTGGACGTAAACCGGTGAGCATAGAAACCCGCGATGGATTACAGACCGGAAACTGACAATACGCCCGGTGAAAGAGCGTCCCTCGCCGCGCGAGGGAGTCAATGTTCGGGGTGTGCATCTCCGAGAGCCCGTAGCATCCCAACAACGGCCGCAAATCATCCACCGTGATAAATAGCACGTTATATCGCCGTGCGGCGTGCGCGTTCAGGTTCGGCAGCAGGCCTGTCGTGAAAGCGGTGGAAACCCCGGCTTTCAGGCCAGTTGAGATGAAATCGCGCCGAGTGAAGAGGCGTTGTGATGAATTTGAGTTTGTCGGCATGTGGATATTTTCCTCAGTTACCGAAATGGTTCGCGACGCGAACCAAATCTCGGATATCGACAACGCCATCGTTGTTCACGTCTTCAGGAATGGCGGTGCCACCGCTTTCGCCAAATTTGTTTGCGACACGCACCAGGTCTTGAATATTGACAACGCCATCATTGTTGACATCCGCGGGTTGCGTCTGTGGTACAGGGACATGTTCCTGCATCCCTGGCACAGCCCTTTGCCACCCTGCCTTGAGCCGTTCGCTGAGGTGTGCAACGAGTGCTGCGTTTTCCGGAAGATTCACAATGTTTCGCGTTTCGTGCGGATCCGTTTGGGAATCGTAGAGTTCCTTGCCTCTGTTACCGTTGTTGCCCCATTCGGTGTATCGGTAGCGGGCCGTGCGGATGGAACGTCCGCTCGCGAATTGGCTAAACGCGGCGGTTTTCCATGGAAGCCTCGGATTTTCAAGCACAGGTTGCAAACTGGTTCCCTCGCTTCTAAGCGGAGATGGCAATTCACATACATCAGATAACGTAGGGAAGATGTCAACGAGTTCCACGAGCGCGTCTGTTTCTGCACGAGAGGAGCCGGGAACACTTACAATCAAAGGGACCCGGAGGGAACTCTCAAAAAGCGTCTGCTTTCCCCACATCCCTTGCTCTCCTAAATGATGCCCGTGGTCGCTGCAGAAAACGATGACGGTGTTTTCTGTCAGGCCGAGTGCGTCTAACTGCGCGAGGACGCGCCCTATCTGTGCATCCGTGTAGCTGGTTGCCGCTGCGTATGCGCGAATTAACGCCAATGTCTGTTCGTCTGAAAGTGGCTCATTTCCCGAGGGCAGATCGGCGTATGCGCGGATTGCGCTCCAATTGTTGAGAGCTCTCGCCGGTGCATCCTCGGGCGGAACAGGAGAGGCAGGCAAAGTGAAGTCCGCAGTGTCGTATAACTCAAAGTATTTCCTGGGTGCCTCAAGAGGTAAATGGGGTTTATAGAAGCCGACTGCGAGGAAGAATGTGTGATTCTTCAGTGATTCCAAGACTTTGATTGCCCTTTTTGCGGCTTTCCCATCTCTGAGTGCGTCGTCAGCAACGTCTAGTGCCTGCCAAGAGAGAGACGTTTTGATGTCAAACGGGACCCAGAGTGGCCGCCAGGATGGCAGACTC
>PYJE01000150.1:9412-22908 GCA_003635305.1 Candidatus Poribacteria bacterium | reverse complement strand
GCAATATTGACATGAGCAACCACGACTTGTGGGGTGGATAGAGACATCCGCCTTTACCATTGAATTTAACACCCTTGACAGGAGCAACCACAACTATGTTTAAACTCGGCGTGATTGGCGACGAGGTCTCGCAAGACTTCGCCACCGTAGTCAACTTTGTAAAAGAATTTAACCTCCACTCCATCGAAATCCGGTCGGTGTGGGACAAGCTGCCCCATGAACTCACCGATGCTGACATTGACACGATGAAAGGACTGCTTGACGGGACCGGGATTGAAATTATCGGTGTCGCCTCCCCGTTCTTCAAATGCGATATGGACAACGCGGCGGAACGGGAAGAGCATTTGGACATCCTGAGGGGATGCATCCGCACGGCGAAAGCGTTTGATACCCACCTCATCCGCACGTTTGTTTTCTGGGATACCGGCAAAACGGAGGAGCGTTGGGACGAAATCATCGCCGCTTACGATGAACCGCGGCGGATAGCCGATGGCGAAGGGGTGATTCTCGGTATGGAGAACGAATCGACTACCTCCCTCAGCACCGCCAAACTGACGGCGCGGTTTATTGAGGAGCTCGATTCTCCCAATGTGCGCGCTATCTGGGATGCGGCGAATGAAGCGCACGCGAAAGAGGGCGAGACACCGTATCCGGATGCCTATAATCGCCTCAAACCGACGATGATTCACGCGCATCTCAAGGATGCTGGTGTGAACCCGGATACCGGCGAGATGGAATCTGTCCCTGTCGGGGATGGAATTATTGATTGGCAAGGGCAGCTCCAAGCGTTCGTTGACGATGGGTATGAAGGACACCTCTGCTTGGAAACGCATTGGCGGCCGTCCCTCAAGATTGACGAGGCGATTCTCAACCGCCCGGCAGGACAAGCCTTCTCGGAAGCGGGTGAGGAGGCATCGCGGATTTGTATTCGGAAATTGTTGACGATGCTCGGCAATTTAGAGGCATAGATATCCGTTGAGGTGCATAGACATCGGTAGGCGCGGTTTCCAACCGCGCCTTCTGGGGGAGAGGTGACAGATGAAGATTCGCGCAGTTCTCCCCTCGGCCATTTAGGGGATAGATATCGGTAGGCGCGGTTTTCAACCGCGCCTTCTGGGGGAGAGGTGACAGATGAAGATTCGCGCAGTTCGCACCGCGCTTTACGATATTCCGCCGCAAATTGAACGCGTCGATGCCATCCAAGCGTTTGTCTCAATGGAGTTTCCGTTCATTGAGATTGAAGATGCCGATGGCGTGGTAGGCACTGGGTTCTCCTATACTATCGGCAAAGGTGGGGAAGCGATTCGGCAGATTATGGATGCCTATCTTACGCCTATCCTCTTGGAAGAGGACGCGGCGAACATCGACAGAATCTGGCATCGGATGTGGATGGAGACGCATTGGGTTGGCAGGGGCGGCATCGTCGGTTTAGGGATGGCGGCAGTGGATATCGCCTTGTGGGATCTGATGGCGAAGCGCGCCGAATTGCCGCTCTATCAACTCCTCGGCGGCGCGAGGGAGGCAGTGCCGGTTTACAATACCGATGGCGGCTGGCTCCACCTTTCGGAAGACGAGCTCGTCCGGCAATCCGTGGCATTTGTGGCGCAAGGCTTCAAAGGTATCAAGATAAAGGTAGGACGCGATAGTCTTCTCGAAGACGTGGCGCGCGTGCATGCTGTCCGGAAGGCAATCGGCGAAGAGCCCTATCTGATGATAGATGCCAATATGAAATGGAACGCCCGCGAGGCAATCCAACTCGCTTGTCGCGTGGAAGATGCCGGGCTCTTTTGGTTTGAGGAGCCGATTGAGGCGGACGATGTGGACAGCCATGTCGCCCTGCGCGAGAAGACGACTATCCCCATTGCTGTCGGCGAGACGCTCTACAATAAGTATGTTTTTCAGGAATACATTGCGCAGGGAGCGGCGGATATCTTGCAACCGGATGCAGTGCGCGTCGGCGGTATCTCCGAATGGATGAAAGTCGCGCACACCGCGGAATGCTTCGGGCTCTCGGTATCACCGCATTTCTTGATGGATTTGCACGTGCATCTCTCGGCGGCAGTGCCGCATTCGCTTTTCGTAGAGTATATTCCATCGTTGGATCTGGTGTTGGAAGACACATTGACGCTCAAGGACGGCCATTTCTCGCCGCCGAACCGGCCGGGGCACGGTATCCTATTTGATAAAGCGAAGCTTTCAGCGTATCGGATCGCATAGGATAGATGCAACACGAACCCGGTGGGCGCGATTTCCAACTGCGCTGGATGGATGCGGCCCACGTCCCGTAGGCGCGGTTTCCAACCGCGCCTACCGGAGCCATTCTGGAAAGGAGATACTCATGAAACTTGAAAACCGTGTAGCGATAATCACCGGCGGCGGCCGCGGCATCGGCCGCGCCACCGCGTTAGCCTTTGCGGCAGCAGGTGCCGACATCGTCCTCGCCGCCCGAACAATTGGCGAAATCTCCGCCGTTGCAGAAGAGGTGCAGGCCCTCGGCAGGCGCGCCCTCGCGATTCCAACCGATGTCCAGCATAAAGCCGCCGTTGATGCGATGGTGACACAGACGCTTGACACCTTCGGCAAGGTGGACATCCTCGTCAACAATGCCGGCGTGGCAATCCACAACCCGATTCCGAAGATTCGGGAGGAAGATTGGGATGTGACGATGGCGGTGAACCTCAAAGGCGTGTTCCTTTGCACACAGGCCGTCTTCGGGTTAATGTGCGAGCAGCAGTCTGGGCATATCGTCAACGTCTCGTCTGTTTCCGGCAAACATGGACATGTCAACGGTGGGGCATATTGCGCCTCGAAGTTCGCCGTTGTCGGTTTCACGGAGACGACAAATAACGAGGGCAGGCCGCACGGCGTGAAGGCCTCTGTAGTCTGTCCCGGCCCTGTGGATACCAAGATGCGCCGCGATAACCATCCGGACGATGTGATTGAACATCTGACGCTTCCGGAGGATGTAGCCGCCCTGATTCTGTTTTTAGTGACGCAGCCGCCTCGCGCGCATACGCTTGAAACTGTCATCCGCACGCCGTTGATGTAACGCGGTGGTTTTCCCTTGCCAAACCGGCCCCCGAGCTGTTATCATAATTGAAGGAGGGGAAATAAATATGAAACCGACAATCAGACTTAACGGTGCCCCGGCTCCCCCGGAGAGGTTCGTTGACTTCATCATCGGCGTTGACCAAAACGGGGACGAAATCACGCACACTTGTGAGTTAAAAGATGCGTTTTATCCGACAATCGGCATCTCTAACAATCCGATTTTCGTCGATTTTGACAAACGGGTGTTAGACAAATATCGGCAAGACACGGAGACGTATACGCTCTGGCCGATGTCGCTCGTCTGTGATTACCAGTGGAGCATGCCGATTGACAGTTACCACGAGGACAAAGTGACAGTCTTGTTGGGGTATCTGTCGAATCTGCCGTATGAAGAGCAGTTGCATTGGCGGACGCACAATATTCCGCCGAACGGCCGCGAGAACGGGGACTACGGCGTGAGCGAGGAGTATTATCAACTCTACATTTGGAATGGCCGCTATCGGGACGGCAATTTGGATAAGCCGAAGCACTGGTTTCGGGAGGCGTATTACCAGCTGCGCGCGGTGTGTTATGAACGTCTCGGCTGGCAATTGTTGTTGCCTCCGCACCCTGGCGAGGAGCATTACATCGCCGATTTGACACTCCCGGCACCTGACGAACCGCGTGATTTTGACGCGCTCGTTTCAAGTCTTTGCACACTCTGCATCGACTCACTTAACATCCCGGAACTCAAAAAGTTAGTGCCGGTAGAACAACAACGGACGCTGGACGGGAAAGATACCCTTTTCTGTTTCGCGGATATCTTGTATTACCGGCAGGTTAATTTCCGCACATACGGCTGTTTTCTACGTGAACTTCACCGGCTGCGTCAGCGCAGTGCCGAGTATCGCAAGGCTTGCAACTATCGGCAGATAGCTAATGATTTCGGCTATGATAACCGCAGCCACCAGGCGGTTTTTAGAGGACTCCTCGGACAAGCGGTGAGCCTCGTGGACTATTACGAATCTCTTGTGCGGCACCTTGACATCAGTGCGGAGACGCTTGAAGAGCGGAAAGCCCGCATCGCGAGCGGCTACGAAAAAGGCATGGCGCTCCTTGAGAAGATCAAAGGACTCCCGGATGTCACGAGTGGCGAGACAACCGATGGTTCTGTTAACCATGATGTCGTTCCCGATGATTTCTAGCCCTTTGTCCTGTTTGTCTACGCCTACACACGACAGGCGCAGACGCGCACGACACATTTTTTATCATGTCTGCAACGAAAGGGATGCAAAAGGATGAATTTTGTTGAGAGAGGTTCGCCTATTTTCGTTGATGCGGGCGCGTGGATTGCGTATACAAACCCGAAAGACCGGCACCACGACGCGGCTACTAAGCTCTACGCGGAATTAAAGCGGTTGGGCATACAGTTGGTGACGACAGATTATGTCATTGATGAAACAGCCACCCGACTCAGGTATGACGTGCACCACGCAATGGCCGTCCAATTCCTTGACTTTATCAACGACATTCTAGCGAGGAAAGAGTTAAGGCTGGAGAGAATTGGGACGCGAACTTTTGATGATGCCGAACAACTTTTTCGGCAGCGCAACACTACCCGGCTATCCTTTACAGACTGCACCAGTTTTGTGATTTGTAAGGAAAAGCGTATCTCCACAACTTTCGGGTTCGACCGGCATTTTCTGGCAATGGAGATAAATCTGCTCAGTTAGCAGCGGACGGAAGCACTCCGTCGGACGACTTTGACAGATATTTGCATTAAAAAATTAGCATCAGAAACGTAGTCATCGACAACGTCGATGACGGCTCTACGTAGAGATACGTCATTGCACCAACAACCGTTATCGAACGCCTTGCGAACAACAAAAACATGTTCATTGATTCACATACGCACATCCAAATGTCTCAATTTGACAAGGACCGGCGCGCTGTTATCAGACGCGCACAAGAAGCAGGCGTTGAAAAAATCCTCGCCATCGGTATCGATTATGAGACGAGCCTCGCCGCCGCCGAATTGGCAGACGAATATGACAATGTCTATGCCACCGCCGGTATCCATCCCCATAATGCAGAAAGCGCGACGCGCGCCGAACTCGACGACATTCATAACCTCGCGCAACAGCCTAAAGTGCTGGCGTTCGGCGAAATGGGGTTAGATTACTACCGCAACCACTCAACACCCAAAGCGCAAAAAAAGGTCTTTGTAGAACAACTTGAAATGGCGGAAGCCCTGGGCATGCCCATCGTCATTCACAATCGCGAGGCGTATCAAGACATCTTGCCTATCTTGGAAGCACTGGACAACAGCGCGTTCGGCGTGATGCACTGCTTTACCGGGAACGTGGAATTGATGCACCGATGCCTCGCAGTTGGAAATCTTTATATCGGCATCGGCGGCATTGTGACGTATCCGAAGGCGGCAGATGTCCACGCCGTAGCGCGGGAAGTGCCTGCCGACAGGCTGCTTATTGAAACGGATTGCCCTTGGCTTGCACCGCAGCCGTGGCGAGGCAAGCGCAATGAACCGGCGTATGTCCGCGCTGTCGCCGAAAAGATAGCGGAACTCCGCGACACTTCCGTAGAAGAGCTCGGGAAGATAACGTCGCAGAATTTTGACAATTTGTTTGCACCTGAAAAATGAAGACACATCTTCGCCTGTATGCGATGGTAATTGCCCTCGTCTGTGTCTGGGTAATTTTCACGTTGTTGACAGGCGGCACGTTCCTCAGCACGCGAAATCTCTCCAATCTCTCGCGTCAAGCGGCGGTAACTGCTATCCTTGCCGTAGGCATGGTGTTGGTAATCGTGTCTGCTAACATAGATCTTTCCGTGGGGTTTGGTTCCGGTTTACTGGGTGCTGTCGCGGCGATTCTGCACGTGTGGTGGGGGCAGCCGATAGTGTTGACGCTCATCGCTGTCATCTGCCTCGGCATCCTGATGGGACTGATGCAGGGGTATCTCGTGGCGTATCAGCGGGTGCCGGCGTTTATCGTCACATTAGGCGGGTTTCTTGTCTATCGCGGTTTGATGTTGGCCTTCACAAAAGGAGAGACTATCCTCCTTCCGGACAATTGGTTAAAGTCGCTCGGCAACGCTTACCTGCCTCCGCCAGTCGGTTGGGTGTTAATGCTATTTGCCGTAATTGTGGTTGTTGTGCGGATATGGCAATCAGATGTGGTGCGCGCAGATGACGAATTCAATCCGCTTTCCGGCGAGAGTTCTCCCGCCTCTCGGCTCATGTTTCTGATGAAAATGGGCGGCATAGCGTTGCTCATCGTGGCATTTGTTGCTGTCATGAACGCGCACAAAGGCATTCCGATACCGGTGTGCATTCTGTTTGGCCTTGCGCTCGCGTTCCACTTTATTGCGAGCCGCACCCGTTTCGGACGTTATGTCTACGCAGTCGGTGGGAATGCGGAGGCGGCGTATCTCTCCGGTGTCAACGTCCGCGGCATTACGCTTCGCGTTTTCGCGACGATGGGCGCGTTGATGGCGATTGCTGGCGTTGTGCTGACGGCCCGCGTTGGGAGTGCGAGCCCGGAAGCAGGACGACTGTTAGAATTAGATGCCATCGCCGCGTGCGTTATCGGCGGCGCGAGTCTCATGGGAGGACGCGGGAGTATTTTCGGCGCGCTCCTAGGCGCGCTCGTCATGGAGAGCCTCAACAACGGGATGAGCATGGCGAACATGGATGCCTCATGGCAGGATATTATTAAAGGTATCGTGCTGGTAACGGCGGTGGGATTTGATATGGCCTCGCGGCGGTAATGCAAATCGCCTTATAGATAGGAACGGATTCGGTAGGCGCGATTTGCAACAGCGCACGTGGCAAAAAAACGGCACTTGCAAACCACACCGGCGATACTTATGGAGTTATACCAAATGAGGTTAATTCGTCACGCGTCTGTTGGGCAAGAGTGACTGCTCTTGCCCTATCGCGTAAGAAATCGGCATTAACGCGTCAATTCTCGGACACAGCGGAATCCTGTGGCGAGAGTTGTGTCCGTTGGGCCATGTTTGTAACGATAGGCAGGGCGCACGCGTTCAGGAGGTTTGTCCCACGCACCGCCTCGCAACACCCGTGGTGTTTTAATGTTCTTGAAGCTATTTATAATTGAACGAACGAGGGCATTTTTCCCGCTTCCTGATATAGGATTCGTCCGCGGAGAGTTTGCATAAAATTTGGTGCTATACTCGTCAAGACACCACTCCCATGCGTTACCAGCCATGTCATACAAACCATAATCGTTTGGCGGGTAGCTGCCAACCGGGGTCGTCCCACCAGCGTTCTTGTTGAAGTTTGCTTCACTAGACTCGATCAGACTCCCTGAGGGGTACTGATTTCCAACTAGCCCTCCGCGAGCTGCCTTTTCCCATTCCGCTTCTGTTGGCAAGCGTTTGCCTACCCACGCGGCGTAAGCCATTGCGCCGTACCAATTCACATGGACAACAGGATGGGTGGCTTTCTCACTCGGATAGTTGTTACCGTTCCAGTCTCTCAGGTAATTTCCATCGTGGTATCTTCGGGAAATACGTTCCTTTTGCCACTGTGGATTCGCATCAACGAATACCCTATATTGCTCATTGGTTACCTCGTATCTATCCATATAGAAAGCGTCGAGATAAACTGGATGCACTGGTTTTTCGTCAAAATCGCCACTACTGCTCCCCATCTGAAATTCGCCAGCGGGGATCAGCACCATGTCAGGGAAAGGTGTATCTAATGGGATTGGAACATGTTTTGGCCTGGGAGGCGTTGACACGATTTTCGGAGGAATCTGCTTTTCTGATGGCTCTCCTTCAATTTGCGTAGGCGGCTTTCTGTATTTTCCGATGTTAAGCGCGGTGACAACTTTCCCAAATTGCGATGTCCATGCTTCCCGCTTTACATTCCCCTTCGGGCTGCCTAACACCTGCAAACTTGAACTTTGTAGAGCCCTGTTTTCACGAATTCTTTGGAGGAAGTCGTCCTGTTCTAACCCAACTTCAGCCGCCGCGTGTGCAGCGTCAATCGCGTCCTCAAACTGCTTAACGAGTTGTTGGATCGGTTCGCTTCCACCGAAAACGCTGCCAGCTGCTTCAATTGCCCGTTTGTAACGTGCAATATCCTCAGCGATGAGGGCATCCATCTCCGATTTTTGGACATAGAGACGTAGAGCTTGCGCTGCGTCGTAAGGGGGATTTGGAATCTGAAGAATTCCCAACCGAACCTGGTCTTCAAAAATTTTCATACCCTCGGTGTGGCAGCCCATGCACGAAAGCCCGTTGTAAACGACCGGGTCGCGCCCTACTGAATTGGAAACGATTTCTACTGGTGCTTTGTCAAGCCGTTCGCCTGAGGCAGTGGATAGATAGTATGCCTGCAATCCGTTAGGCAGATTAAAAATTATCTCGCCACCGTCATGCTGAAAATCCAGAGGATGTTCAAAGATATTTTGCTGCCCCATATTCGCTGCAAAGTCATAACTTTTCCAATATGCGCCGTCCCGAAATTGGTGACGTTCAACGATGCGGTTGTTGCGGGATACACCAGATTCATTGAACCCCGCGCGCCAGACGCGAACCCCTGGTGCGTTTTGCAAATTCTCGGCGACATCCACGCCCAGCTGCGCTTCTAACTCCCGGTCTGTCTCTGGAAGGCCGAGTATCTCATGATAGAGCGGGGGCAGGGCGGCAGCAGCAATGAACCAGTCGGCACGGACAAACGGCACCTTGCACGTTGTCTCTCGGCACACCGCATCATAAGTTGACGCGCGGAAATCAATTGCGTAGGGATATGCGCGCTGAATCTGAGACCACGGTTTGTTTCTCCGATCCCACTCGTAATCCCGTAGATCGATGTAGAATATAGTCTCTTCTTTGTCAATAGGTTGGGGCTTGACGACCCGGTAACCCCAAGAGAGACTATTGATGAGTTTTGAGAGTGCGTTTCGATAAGCGCGTAGGTTGTCATCCCGCGTCCTCGCGTTATAGAGGTGTGTCAGCGTAAAATAGCGCGCGTAACTGCGGTTAAAGGGATCGAGGGATACCACATGCGAGTGAATAGTTTCAAGCACGGCATCGGTGGTGATGAAGTGCCGTTTCGGTTGCGGAAGAGCCTCCCAATCTGGGGCACCTACTTCAATCCAGCGTCGGATTACCGCAATCTCCTCAGCAGCCAGAGGTTCCTGTCCCAAGGGCATCTGTTCACCGCTGTCGGTATCGCCAAGCAGGCGCGTATAGAGGATAGACACATCAGGGTTTCCCGAAATCACCGCACGTTCTTTGATTAATTCAGGGTGCGTGATGATGAGACTGTCTGTAAATGAACCAAATTCGCCGTGGCAGTCAAGGCAGTACTGCTCAAAAATGTTGAATGCCTGTTGCGCGAGCTCTTGTTGCGCGTTCGCAATATGGTGGATTGAAAGGAAAATCGTCAGGAAACTGAAGATTTTGACAAAACTCCTCATAGTTTCTCCTTCATATCGTCATGGTTGATTGGAAGTTTAGTTGGAAAGCAAAGCCCATGTCATCCACGGGCTTTGCCTTTGAAATCGCAAGCGGTTATTTCTCGACGCTCACCGTCCGACATTCCACCGTAACAATACTGGTGAAGATATTGATAACGACATCAATCGGGGTGTACTGGGTTACAATTTCGTAATCCATCGCCCCGGCGGCCATAGCGTGTGTATCAACATCGTTAATAGGGATGAAGCCCCACAAGACATACCATTGCCGCTCTACCATGAGCTCGGTGCCTTGCGCGCCGTTACCCACTTTGTGGATATGCGCCGAACAGCCGATGACACACAGCATCGCGACAATCAGCAGGGCAGCTGAAAGTTTTGTAAACATAAGGTTCTCCTTAGGTAAGGACAGGCGCAAATGCCAGAAGCCCACGGGTGGCGCGGTTGCAAACCGCGCCTACGGTGTTCGTGTTGCGTCCGTAATTCCCCTACGGGGTTCGTATTGCGTCTGTCTTATAGGATTTAAGGTGAATCGGTTCTCACATGGATAGAACCTATCGATGATTCGATGGCACGCAGCTCCGCCGCATAAACCGCCTTCGGCACGACGTAATCCACCTCAAAAATGAGGGTTTCCGGCGCATCGCAGATCAGTTTAATCAGCACAACATCGGGAGCACTTACCATCAGTTGATGGATGCGAAAAGCATCTTTTCTAAAAGTTGCCCGCCTCACCGTCGCCTCTGGAAAGGCATCGCGGTAGGCGTTCTCCTGCGCCTCTAATAAGGTGTCGTCCAGCGCAATCTCTACGCTGTTCACCTGTGATACGATACACATCGCACGCGAACGCACGTTCATGAAAATCCATCGCGGGACAAGTTTAAATCCTTGCTCCAGACGCGGTGCGACTTGCTCCATCACTTGTGCTAACACCGCATCGTCAATTTTCTTCCATTCCTTCGGCGCAGCCATCGTGATGTTGAGCATCGTATCCGTTATTGCAGGTTCAAGGCGTGTCGCATCAACGTTAAAAACAAGCGTCTCTGCCGCACGTTTCTGCGCATTCGGAGGGGCATCGCACCCCATAAAGCCAACGCTCAGCATCCCGCACAATAGAAGGTGTAGACATTTCACGTTCATTTGACACATCCTCAGCAATTAATATAATTATACCACATTTGCCGGAATTTGTCAACAAAATGTTATGACACATTCAGAACAAATTGGGAAATAGGCGCGCTTTGCTTGACCTATTTTTAAATAGCCTATATACTTTCCCTCAAACCTGTTGTAAAGACAGATTTCCATATCTGTTGGGCAACGTAGTCATCGCCGATGGCGATGATGGATATACGGAGGAGAATGTCATTGCACCGCCACCCTTTACCGAACGCATTGCGCACGACGAAAATCCGCTGGGGCATCCTCAGCACAGCGAAGATTGCGACGAAGTTCGCCCGCGCAGTCCATCTGGCCCGGAACGCTGAACTCCTCGCCATCGCGAGTAGGGAAGAGCCGCGCGCGAGTGCCTGGGCAGCACAACATAACGTCCCGAATGCCTACGGCACTTACGACGCGCTCCTCGCCGATGAAACAATTGATGCAGTTTATATCCCGCTGCCGCCGTCACTCCACGCGGCATGGACAATTAAAGCCGCGGAGCACGGCAAGCATGTCCTCTGTGAGAAACCGCTCGCCGCAAATGCAAGCGAGGCCCTCGCGATGGCCGATGCATGCCGCCAAAACGGCGTGCAACTCATGGACGGAGTCATGTGGGTGCATCACGAACGCACCGCTGCAATGAAACAGAGACTCACCGATGGCACGTTAGGTAGCCTCCGCCGGGTCACCGCCGCTTTTACATTCAATTGGGATACCATCCCTGCCGACAATATCCGCGCGATGAAGGAATTCGCCGGCGGCAGCCTCGGCGACCTGGGATACTACTGCATCCGTGCTATCCTCTGGGCATTTGAGCAGATGCCGACGCAGGTTTTCGCCACAGCGCGCTATAAAGTCGGCGTGGATTTCAACCTCGCGGGCATTCTCTGGTTTGACGATGAACGCATCGCCACGCTGGACTGCGGGTTTGACACCGCGCTCCGCAAATGGTTTGAAGTTGCAGGCACGCGCGCATCCATTGTCTGTGACGATTTCACCGTGCCGACATCTGAAGACTCATCGCGATTCTGGATCCATGGCGCAGATAACACTAAATATGAAACAGGCACCTGCATTCAGGAAGTCACGATGGTCGAACGGTTCTCGGACATCGTGCAATCCGGTGAACTTGACGAACACTGGCCGAACGTCGCAGTGAACACGATGCGCATCTGTGACGCGCTCCTTGAATCAAATCGGCGAGGAGAAGTTGTGAAATTGTGAATCACTTGTAGGCGCGCTTTGTAAGCGCGCAACCTTGCAATCGACGAGGAGCAGTCGTGAAATTGTAAAGGCGGATGTCTCTCTCCGCCCGAAAGGAGAAAACGATGAAAATTACCACTATTGAAACCTTTATTGTCGATGCTGGCTGGAGACCTTGGATTTTCGTCAAGGTTGAAACCGACGAAGGCATCATCGGCTACGGCGAATGTAGCGATGGTAGAAGTCCCAACGGCGTGACTGGCACCATCCGCGATCTGGCTCCGTTGCTGATCGGGAAGGACCCGGGCGCGTATGAGATGCGGTTTTGGGACATGATTCGCGGTTCACGTCAGAGCCCCGGCGGCATCGCAGCTAAGGCGATTGCAGGGATAGAATGTGCCCTTGTCGACATCAAAGCGAAGGCACTGGGCATCTCTGTCGTAGAGTTGTTCGGCGGGCCCATCCGTGACGATGTCCGCGTCTACTGGTCCCACTGCGGCAGCTCGCGCGCTCGTAACTTTGAACTCATCGGTGTGCCGCCGTTAAGGACGATGGACGACATTGCCGCGCTCGGCCGCGAAGTCGTTGAGAAAGGTTTTACCGCGCTCAAAACAAATATCGTCATTCCTGGGGACCCGGCCTCTGTCTATTTCAGCGGTTTCGGCGGCGGACAAGGCACTACCGATGGCAATGTGAGTTCCGAATTGCTGCGGCATATCGTCACCTTAATCGGCACCTTCCGCGATGCTGTCGGCCCGGATGTCGGCATCAACCTCGATCTCAATTTCAACTTTAAGCCGGAGGCGTGCATGCGCATCGCTAAGGCGTTGGAACCGTTTGATTTGCTGTGGTTAGAGATTGATATGTATGCGCCGGAAGCCATCCGTCAAATTAAGGATTCGACGACAACGAAGATTTGCACTGGCGAGAACCTCTATTACATGCGCGACTATCTACCCTATTTTGAAGCGCGTGCCGCCGATGTCTTCATGATAGACGTGCCGTGGAACGGCTTTTCGCAGTCAAAGAAAATTGGTGACTTGGCGGAGGTGTATCAACTCAACGTCGCGCCGCACAACTACTACAGCCACCTCGCTTCTTTCATGAGCGCGAGTCTCTGCGCCGTGTTGCCGAATGTGCGAATCATGGAGATTGATATTGACGATGTCCCGTGGAAAGACGATTTGACGACGCACGCCCCGGACATCGTGAACGGCTTCATGAAAACCCCGACGCGCCCCGGCTGGGGCACCGAGCTCAACGAGGAGGCTGTCAAGGCGCATCTGTGGGAGGATAGGAAGGCGAATTGGTAGGGCTGATACGCGCTTAGCATGGCGAGGCACAGGCCCTCGCCCTATGCTCCCAAGTCCGCCCCTGAATCCGTAGCGCGGGGGCCTGTCCCCCGCGATTGTTGGTATTGCGAGGGACAGGCCCTCGCCCTACGATGAAAAAGACGTTTTTGATATTTGGACATCACAAGAAAATCATGAAAAATAGCAACGTAAACATCGCTGCGCAGCTGCAAGCCGCGCGGCAAAATCTCCTCGATCTGACCGGACATAACCGTCTCCTCAATTTCAGGCCAAGCAAACGACGCAGCATCCGGGTAATCGATGAAATCCCGAAAGAGGT
>PYJE01000150.1:0-9392 GCA_003635305.1 Candidatus Poribacteria bacterium | reverse complement strand
TTGGAACCGTTTGATTTGCTGTGGTTAGAGATTGATATGTATGCGCCGGAAGCCATCCGTCAAATTAAGGATTCAACGACAACGAAGATTTGCACTGGCGAGAACCTCTATTACATGCGCGACTATCTCCCTTATTTTGAAACGCGGGCCGCCGATGTCTTTATGATAGACGTGCCGTGGAACGGCTTTTCGCAGTCGAAGAAAATTGGTGACTTGGCGGAGGTATATCAACTCAACGTCGCGCCGCACAACTACTACAGTCACCTCGCTTCTTTCATGAGCGCGAGTCTCTGCGCTGTCTTGCCGAACGTGCGAATCATGGAGATTGATATTGACGATGTCCCGTGGAAAGACGATTTGACGACGCACGCCCCGGACATCGTGAATGGCTTCATGAAAACCCCGACGCGCCCCGGCTGGGGCACCGAACTCAACGAGGAGGCTGTCAAGGCGCATCTGTGGGAGGATAGGAAGGCGAATTGGTAGGGCTGATACGCGCTTAGCATGGCGAGGCACAGGCCCTCGCCCTATGCTCCCAAGTCCGCCCCTGAATCCGTAGCGCGGGGGCCTGTCCCCCGTGATTGTTGGTATTGCGAGGGACAGGCCCTCGCAATACGATGAAAAAGACGTTTTTGATATTTGGACATCACAAGAAAATCATGAAAAATAGCAACGTAAATATCGCCGCGCAGCTGCAAGCCGCGCGGCAAAATCTCCTCGATCTGACCGGACATAACCGTCTCCTCAATTTCAGGCCAAGCAAACGACGCAGCATCCGGGTAATCGATGAAATCCCGAAAGAGGTTTTTGACATTCTCGTCATCAGCGAACGGACGATGCAGTTCAAACCTTCCGAGAAGGGGGCATCCGAGTTTGAAGAAGATGCACCTGCGCAGATGCCGTGGTCGGATGATGCTACCGAACCCGCGGAACATCACACCGACCGGCTTTTACAGACAGAGTTGTCCAAAGAGGAGCTTCAGAAGCGGTTGTATTACATCCACCAACAGGCGCGTTCTGTCTTTGAGGAGCAAGGCTATTCTGTCCTCTATCTCGCCCTCGGATTCCTAGATTGGACAGAGAGTGCGAGTGCCGAGAGTAGGCATCGTGCCCCGCTCATGCTCATCCCTGTTGAATTGGAACGCCAAAAAGTGCGCACCCGATTTAATCTCAAATGGAGCGGCGCGGAACTGTCACCGAATCTCTCGCTGGAGGCAAAACTCGCTGAGCAAGGCGTGGAACTACCGCCTCTCGAAACGCCGGAAGACAAGGCTGCCATTGATGCCTATTTTCAGGCTGTCAACGATGCAATCACCGGACAGGAAAACTGGCGCGTTGTGCCGGACATTTACCTCGATTTCTTCAGTTTCACCAAATTTGTGATGTATAAAGATTTAGAGCCCGAGGCGTGGGATGTGAATACCCATCCGCTACTCGGAACGCTTTTTGGCGAGACAACCGGGAACGGGGGCAGCGGTGGGTTTCCACCGGAACATGTAGACAAGCAATCCAGCGAGACGTTCTATCACGTCATGGACGCAGACTCGTCACAAATCGCTGTCATTGAGGATATCAAGATTGGCAAGAGTTTGGTAGTGGAAGGGCCGCCTGGCACCGGCAAGTCCCAGACGATTACCAATATCATCGCCGAGCTGCTAGCCTCTGGCAAAAATGTCTTGTTTGTCAGTGAAAAAATGGCAGCGCTGGAAGTGGTGAAAAGCCGCTTGGACCGGGTAGGCCTCGGCGATTTCTGTTTGGAATTGCACAGCCACAAATCCAATAAACGCGAGGTGTTGCAAGAGTTAGAACGCACCTTCTCGGCGCACCCGCCGCAACTCAATCAAGCGGACAGTCTCTTTTCCCAAGTCGATTCGCAGAAGGCAGAGCTCAACGCGTATGCCAACGCCTTGCATGAACCTATCGGCGAGACAGGGAAGTCGCCCTATATGCTGTTTGGGATTCGAGAGAACGCGCGGCGGCATTTCGAGAACGTCGGACGCGAGATGATGCCGGTGCGGTTCAATAACCCATCTGAAAGCGACCGGGGTGATTGGGACGCGGCGAAGTTGCAACTTGAGAATGTAGCAACGCTGCTGCCGCATGTCATGCCGATTGCTGAGCATCCGTGGCGCGGCTGCGCGCCCGGTGTTATCACCCCACTCGTCGAAGGAGAAATTAACACGCTGATTGAGGCTTGCAGAGACGCACTTGATGCGCTAGAAGCGGCGTTCACTCCTTTCGTTGCGGCGTGCGGACTTCGCCTTCCCGATACCCTCGCCACACTCTCGCGCGCAATGCAAAGCGCAGCCGTGATGAAAAGAGCCATCCCTGTTGCACGCGACATACTGTTGAATACGGCGTGGGACCGGCGGAATGCAGACGCAGCAACGTTGATTGCCGAGGTGGAAACCTTGCAAAAGGCACTTGCCGCGGCGAACACAAAGTTTACCGCAACTGCCTTCACGCAAGATGTCGCCGGTCTCCTTGACGAGTATAAAGTCTTGTCGGGAAGTTGGTTGCGCATTTTGAATAGCCGCTATCGGTTCATCAACAGCGAAATCCGAAGTTTTTACAAAGCAACCGCACCCCGAAGACCGGAGGTTCTTATCAGTGAACTCGGCGAATTAGCACACTGCATCCGCCTGCGAGAAGCACTGCAGGAACGCGAACAAACGGGCCGCTCACTTTTCGGCGAACATTGGCTTGGTGAAAACAGCGACGCAGACTTGCTTCGCGCCTTTGCGGAATGGATTGTCGAATTTCGCGGCTGTCTGCTCGATGGCTCTTTGAGGGAAGATGCTGTGGACATCGTTAGCACGGACATCTCTTCAGCGCAAATCGAGCCGCTTGTCACCCAAATCACCGCCGCCGAAAACGAGTTCGTGGCGCAGCGCAATCGGCTTTTTCAACGCCTCGGCACCAATGCTGCGCAGTTGTTCGGTGACGTATCGGAAAATGTCTCTTTCGCAGATTTTCGCGCGCGGCTTGACACGTGGCGGGACGCGCGTTCGCAATTGATGGCTTGGGGACAGTTTATGATGCGGCGTGAAGCGTGCGAAGAGACGATTGCGAAACCGCTTTTGGAACACCTTGCAGCACTTGAACCGGCAGATCTGGTTGCCTGTTTTGAGGGGAACCTCGCCGACGCGCTCCTCCACGAGGCGTTCATAAATCGCCCGCCGCTGCAGGAGTTCTCCCGCGCCCTGCACGAAAAAAAGATTGCAGATTTCCGCGCGCACGACAATGCTTCCTTTGCGTTGAATCAACAACGGCTTGTCGCTCGGTTGCATCAAAGTCGCCCGCGTCTGATTGATGGCGCGTCCCGTGATTCGGAAGTCGGCATTCTCCATGGACAATTTAACCGCAAGCGCGGCCACATGCCCATCCGAAAACTGCTCTCAACCGTCGGCAGTTTAATCCAGAAAGTTAAGCCTTGCTTTATGATGAGTCCGCTCTCTGTCTCCCAATTCTGCGCGCCGGGGCTGCTACATTTTGACGTTATCGTGTTTGACGAGGCGAGTCAAATTCGGCCAGAAGACGCGCTCGGCGCGCTTTTACGCGGCAAACAAGCTGTCGTCATCGGCGATACACGGCAGCTGCCACCCACCCGTTTTTTCGATAGCATCGTTGACGACACCGAAACGGAAGACGAAGACGGCACCACCACGCTCCTCGATGTGGAGAGCATTCTGCACCACTGCAAAATGGCGTTTCCGACGAAGGCGTTAAAGTGGCACTATCGCAGCCGACACGAGTCGCTCATCGCCGTTTCCAATCAGGAATTTTATGACAACAACCTGCTCGTCTTTCCTTCGCCGCTGGAAGATGTGCAGCACCTGGGACTGAAGTTTGTCCATCTCCCAGAGGCGGTTTACGACAGGGGACGCAGTGCCGCCAATCGCGAAGAAGCACGAGCTGTCGTCCAAGCCGCTTTCCAGCATTTTCAGGCATACCCGGACAAAACCCTTGGAGTCGGCACCTTCAGTAGCAAACAGCAACAAGCTATCCTTGACGAGGTGGAGCTCCAGCTGCGGCAGCATCCGGAGATGGAAACCTTCTTCGCCAGCACCCGTGACGAACATTTCTTCGTCAAAAACCTGGAAACGATTCAGGGAGATGAACGCGATGTCATCTTCCTCAGCATCGGCTACGGCAAAGATGGGACAGGAAGGCTTCATCGCAACTTCGGACCGCTTAATCAAGAGGGCGGACACCGCCGTTTGAACGTTCTCATCACGCGGGCGAGAGAACGATGCGTCGTCTTCTCCAATTTCCGCGCTGCCGAGCTGCACATTGACGATAGTGCCCCTTTCGGTGTGCGGGCCCTGAAAACCTTCCTCGATTATGCCGAAAATCGGAACTTGCAAACTGCCATGCCGACAGGCGGCGATACCGATTCACCGTTTGAGGATGCAGTCTACCAATTCCTGAGAAGCCACGGCCACACCGTCACCACACAGGTAGGATGCGCGGGCTACCGCATCGATCTGGCCGTAACAGATCCTGCATCCCCGGGCCAGTATCTTCTTGGTGTTGAGTGCGATGGCGCGCGGTATCACAGTTCACCGGTAGCGCGCGATAGGGATCGGTTGAGACAGCAGGTGTTGGAAGGATTGGGGTGGACGATTCACCGCATCTGGTCTACCGATTGGTATCGCCACCGCGCGGAAACGGGACAGCGGCTGTTAGAGGCAGTAAATCGCGCCAAACTCAAAACGCCTGAGGCACCGCCGCCGCCGGAACCTGTGCAAGAAGTCCTCACGGAAGAACCAGAGGAACCGACGGAGGAGCGTGTGCCAGAACCGCTACCGCCGCCAGCACCAACTTCAAATGTCGTGGATTACGTTGAATGCACCGACTTGGGCATCCCGATCCGCGGCACGTTACCCGAGCAAGACTCTTCCCAACTTGCGCTAGCCGTTGAGCAGGTAGTGGATGTTGAGAGTCCTGTCCACGTAGATGAAGTCGTCTTGCGCATCCGTTCGCTGTGGGGCGTTAAAAAAGCCGGTGCGCGAATTAAGAATGCAATTGAGGCAGGCATCCTGAAGGCGCAGCGAAAGCGGAAGACAAATCGGCGCGTTTTGCGCAAAGGGGATTTCTTGTGGCGCGTTGAGGAGAGCGATATGCATGTGCGCCGACGGGAAAACCTCAATATTGAGCGGATCTGCGATGAAGAAATCGCCGCAGCGATGAAACAAGTGCTTGAAGCACAGGGCTCCATGCCTCCCGATACGCTTGTCACCGAAGCAGGGAAACTTTTCGGTTACAAATCTACTGGCAGGACGCTGGTGCAGCGGATGCGTCCCCTCTTGGACAGGTTCATCCAAGAAGGGACATTCCATCTTGCTGCAAACGAAAGGGTTACGCTTCCAAATTAGCACTGCAGGGAGCTGAGCCCGCGCTAGGTGATTATTAATCTCCTGGTGCCTCGGGACCGCTGTTTAAGCAATTGGACACGTTTCATACGGCGATTCTGACGTTCTCATGCACGTAGGTTGCACGGTGACGTGCTTGCTCCGCGTCGTACGCTAAGATTTCAAGCAGGGTGATTTTGAGAGTTTCCAGCAATTCCTCTCGCGTCCGTTCTTGACAGGTTACGCCAGAGACTTCCAGTATCCATCCAATCCACCACTCGCCGTGGTGTTCAATATGGGCAGTGTAGGTATGTTGTGTATCCATTTCTTTCATCAGGGCGCGGGGGCTTTAGCGGGTTGGTGGGTAACTAGTCGGGCTAGCGTAGTGGTTATAGCCTTCCAGCGGCCCGGTATTGTTTGATATTTTCTTCAATTACCGGACGTGCTGCGCGCCATGCAGGCCTCATCCAGGGATCGTCAGGTTCATCTCCCTTCGGTTCGCTTTCGGGAGTAGGTTCTGACTGGGAGCGTGCGTGACGTTTTGCTTCCAGTGAGTCTCGTAGCAAGAAGGGTGCAACGAACCCGGCTGCGCCGACGAGTGCACCTATCAGGTAGTAGATACCAACTATGCAGAACACAAGGTTGCTTCTTATTTCAGTGCCGGCATTCCAGATTCCGGCACTGGGCCAGAAAACTGTTATCAACTCATGGAATGCCCATACTCCGACTAGCATGGACACTATCAGTCCTACGAGATATATCATTCGTAAACCTCTCTTGTTAGGTTGAATTCCCCGGCTTGCTTTTGCTGCTGGGTTACTGTTAAGAGCGATGTAGTCTCGGCATCGGTTACATCGTTCTTTTACTGCCGAAGCCCCCGACACATCTGCGTGTAGGGGTACACCCGGCAGTCTCTCGTCGGTGGGGGTGTTATCCACCGATGTCTATGCCGAAGCCGAAGATGATGAATCCTCCTCCTGATAAGTATTTAAGGCTTACGCGGCACGTTCCCGGAGGCGCGCTTTCAAGGCGCGCCTACCGGGTTCTGTCGGGTTAGCGCGCGACCGGCGGCTCGCGGGGGACAGGCCCCGCGCTACGGTGAAAGATTGGGGTTCTATCGAGTTATCGTGCGACTGCTTCGGCACCGAGGTGCTCTTGGAGCCATGCGCGGAGCGGCACGTCTTTCTCACTCGGAGAAGTGTATCCGTGCCCGCCCGTGCTTTTGCCCATGATTTGCTGACGAACCGGGTCTGCACGTTCCATGAAATGTGCCACTGTCATATCATCGCGCGGTTGCAGCCATCGGTAGCTATAGCCGTAGAAAAGCACTTTGCGCGTGATGTCAGACGTGTTTCGTCCTGCGGCGTGCCACAGCCGCCGGTCGAAGAAGACTGCATCTCCCGGCTTCGCGAAGACAGGTGTCGCGCCCTCGGGGTCTGCCGTTTTTTCCTCTGGCATTTCTACCGAGTTCCACTTCTGACTGCCCGGTACTACGGAGAAGTTGCCGCGTCCCGGCACGGAGGTATCTGTCAAGAAATAGGCGACTTTCAGCGAGATGCGCGGGCGCGGGTTGCCTTCCAGTTCAATGTTCAAGCGGCCGCTATCTTGATGCCAGCCGAGGCGTTTCGGTGTGTCGCGCGCTTCTGGTGGCAACGGCGGCATGAGGATCATGTGCGAGTGGTAAAGTTTGATGTTCCACCCTAAAATGCCCCACACTTTCGGGAACGTCGTGTGCCAGTCCAGCAATTCAATAAACGCCTCGTCCCTACCGACGAAATCGAGGAGGTTGAATTGCGCATCGGCAGAGAGTGTGTCTGTGCCAAGATGCGCCGCGCCCACCCGGTCGAAAGCGGTGAGGAGCCGCGCTACCATATCCTGTGGGATGGCATTCTCAACGGCGAAGAAGCCGTCCTCTTCAAACTGCTGTTTTTCCGTATCCGTCAAACAGTGCTCTAAACATAGCGGGTTCATCGTTTTCCTCCCTCTGGCGAGTTCTTTGCGTTAGTAAACATTTTACCCTGAATGTGCATGCTTGTCAAGAAGAAAATGTGCTGAGTCGACTTGGGTTATCCGCTGTGCCGCGCGCCATCGCCGCCAACAATTGACACCGGCACTGAAGAGGAATCCAAGGCCGATAATGCCTGCAGTTACGCCGCCAATCACCCAATCCGGTCGCGCGATGATGGCATAAGTCCCGCCGCCGATAAGACACATTGCAATCGCGCCATCTTTGAGGCTGTTGCGCAATGCGCGTTTCTGAATCAGCGTGAGATTGCGGCGTTTGTGTTGCTTGACATACGCCGTGAGTGTGGCTGTCGGCACGTGGATGGCATAGGGCTGTTCCGGCGATAGGGGCTGCACGCATCGGAATCCGATGTTGCCGGCGGTGTAATCCGGCGGCGCGTGCAGCCGATTTGCACACCGAAAATAGCGTTTCGCTGTGCCATCGCGCACCTCCAACCACGAACCACCGCGCAACGTTTTATGCTTCGGTGCCGCCGCCGCTTTTGTGTCATCATAGGGCTGGTACCAATCGGCTGTCCATTCCCACACATTCCCCGCTGCTTCGTGGACTCCGTAGGGGCTCGCTGTTGCGGGCCGACTGCCCACCGGCGTGAGGTTCGATGTCAAAATCTGCGCGAGTTCCGGCGATTCCGCAAACGCATTTCCCCACGGGTACATCCGTCCATCGGGACCGCGGCACGCCTTCTCCCATTCCGCTTCTGTCGGCAATCGCTTGCCTGCCCATTGCGCGTACGCGTTGCAATCGTGCCAGTTCACTTGGACAACCGGCAGATTTGCCGCGTCCGGTGCATACGCGCCGTTTTTCCAGTGCGCAGGCGGTGGATGCTGCGTCGCCTCGACAAACGTTGCATATTCGGCGTTCGTCACCGGATATTGCGCAATCCGATACGCCTCCAAAAAACGGACATGCATCGGTGCCTCATCCAGTTTTGCATGCGCCGAGTTCGCCAGTGCAGTGCCGTAGAACGACTCAATGTCGGTGCCCATGATAAACGCGCCGGGCGGAATGAGGACGGTGTGACTCTGGTTCATCTAAAGTTCCACGCCGCTGCGGCGTATTTGGTTTTCGCCAAAACTGCTGCTTGCGCACGTTCAGTCGGCGAGAGTTCTCCTGATAAAAACGTAATGCCGAGATGAAACGTTTCACAAATGGCTTGGATGAGCGCATCTCTCGTTATCGCATATCCCGCGGCATGGATAGCTGTCGATTTTTCGCGCACCAGCAGCCCGCCCTCGGTGTGTTTTGAGATGCGCGCGAGGACAGTAGCCGGCGGCATCGCCACCGATATATACCCTTGAAACAGCAGCCCGTTCCGATTGCGCCGCACGGAAACGCCTGCTACTTTCTTGCCGTTGAGAATCACATCGTGCTGCGCGGGTTTCGTCAGGCAAATATTCGGGGCATCTACATTGACGGCGTTGACGTAACGCTGCGCGGGAATGCCGAGTTGCGTCATCGCCGCCACGAGGCACTCCCCAATCCGCTGATACGCCTCCGGAACAGACATTTCTCCGGATGCCGCCGATCTGGCTGCGCGCGGCAAAACCAGCGTCCAGGTGAGCTCCCAGCCGTGCACTACAGTGCCGCCGCCGGTCAGCCGTTTCACCAATTCAATCCCCGCTGCACGGCACGCCGCCACGTCAACTTCCGCGGCGATATCCTGAAAATAGCCGAAACTGAACGCTGGCTGCGTCCAATCGTAAAAGCGTAACGTCGGCTGCGGCTGTGCCTTTTGCGCGAGCAAAATCGCCTCGTCAATTGCCATGTTCATGGCGGCGCAGTTTTTGCGCGTGTTCAGAAGTCTGCCGATGGTTGTTTTTATCATCGCAGCATGGCGAGGGACAGGCCCTCGCCCTACGGTTAAGGAGGCGGCGAGGGACAGGCCCTCGCCCTACGGTAAGATGGAAAGCTACGGTAAATGGAGATTCACTTGTGCTATGAATATGCGACACGGCAGACGGCAGTGGTATGCGCATCGCAATACCAAAAATAGCCGTCCCAATAAGTCATCC
>PYJE01000149.1 GCA_003635305.1 Candidatus Poribacteria bacterium | reverse complement strand
GCAGCCGAGAGGGCCTTACACTCCCTATATCCGCGCCGAAATTGAGCCGTTCTCGCCGAATCCAGACCCGCAGGTTTCTGTTTCTATTGAAGAAATTTACCAACGGCTCCGCAAGGAATTATCGGCGGACTTGATACAAATCATCAAGGAGTGCTTAGCACCTTACGAAAAACGCTTCGACAAAGTTGATACCGAATTCAATAAAGTTGATACGCGCTTCAACAAAACGGATGAAAGCATCAAGGATGTTGAAGGACAGGTAGACGCGCGCTTCGACAAAACGGATGAGAATATCAAGGATGTTGAAGTGCGGATGAATGAGCGGTTTGATAAACTGCACGAGGAAATCCTGAAACTCGCCTTAACCATTGAAAGATTAAGCACCGAGGTTGAGTGGATGAAGCGGATAGTGCTTGGGATTGGCGGCGCAATCTTGCTCTACATCGTCAAGACGATTTTCTTCGGATAGGTGCAATCCGGAGATGTGGCGAGGGACAGGTTTCCCTCGCCCTACGAGAGAATGAAACCTTTCTATCGCCGCACGACGAGGGACAGGCCCTCGCCCTACGGTAAATAGAACGGCTCTACTTCACCTCCGTCCCAGACATCTGCTCCAATGCCAACAGCAACGCCTGCGTACCGAGACGGCCGTGCCCCTGCGCCTGCACCGCCGTATAGAGCTGATGCACTAACGCTAACCCAGGCAGACTCAAATTCATCTTGCGCGCCTCGTCTAAGGCGATGCTCATATCCTTGATGAAATGCTCCACGAAGAAACCCGGGTCGAAGTCACGTTTCAGGACGCGCGGTGCTAAATTATCGAGGGACCAGCACGCCGCTGCACCGCCGCTAATCGACGATAACATCGTCTCTAAATCCAACCCGGCTTTGTGGCCGTAAATCAACCCTTCACAGACACCTATCATAGTGCCGGAGATAGTAATCTGGTTGCACATTTTGGTGTGCTGTCCTGCGCCTGCACCGCCTTGATGAACGATGTTCTTTCCCATCGCCGAGAAGAGCGGCATCACCGCGCGCACGGCATCGACATCACCGCCTACCATGATGGAGAGGCGTGCCTCCCGCGCGCCGACATCGCCACCCGAAACGGGGGCATCCACCGATAAGACACCCTGTGCCTGTGCCGCTGCGTAAATCTCTTGTGCGAGAGAAGGCTCCGTCGTCGTCATATCAACGACGATGCTTCCGCGTTTCGCGCCTTTTAAAATGCCGGCCTCGCCGAGGTATACCGCGCGGACATCAGGCGGAAACCCGACAATCGTGAAGACAACATCGGATGCGGCGGCGACTTCACTCGGCGAATCTGCCCACGTCGCTCCTGCTTTGAGGAGCGGCTCCGCCTTCGCTTTGGTGCGGTTGTAAACGGACATCGCATAGCCGAGTTCCATCAAGTGCTGGCACATCCAGCGTCCCATGACACCGGTGCCGATCCAACCGAGTTTCGTTGACTTAGGTTCAATAGTTAGCATAGTCCTCATTCCTTTTTTCGTTTTTTCGTTTCTTCGTTATTCGCAATGCGTTCGATGAGGGGGTTTCGCTGCCATAACATCTCTTTTCGTAGTGCCGTCATCGTCGTTGACGATGACTACGTTTTCGATGCAAGAGGCAGGCCTCTAAAAACAGGAATCGCCCCTACGATGCCGTCTCGTTTGCTTTCAAATCCTTTGTCAGTTGCGAGCCGAGGACAACGCCGCCTATGCCGACAGCGCAATAGACGGTGAAGAACCGGGTCAGCAGCGTCCAAAGGCCTACCAATTCGGGGCGCATGAGGTTTTTCATCAATAAAACACTCGTGATTTCGGCGATGCCGCTCGCACCCGGGCTAGGCGCAAACAGCGTGACGAAGTTGAGAATCATCCCGGCGACGCTCATTTCCCAAAGCGTCGCGCTTCCGCCGAGTGCCTTGACTACCACATAGCCCCCGACGAACCGGCAGGCGAAAAATCCGAGCGTCAGTAGCAGACCGAGCACGCAGGTCCCTTTATGATGGCTGATGAACAGCCGTGTGAACGCCTGATGTTCAGTAATAAGTGCCTCAAGCTTAACGGTTATCCTCTCAAAACGGGTTCCGATGAACGGGAACCGAGTCGCTAGAAAAGCCGCAAGCCCTTTTAGCGGTGACTGAATAATCCGCGGCTTGAGGAGCAGCAGCAGAAATCCTGTGAAAACCAGCATAAATACCAGCAAACTATAGCGGCTCACCAGCGTAATGCCCCTCGGCAGAAACGGCGGATCCAACCAAAGCACATACCCAGCGGAAAGCATGAGAATGGACAAGGTGCCGAGAAAGCAGATGATGCCTGTCGTCACCGCGCCAGAGAGCGGAACGCCTGTCCGCATGAAAATATAGAGATGCCCTACCCCGCCTGTCTGGAACGGTGTGACACCGGAGACGCAAAGGGTGGCTAAATTCGCGCGGAGACTATCGGCAAATGTCACTTTGGGTGACATCTTCGAGACGAAGATATAGAATCGGAGGCTGCCGCATATCCAATCGGCGAACATGCAGAGGCCCGCTAACAGCAGATTCTCCACCTGCATTGTGCGCAGCACTCGCCCAATATCCTGAACGCCGCTCCACAAGAAACTGAGGCATAACCCACCGAGAGTGCATAACGTGAAGAAAATCACTCCACGGATGAGGTTTTTACGGCTCAGGGAACGGCCCAAATTTTCAGGCATTGATGTTTATACCAAATGAGGTGTGCTCGTCTCGGCTCTGTAGGGCGAGTTCTCCCGAGCTCGCCGTCGCGTTCGGGCTCTACCCTCCCAAACGCCAGCGGTGAATGGCGGATTACATCTCCAGCGTCAGCGTCAAACTCATATCCAAGGGCATGGCGGAATGCGTCAACGCACCCACAGAGATGAGATTCACCCCAGTCGCTGCTACCTCCCGCACCCGTTCTAGTGTGATGCCGCCGGATGCCTCCGTGACAGCTCTGCCATCAATCTGTTCAACGACGCGCCGCATGAGTTCAAGGGACATGTTATCAAGCAGTAAGATGTCGGCACCTGCCTTCAGGGCCTCGTCCACCTGCGCCGCTGTCTCCACCTCTACCTCAATTTTTCCTGTATGCGGAACACTTTCGCGTGCCTCTCGCACCGCGTTCGCGATGCCGCCAGCAGCAACGATATGGTTATCCTTAATCAACACGCCATCGAAAAGTCCGAATCGGTGGTTATGCCCGCCGCCGACGCGCACGGCGTATTTCTGCACAGCACGCCACCCTGCCGCTGTCTTCCGCGTATCCACGATGTTGACATCGTAGCCCGAAACGGCGTTGACAAATTGAGCGGTGAGCGTCGCGATACCGGAAAGCCGCTGGAGGAAGTTGAGCGCGGTACGTTCGCCTATCAGGATTGTCTTCGCGCTGCCCCGCACTTCAGCGAGGGGAGCACCTGCTACCACTTTGTCGCCATCGTTGACGAACGCGCGAAAGATGAGCGTTGCATCAAGTGTGTCAAAGACGCGAGCTGCGACAGGCAGCCCAGCGACAACACCACCACTCTTGGCAACAATCGTCCCGACTCCCTGTTGAGAAGGCGGGACTGTCGCTTCGGTAGTGATGTCGCCGATGCCGATGTCCTCCGCAAAGGCGAGTTCCAATAGGGCATCTATTGAACGCAGGTTGAGCATATTTTCTTATTCCAGTTGCGGCGTGGCGAGGGACAGGCCCTCGCCCTACGATAAAATAAATTTTTCACTTACCGTAGCGCAGGGCCTGTCCCCCGCGAACCCTCGTTAGTCTAATACCGCTCTAAATACGGTGTGAGGAACTTCTTCGCGTTTTCCGTCACTTCCCATGCACCCGGCCAGAAGCAGAGATCGATGGAGAACCAGTCGCCATCGTAGCCAGTTTCTTCCATGATGACAGGGATAATCGCGTCGAAGTCGAGAACGCCTTGCCCGAACGGCGCGTGCGTGCTCGTGTGCTCATCGTGCAGGGTGTTATCCGAGTCAATGAGGTGGAAATGTCCGATTTGTCCCTTGAGTTGCCGCGCCAGATCGACCACGCCGTTATCTCCAAGCGTTTCTTGTTCGCCCACTTGTCGCGCACCGACAACCGCGCACATCTGTGCATGGCACGTGTCAAACATCACCTTGAAATTGCGATGAGCTACCGCTTGTGGCATGGCGATAATCTCGCTAGGTTTGTTGAACATGAATCCCGGTTCAAACTCCCAGAGCATGAGGACACCGTGGTCTTCCGCAACTTGCGCGCAGCGTTTCCAGACAGAGACAATCCGATCCCAGGCTGTCTGCCGGTCTACCCCGGGAATCTCTTCCTCTGCATCGGTGACGGTATCCACGCGAATCGCCGGTGAACCGAGGTCCAAGGCGAGTTGGAGGTTTTCTTTGAACAGCTTGAAGTATCTGTCATCCTCCTGCGCCTCGTCCGTGGCGGGCCCGGGGTGAGACCAGAAGTCGGCGGCGAGGCCGGAGACTTCCAAGCCATAGTAGGCGATGAGGCCCTTGACAGCATCCCGGTCGGTTTTCATGGGGTAGTCGTTGATGTCAATATGCGGTTTGAACGCGCCGATCTCCACGCCGTCAAATTCAAGTTCGCTGAGGCGTTTGACGACGGTGTCAAACGGCACGGGGTTGTCTTCATAGGGGCCAAAAGCGTAAGCCCAACTGCCAATGGACAATTTTTTTGCCATGTTTCGTTTCCTTTCGTTAAATGGGCGGATACAGCCATCCGCCGTTACAATTTTCACGTAGCGCGGGGGCCTGTCCCCCGCGAACACACTGCTATTCGGATTTCGTCGGTGGATAGCAGCAGATAATCTCCAATGGGCGGATACAGCCATCCGCCGTTACAATTTTCACGTAGCGCGGGGGCCTGTCCCCCGCGTCGCCGTGGCATGGCGAGGGACAGGCCCTCGCCTTACGGGGTGGGTGGATAGCAGCAGATAATCTCCATCGGTTCGTCACCGGTGCTGACGATGTCATAACCCGATAAGCAGCGCGGAATGAAAACAGATTTGCCGCGGCGGAGCGGGATATCGTCAAAATCCCCCCGCAGTTTACCTTCGCCGTCTAATGTGACGAGACAATAGAAGCCTTTTCCGGCGGGCATGCTGAGCGTTGAAGCCACCGTCAGCCGGGAACAACCGAAGTATTGCGATGCTTCCTCTGGCACAATCCGATCCTCGCGGCTGTCGCCTTCTTCCCTGACGAGTGCAGGTGTGCGCCGGATGTAATTGTTGAGGTAGTCCGATTCTAACTTATCAAATTCGGCGGCATCAACAGCCAACTCCCACCCGAGCCCGAGGTGTCCATCTTCTCTGTCATACGGGAAACCTTTCCATTCGGCGAGGATGTTCCAGTCGGTAGGTTCTTGCGGTTCAAGCACGCAGAGCCCTGTGCCGAGTGAATGGACAATCGGCGTGCGTAAGAAGTAAACCTCACCCACTTTCGGTTCAACGACGTGCATGAGGCTGCGCAGCGTTTGCACGTCCTGCGCTTCCATCAAGCGGCGGAATTCTGCCTTGTCAACGGCTTCCTTCCAACCTATCCACGCCTTCGCGCCGGGGCGTGTGCCAATCAAAATCCATGCTTCATTCTTACCGAACGGCGAGTTAAGGTGTTCTTGCGCAAAGTCCGGATTCGGATGCCAGTGGATGGGGATATGCGCCCCTTCGCCGACATCGAAAATCTTGAGCAGCACTCCCAAGTCGGTGCCGTATTTAACGACATGCGCGCCGCCGAGGGTTTCTTCGGGGAACGCATCCAACAACTCCTTCAGTAGGACGACTTCACCACTCGGTAGTTGGACGCGACTGAAGCCTTTGTCCGGCGGATTCTCTCTGCCGGGGGTGATTGCCCGGTTCGTCGAGAAAATCCATTCTTCCGAGTAGTAGTCATCCTTCGGTTCGGGTTCGCCCATGAACTCGGCGCGAAGTTTCCCACCGTTATAGAAATGCAGATAGGTATTCGGTGCCAAGGCGACAGGCGCAGCTAACATTGCTTTTAAATCGGTTTGTGATGCCATATTGCTGTCCTTTTCCTGATTTTTTATTAGTTTATCACGTTATGCAGAATTTTGTCAAGTTTTTTAATTGGGGATTTTTTCTTTGCGCTTGACAAACGCCGCGGGAGATTGTAAAATATCTCTATCAGTTCCATGCAGAAAACTCTATTTAAAAACCACAACTAACTTCCGCGCAACAGCATGTTGCGAAGCCGCCTTCGCATGAATAATCAAAATATATCGCCCATTGCGCACGAGGACTCCATCATCAGACAAACCATCCCACTGCGCAGCGTTCGGACCGGAACGGCAAGGCGCGTTATCTAACAGCCGCCGAACCCGCCGGTCGCGCAAATCGAAGATGTCCATCGTTACGAACGCTTTGACAGCATCCGGCGCATCCAGGTGATAGGTTATGGTGAGACGGTGCATGTCGGGCGCGAAAAGGACGCGCGGCGAAAGGGCGACGTTCTCGATGATGAGCCGGTCTGCGCGCTCTATCTCCATTTTCGGGGCAATCAAAGTATAGATGCCTAAGTGGTTAATCGAGGTAGTCACGGTGCTGTGGAGTGCATCGACTTGACTGCTCAACGGCACCCATCTTTTCTGATAGCGTTCCCAAAAATGGATTTGGGGCATAGGAAACACTGCCGAATAGGGAATTGGCTCGTTATACGCAAATCGTAACTGTGCAGGACGTTTCAAAACGAGTTTGCCAGGGGACAGCCGAACAACGCGGACGAGCCGATGGGAGTCGGATAACGGCGGACCCGGCGGCACAATAATCTCTGCCTCTATCCGTTGCGAAGTCAAAAATGCATGCGGTGGGAATTCTAACTTGACACCGGCGGGACTGTTGAAAGTCCCGCCTTTAATCCCGATGATTTGAGTCGCTGGAACAATGCTAATCCGCGCAGTCTGCTCAATAGAGGCACCCTTTGCTACAAGCGTTCCCTCGCCGACGAATACTGCCGCTAGCACCTGTGGCTCGCCTGAAACTTTGCCTAAATTTCCAGAGAGAAACCAGCGGACAGGAACGGGGTGTCCATCGGTTGATACTGCCGTGAGGCGGTAAGCCTTTCCAGAGATGAGTTCGTAAGGTGGAGTCAGTCGTGCTGCGCCATCAAATAGGTGAATCTCAAACTCGGCAGAGACAGGGAGACAAAACGTTATCGCGAAAATTATGGGTAAAAGAAATATGGACGAGCTCATCAAATTAGATGCGTTGTTAAAACCTTACGCTGCGCAACTGCGCCAGCGGTATGCACGCTACCTCCAACGCAAGACTGAAATTGAAAAGGCAGACCGGGGCGGTGGAGGTCTCCTCGGACAGATAAGCCAAGGGCACCGATATTTCGGGTTCAACCGCTGCGGAAGCGGCATCTGTTACCGCGAATGGGCCCCCGCGGCACATGCGCTCTCCCTCATCGGCGATTTTAACGGGTGGGACCGCGGTGCACACCCGATGACGCGCGATGAATGGGGCGTGTGGCACATCTTCCTGCCAGATGGACTCCCTCACGGAAGTCGCGTGAAGGTGCATGTCGTATCCGAACTCGGCGCACGCGACCGGATTCCTGCCTATATCCAGCGCGTCGTGCAGGAGGAAGATGCCGGATTCGTCGGGCAGCATTGGGCTCCGCCGATGCCGTATCGGTGGCGGAATAGTGCGCCGGAACCCGACCGGGCGCGAGGGACAGGCCCTCACCCTACGGGGAACAAGGCAGTCCGCGGTGAGGGATTGCGGATTTATGAGGCGCACGTTGGAATGGCGCAAGAGGCTGAGAAAGTCGGCTCTTTCACCGAATTTACGCACAATATCCTCCCACGAATTAAGGCACTCGGCTATAATGCCATCCAACTGATGGCAATCATGGAGCATCCCTATTATGCCAGTTTCGGGTATCATATCAGCAATTTCTTCGCGGTGTCAAGCAGATTCGGGACACCGGAAGCGTTGAAGCACCTCATTGACACGGCACACGGAATGGGATTGCTTGTTATCATGGATTTGGTGCATAGCCACGCTGTCAAAAATTTTGACGAAGGATTAAACCGTTTTGACGGCACCGAGCATCACTATTTTCACACCGGGACGAAGGGTGTCCACCCCGCATGGGATTCTCGCTGTTTCGATTACCGTCAATATGAAGTCCTGCGGTTTCTGCTCAGCAACATCCGCTATTGGCTCGAAACCTATCGCATTGACGGGTTTCGCATTGACGGTGTCACCAGCATGCTCTACCGCCACCACGGACTCGGACAGACATTCACCGGTTACGATGACTATTTTAACGCGCAAGTTGAGTTGGATGCAATTGCCTACCTGATGTTGGCGAATGACCTGGTGCACGCCATCAACCCGAACGCTATCTCTATCGCGGAGGAAGTGAGCGGGATGCCTGGCCTCGCGCGCCCGACAGAAGAAGGCGGACTCGGTTTTGACTATCGTCTCGCCATGGGCATCCCGGATTATTGGATCCGACTCCTCAAAGAGAGACAAGACGAAGACTGGCACCTCGGCGATATTTACGGCATGCTACTCAACCGCCGCGCAGGCGAAAAACATATCGCTTACGTTGAAAGCCACGACCAGGGTATTGTCGGTGATAAGACGCTTGCGATGCAACTGATGGACGCGGAGCTCTACGAGAAGATGAACATCTTTTCGGAGAGCCCGGTTATCGCGCGCGGGATTGCGTTGCATAAACTCATCAGACTCCTCACCTTTAGCCTCGGCGGCGAGGGATACCTCAACTTTATGGGCAATGAATTCGGGCATCCGGAGTGGATCGATTTCCCACGCGCGGGCAACAACGATTCTTATCATCATGCACGACGGCAGTGGCACCTCGTTGATGACGACACCCTCCGTTACCAGCACCTCAACGCTTTTGACGCGGCGATGCAACAACTCGATGCGCAGTTCCATCTGCTGACAGATACCGACGTTCAACTCCTCTGCATTCACGAGGAGGCGAAGCAGCTCGTATATGCGCGCGGCGGGCTCGTCTTCGTCTTCAATTTCCATCCGACCGCCTCCTATCGGGACTGGCGTATCCCTGTGCCGGAACCTGCCGATTACCGCGTCATCCTCAATACAGACGAAATCGGGTATGGTGGACAGGGGCACGTTGCGACGGATGCGCGTTATCCGCGGCAGGATATTTCGATGGATGGGCCGATAGCTGGAAAGACGCAGTCAATTCAGACGTATGTGCCTGCACGGAGCGCGCAGGTGTTGGTACCAAGTCCGTAGGAGCACGGGCCTGTCCCTCGCTGCCCTTTAACCGTAGGGCGAGGGCCTGTCCCTCGCCATGCGACGCTCTTATTATACCCAATCTGCCTTTGTAGTTCGGGCTCGCCTGAGCCTCAACAGGCCAAGATCTGGCGTTCTCGCCCTACAGAGAGGATATGCATCAAGTTCATTTCATAGTAGCACGCGTCCTTGGCCTGTTGAGTTCGCGAGGGACAGGCCCTCGCGCTACAGAGCACCGGAAACGGTGCACGTTGAAGTTCGTGAGGAACAGGCCCTCGCGCTACAGAGCACCGGAAACGGTGCACGTTGAAGTTCGCGAGGGACAGGCCCTCGCGCTACGGGATGCGGGCATCGATTTTCGCGACGGTTCATATCGTTCGATTATCCAACGAATACGCGCGGTTCCCGCCCGGGCCACCGCCAATAGCCCAAGTCCCTCGGAACAAAGACTGCCGTTTCGGCGGCATCGTTTCGATTATCTCGTGGCTCAGATTGAGCCGATGCCACTGCGCCCAAATCGAGTTATAGCAGTTGAACACAGCGCACCGCGGATTATCTGGATTTATCCAATCGTTCGCCGCGTGAACGAGACTCTCCGTGAAAATGACGACGGAGCCCGGCGGACAACTATATTCGTCCATCGCCTCGCGCATGTCCGCCTCCCACGGCGAGCCGCCGATGTTGGGACGATACCGGTCTGGGCCGCCGTAGTTGAAATGTGCCTTGTGCGAACCGCTGAGGAAGGTGGTGCCGCCTTGTCCAGCCTTCACCTCTTCCAATTCCCACACGACGCGCGTTAATCCTGCGAAAATTTTCCCACCCGCGACCTGGTACCGCATCGCGTTTGCTTGTTGCGGCGGCCGGACGACGTGCGGCATGCCGTTATCGCCGCGCGTAGAAACGTCCCAGCCCGGATGTCTCACGGTGGTAAACGAACCTTCGCATCGGAAGCCGTAGCAGTCGTCTCTGACAAACGGTTCTTCAGACAAAATCTCGTTCAGAATGCCGACAACAGCGGGATGATCGAGCAGGTTCTGAAGCGCGCCTTGGTAACTTTGTCTCGCGCCGGCATAGACTTCCGCCTTCGTCTCTTCAATTTCCGATGTTGACAAGACTTCCGGCAGCAGAATCCAGCCGCGCAGATCGAAGAAAAACTGCTGCTCCGGTGTCATCGGCACTGGGGTATCGGTTCGGGTTTGCTTGGCGTTCATAATGTTTCCTCCCAATCGGTTTTCCTTGCCGTTCATGTTATCAGAAATTGGCATTTTCTGCAAGAGTTTCGCTGTGATTCCTCCTCCATTCCTAAACGCAAAATAAATTTGCATTTTAGTCTATTTTGTGGTATTATATAGACGACACTGCAAAAGGGTTTCAAATCCATGCACGTGTTTTCTGTAGCGTTAGGGTTGACAACATCTCCCTGCAAAGAGAGACGCTGTCACCCCTCTGATTGTTGTTGAGTTGTCGATTAAATGCAGTGGATGTGTTATCATTAGACACGTCTCCTGCAAAGGGATTTTCCTAGCAATAGGATAACCTTAAGGAGATTTTATCATGTTGAAAAAATTTTTCAACCAACCGAATGCGTTAGGGCGGCTCGTCATCGTCCTACTTCTCGCTGGCGGCGTTGTGTTCGCCGGCGCGTTTGACAGGTTTGTGGTGCAAACCCAGGTTTCCAACTGCTGCGGCAGTGGAACTTGCGTCCACACTGCGCAACAGGCTTCCAACTGCTGCGGCAGTGGAACTTGCGTCCACACTGCGCCGTAGGTATCGTTGCTTGTCCCAGGCTTCTAGCTGCTGCGGCAGTGGAACGGATGTCTTCTCTTCCTCTGCGAACAAGGCCGGAGGCGGATGGGTGCTCTTGTATTAGCGGCAGTTCCTGCGGCGATTGCGATGACGCATCTGGATGCAGTGGGAGTAAACAACAATCTTGTACTTCCGGATGCTCTTGTTCTGGAGATGGCTGCTGCAGCTCGGGCACGACAGTTTGTGACAATGACGATGATGAAGCCTGCGACCCAGTCTGTGATCCCTCAGATGAAAATTAGTGGCAACGAAGTAACGACGTGGGCACTGCCCGAAGGTGCGATTGCTCGATTGGGCCGGGGCAGCGTGCAGGACATAGCCTTCTCGCCGCAAGGGCCTCATCTCGCTGTCTGCACCACTGTCGGCATTTGGTGGTATTCGCTTGCATCAAAGTTGCCCTTCGCTCTATCGGAAACGGAAAGGGGGATGGTCGCGGCTATCTCCTTTTCCGACGATGGACGCTGGTTTGCTGCGGGCAATATAGACGGTGTGCTCAAGGTTTGGGATATGCAGCCCCAGGTTTGCGCCGAACGAATCATGGGAGAAACTCAGGTGAGTCTCCAGATGCGGCCTACCTTTTCGAGTCAGATGCGGCCTACCTTTTCGCCTGATGGACATTACCTCGCCCTTTTGGCTGAGGGCTGCAATACGATTGACATCGTGAATCCGGCAACCGGCGAACACGTTGCCGCGCTCGGTGACAACACCCCGGTGAAAAAGATACGTCGGCCCGCGGGCAAACTGGTCGCATTTTCGCCAGACAACAGCCTGTTGGCGAATGTGAATTCCGCCGAAGATATGTCTCGTGACTTCGTGACAGTCTGGGATATTGAGTCTGGCGTATGCATCGCCCGTATCTCGGAACACTCGGATTTTGTTTATGGGCTCTGCTTCTCCCCCTGCGGCGGATTCCTCGCAGTTGGCTATTGGGGCGGCATCCTACGCGTCTGGGATATTTTCAGGGGCACGTTGGAGTTAGTCCGCACAGACTATGGAAAATATCGGATGTACCCCGCGTATTCACCGACGGGGGAGCTGCTAGCAGCGGGACTTTATCAATATGAAAATCAGAAAGTCGTGCAAGTCTGGCATGTAGCGCAAGCCGAACAACTTGATACAATTCAATTATTGCGTGGGAAGGTCAGGCTCGTCCAATTTTCCCAGGGTGGAAACCAGGTGGCAGTTGCTAGTTCCAGCGAACTCAAGGTGTGGACGAAACCAGACGACACCGCTGCCACGCAGGTGTCATTTGCGGCGCATCAAGATACCGTTGAATCCATCGCATTTTCACGGGATGGACACACGTTGGTTGCGGGATATCGGTGGGATAATGTCGCCTTATGGGATGTCGCGCGGCAGCACTCGCAACGCGTGCTTGAGGAGCATCCGCCATGTCGCACCCAGGTTGTTCATGTATCCCCAGACGCAAAAATCTACACTGTCAGCATCCATGAAAACACACTCAAGGTGTGGGATATTCAAAAAGGTGAACTGTGTGCTGAGATGTCTGGGCCCGAAAGGCCGGGGGCGTGGACGGTGTCGTTATCGCCGCAAGCCGAACTGCTGGTAAGCGGCTATAAAAATGGGATGCTGATAGTCTGGGACGTGCAAAGTGGACAAAAACTACACATCCTGCGGGCACATACGGACCGCATCCAATCTGCAGCGTTTTCGCCTGATGGCAAACGGCTTGCAAGTGCATCATGGGACAGAACAGTCCGCCTATGGAATGTTGAGAATGGGAAAGAGGTTGGCAGATTACCTATCCATCCGTCATTAGCCGCAGCCGAGTTTAAAGCGGCGGTCCCAGAAATTCTGCGGGATGTGAAACCGCGGTCACAGGCAGAAAAGCAACTGCGTCCCCGCCGCCTTGAAGTTATCACATTTTCACCTTGCGGCCGCTGGATTGCTGGCGGTATGATAGGGGAGATTCGGTTGTGGGATGCCATGACGCATGAAATCCACATGGCGATTCTACTGCCCGATGGATGTAAGCGACCGTTTGCACTCGCTTTTTCGCCATGCGGACGATACCTCGCTTCCGGCTCTTGGTGGCGAGGCACAGAAAAAGTGTCTATCCGGTTATGGGACGTGGCAAATGGCGAGAATCTCGCCACCTTCCGGGGACACCCCACCGATGTCCAAACCCTCGCTTTTTCCCCAGATGGAGAACTGTTAGCCAGTGGGAGTTTTGACGGCACCATCCTCTTGTGGGATATGAAACCTTACTTGCAAGAAAATGAAACTTCATGATGCACTTGCCGCGGGCATCGCGCACCTCTCTCAAAATCGCCTCCGTGCCGGGTTGTCTATCCTCGGCATCCTCGTCCCGATGCCCAGCGAAGGACAAGTTTCCTTCTCCCTACAAAACGTGAGCGGTTGACAGCGCGCGTTGCAAGCCCGGCAAAAAATAATCTTTCACTACAACCTCCCAGCTCATGCGCGAAGCGATTTCATAGCCTTCCTGAATCATATCCTCAACATCGCGAGGTTTGCGCGGTAAGCGGCCGAGGAGTTTCGCCGCGATGTCACGGCTATTCTCCGCCTCAATCTCGTTCCGTTCCGACAAACCGAATTGGAGAATCGTCTCTATTGAATCCGGTGGGATGCCGAGGTGCGTGTAGTCGGCGATGACGATGTTGGGGACATCGCGTTCGCCAGTCGCGCGCCGGATGAACCCGCAACACCCACAGACGTTGCTCACCACACAAATCGCACCGAAACTGAGCGGTTCCACCTGCGCAATGCCGAAGGGTTCATAAATCGACTGCCCGAATTCAGCATCGCTTCCCTTGCGGATGTCCATGAACTCCATCTCCGCCGGCATGCGGTTGCCGCAGGTGGATTGACTCCAGCCGAATTGGTTAACGAACACCACCTTAATCGCTTGAGAATGGAGGTTGAACGCTGAAACGCCATTGTTAAGTTCGATCTCCGCGCCAACCAGGTCTGGGTATCCGATTTTGTGATGGACGGGCCAGCCGTATTCCTTCTCTATCTGATGAATCGCCTCGTCCGGCCTGCCGGTAGCAATTTCGGTGGAGAGGATGAACAGCACCGCCGTTTTGTCATTAGAAGCAAGCAGAGAATCGAGATGCGTCAGCACCTGCAGGTCCCGCCACAATCCCTTGCTTTTGACGAGCCGCGTCACGTGCGTGAAGACGTAATCGGGACGGTAATCCAGCAGCGTTTCCGCATAGGTTTGGAGGCGCGCTTTGGAGGCGAGTTTCTCTGTTAAATTCACCTCAAACGCCGGTATCCCGTTGTAAACGAGGTTAATCGGGTAGTCCTCGAACGGTTTCGCTAGAAATCGGAGTTCGTCCACCACCAGATCTCCCACAGCGAAGATGGCATCGCACAAGTGCGCTTTGTCGATGAGCGCGTGCTTGAAATACCAGAACGCATCATCAAACACATCGCGGACAGACTTACCTTGCGACATTGCGTGTTTCATCACATTATAGAACCGGACATCGTGGCCGGGATGCCCCTCAACGATGGGACGTATGGTTGCGACTTCGTGCGCGTAAAAAATGGTGCGCATTCTCGCCGCCCCTTCATCGCCTTTCCGCCGTTCGATGAGCGTTTTAAGGGCAAAAGGCATGCCCATGAATTCGTGTGAGATGATGAAAACATTTGGTAGATGCTGCGGCTCGCGAGGGACAGGCCCTCGCCCTACCGGTCTTTGCGGTTCTTGGGTGAGAAGCACTCGCAGCGCGTCATAAGCAGGTTCAGCGAGCCGGACGTATTCCTCGAACTCCCAATCGCTTTCGTAACGGCTGGATTCAATGTGAAAATGTTCGTAGAGTTCCCATTTGAAATGTGCTGTCGGTTGCTCATTACTATTAGAGACATCTACCAGAATCACGTCGGTAAGCAGCGTGATATTTTGGTTTTCGTTTACGAACCGCCGTTGTCCGTAGAGAATAGCGACACCGTAGGTTTGCTCAATGCCGCTGAGTGCATCGGCGTGTGGTGTTTCGGTGATGCCCTCGGCGGCGTGATAGAAGACAGTCTCCAGGCCACTGAGCTCTGCGCCGGGGAAAAGCGGGCCGATGAGGAACGTGCGTTCGATGGCTTGTTGATAAGTATGGGTTGTGAGTAACCCTTCCAAAACTGCGCCGATGCCGCCCATTTTCTGGATGGCTTCGTGCGTGACATGGGCAACAATGCTCAAATTTTTCTACCTCGCTGTGGTAGTGAAAGTTTTGTTGGATATTATAACATGATTTCGGAAATTGTGTCTATCCAAAACTGTGCGGTTTCCGTAAATATAGGGGTTCATTTACCGCATCTATCGCTGGATTTCTCATATTTGCAGGTTTTTTCACCGGTTCCGCAGTTTTTTTTCAACCTTTTCTAAATTTTTTCGTTAAATAAACTAATTTAGGGCATAGTTCGCCAGAAACCATTTCGTTTTCGGGTGCCGCGGGCCCTCTCCCGGTAGGAGGGCTCTCCCAGAAAACGGAATACTCATGAAAACTGGCGTGCCCATAACGATGACGAAGACTGCTGTGGAGGTTTGATTATGCGAGACTCGCGGCGCGAACTCTACCGGATGAGTAAGCGACATTCTTACGGACGCGCACATTTCGAGAAACAAGCAGACGAAGAATTAACCACAACCGAAGAATTGCCCGAAAACTTGGAGAACCGGGCGAAGGAACTACTTTCAGACGGGGAGGAAATTAAGGTTTCCCTCTCGACAGACCTGCGGTTTGACGGAAACTACGGAAAAGATTGGCTAATTGCTACAGAGAAACGCCTCATCGCTTTTAACCAGAATGGGGCACCCGAGCACGAACTCCGCGAAGTCAAACTCAACGCCGTTGAGACTGTCGATGTCGTGGAAATGCACGGCAATAACATCCTCAAGGTTCGGACATCCGACACCGCCATGGAGGTGGCGCGCTACTCTCGCCGCGTCGCACCGAAATTCGACATGGCAACCCCGGAACTTGAGAAACTCGTGGTGACTGCGAATCCCGATGCCAATAACGGGAAAGGGCACCCTAAACCGAGAGGACTCGGCAAGAACAAGGATAAGTGTGAAACCTGCGGACAACCCATTCCGAGCTGGTCCGGGGTTTGTGTGAACTGCGTTGAGAAGCGGAAATTAATTTACCGACTCATCAGATATGCGTTTCCGTATTGGCACGTCATGTTGCCAGCCCTTGC
>PYJE01000148.1 GCA_003635305.1 Candidatus Poribacteria bacterium | reverse complement strand
ACTCGGTTAGCACCAAGATGACATCCTCCACGAGGAGAACTTGCCCGTGCCCATACCGTCCACGCTTCCACTGCCGTTTGCCATCTGTAAGATTGAGACAGGCGAAAATTCCATCGTCCAATCCATACAGGTATCCACCGTAATGGAGAACGGTAGTGAATTTTGCCTTGAGATATATCGTTTCCCACAAAAGAGAAACGTTAAATTGCCCGTCCTGGTTACGTTCAAGTTGGAACAACTTTCCGCCGATGCCGTACGCGGTCGAGACGAAAAGTTTGTCGCCCGGTAGCGGGAGCGGTTGCGAGACGCACTCAGCCTGCCCTGGGGACCACGGTTGCTTCCAGAAAAGTTCACCCGTTGCGGGTTCGTGCGCAGTGACGAGTCTTTGATTGAAAATCACGATTTGTTCGGTGCCGGCTAACGTTGTTAGCATCGGTGAACTATAGCCGGTGCTCGTCCGATATCCTCGCCAGACTACCTCGCCGGTGTCCTTGTGATACGCTACCGGGCCGCCCGCGCTGACGATAACCAAGTCGCCGTGCACGAGCGGCGATATACTCACGCCCCAATCTGGCGGCTCCGCGTCGTTTTCCTCAAAGATATTAGTCGTCCAGAGTTGTTCCCCTGTCTCAAAATCGAGGCAGTTGAAGATGCCGGTTGAACCGACGGTATAAACCCGATTGCTGGCAATTGTGGGCGTAGCGCGCGGACCGAGGCCGGCAAGCGCGGAGTCATATCTAGCCCGGTCGCGATGGCTCCACCGTATCTCCCCAGTCGTCAATTCATAACAGACTACCTTCTCCCATTCGTCTTCTTGTTCCTGTGTAATGGCAGAATCACCGAATACAGCGAAGGCAGACCAGCCTGCACCGACCGGCTGCCGCCAAATCAGTTTGGGTGGATGCTTCTCCCAATCCTGTTCTAAGCGGATGCCCTTGATGACAGCGTTACGGTTCGGTCCAAGAAATTGTGGAAAATCTGTCGTTCGGGTAAAAATGCCCGTTGCGTTTCCACTTGTGACACTTTCCACAGGTTTGCTTCCCCATCGCCATTCAACAATCGGCGTGAGATCCCCGGTAACGCCTGCAATTCGGAAAAGCGTTCCAGAGATGATGAGGCAGACGACAACGGCTGACAACGCGAGCAGTCTCGCACGCCACGGCAAACGTGAGAGAAACACGAGCCAAAGCACGCCGAGAATCAGCGTGAGAACCAGGATGAAAACTGTCAGGAACACTTTGAGTTCGCGTTCGGATGCATCTACTCCCCAAAGGATGCCGATGGCGATGCCAGCGAGAATTCCAATGATAAGTAACGGCCACCAGCGCACGCGTTCCTTAGTCGTATTCAAGAGAAACCTCCATCAAAATGAACTGTTACTTCTATAATAACATTTTTGGCGACAGTTTGCAAGAAAATTCTTGACATCACACCACAAAATAGGTTATCATTTTGCTCAAGCATATACGGAGGTTTCTCATGCCGACAATCGAAAAAGTTTTTGACTCACCTGGCCCGCAACCCAACGGGATGCAAGCCACCGAAGCAGGGCTCTGGATTCTAGACCAGGGTACGAACGAAGTCCACCTCGTCTCTTACGAAGGCGATGTCCTGAAAACGCTCGCTACTGGCTCCGATAGAGGCAGCGGAATTACCGATACAGGCAAGACACTCTGGCTGGCATCAACCTATAGTTGCGAGATTCTTTCTACCGATGCGTCAAATGGAAAGACGCTCGCTTCGTTCGCCACCCCCGGCGCGGGAAAGACCGGGGCGCACGGATTGGAATGGCGCGACGATAAACTCTGGCTAGCAGTGCCGCCTTCTGCCACCATTTATCAGGTAGACGTTGCCGACGATTTCTCGGTAATCCATACGCTGCCCGCGCCCGGCGACAGACCGCACGGCATCGCCTGGGTGGGAGACGAACTCTGGTGCGTTGAGACGAACCATCGCGCCATCTTCCATCTCAACCCAGAAGACGGCAGTCACCTGAATAAAATTGAGATTCCAGAACCGCATCCGGAACCGCACGGGATGACTTATTGGGACGGCTATTTTTGGTATTGCGATGCGCATACCACTGCCGTCTGCCGAGTCGCATATTCATAGCACAAGTAAATCTCCATTTACCGTAGATTTCCATCTTACCGTAGGGCGAGGGCCTGTCCCTCGCCGCCTCCTTAACCGTAGGGCGAGGGAAACCTGTCCCTCGCCGCCTCCTTAACCGTAGGGCGAGGGCCTGTCCCTCGCCATGCTGCGATGATAAAAACAACCATCGGCAGACTTCTCAACATGCGCAAAAACTGCGCCGCCATGAACATGGCAATTGACGAGGCGATTTTGCTCGCGCAAAAGGCACAGCCGCAGCCGACGTTACGCTTTTACGATTGGACGCAGCCAGCGTTCAGTTTCGGCTATTTTCAGGATATCGCCGCGGAAGTTGACGTGGCGGCGTGCCGTGCAGCGGGGATTGAATTGGTGAAACGGCTAACCGGCGGCGGCACTGTGGTGCATGGCTGGGAGCTCACCTGGACGCTGATTTTGCCGCGCGCAGCCAGATCGGCGGCATTCGGAGAAATGTCTGTTCCAGAGGCGTATCAGCGGATTGGGGAGTGCCTCGTGGCGGCGATGACGCAACTCGGCATTCCCGCGCAGCGTTACGTCAATGCTGTCGATGTAGATGCCCCGAATATCTGCCTGACAAAACCCGCGCAGCACGATGTGATGCTCAACGGCAAGAAAGTAGCAGGCGTCTCCGTGCGGCGCAATCGGAACGGGATGCTGTTTCAAGGGTATATCTCGGTGGCGATGCCGCCGGCCACCATCCTCGCGCGCATCTCAAAACACACCGAGGGCGGGCAGTTGGTGCGCGAAAAATCGACAACTCTCCATGCCGCGGGATATGCGATAACGAGAGACGCGCTCATCCAAGCCATTTGTGAAACGTTTCATCTCGGCATTACGTTTTTATCAGGAGAACTCTCGCCGACTGAACGTGCGCGAGCAGCAGTTTTGGCGAAAACCAAATACGCCGCAGCGGCATGGAACTTTAGATGAACCAGAGTCACACCGTCCTCATTCCGCCCGGCGCGTTTATCATGGGCACCGACATTGAGTCGTTCTACGGTACCGCATTGGCGAACTCGGCGCACGCAAAACTGGATGAGGCACCGATGCATGTCCGTTTTTTGGAGGCGTATCGGATTGCGCAATATCCCGTGACGAACGCCGAATACGCAACGTTTGTTAAGGCGACGCAGCATCCCTCGCCTGCGCACTGGAAAAATGGCGCGTATGCACCGGACGCGGCAAATCTGCCGGTTGTCCAAGTGAACTGGCACGATTGCAACGCGTACGCGCAATGGGCAGGCAAGCGATTGCCGACAGAAGCGGAATGGGAGAAGGCGTGCCGCGGGCCCGATGGCCGGATGTACCCATGGGGAAATGCGTTTGCGGAATCGCCGGAACTCGCGCAGATTTTGACATCGCACCTCACGCCGGTGGGCAGTCGGCCCGCAACAGCGAGCCCCTACGGAGTCCACGAAGCGGCGGGGAATGTGTGGGAATGGACAGCCGATTGGTATCAGCCCTATGATGACACAAAAGCGGCGGCTGTGCCGAAGCATAAAACGTTGCGCGGTGGTTCGTGGTTGGAGGTGCGCGATGGCACGGCGAAACGCTATTTTCGGTGTGCAAATCGGCTGCACGCGCCACCGGATTACACCGCCGGCAACATCGGCTTCCGATGCGTGCAGCCGCTATCGCCGGAACAGCCCTATGCCATCCATGTCCCGACAGCCACACTCACGGCGTATGTCAAGCAACACAAACGCCGCAATCTCTCGCTGATTCAGAAACGCGCATTGCGCAACAGCCTCAAAGATGGCGCGATTGCGATATGCCTCATCGGCGGCGGGACTTATGCCATCATCGCGCGACCGGATTGGGTGATTGGCGGCGTAACTGCAGGCATTATCGGCCTTGGATTCCTCTTCAGTGCCGGTGTCAATTGTTGGCGGCGATGGCGCGCGGCACAGCGGATAACCCAAGTCGACTCAGC
>PYJE01000147.1 GCA_003635305.1 Candidatus Poribacteria bacterium | reverse complement strand
GCACACCACCTCTTCCTCAACGAAGCGAAATTGTCAGCCATCTCCCTCGCTATCTATTTTGCGGCAATCCTGCTTCAACCAGAAAGCGACTTAAAAGTGCTCGCGCTAGACGATGTGCTCATCGGGTTGGATATGTCAAACCGCCTGCCGGTACTTGATATTCTGGCGACGTATTTCCCAAATCACCAAATCTTTTTAACCACTTACGATAAGGTGTGGTATGAGGTTGTCAAGCAACGGACATCGGAAAAGGAATGGAAATACGCCGAATTCTATTTCGCCAAAACCGATGAATACGAAATTCCTGTCTATGTCGAAGGTAAAGCGTATCTTGACAAAGCAAGGGAATTTCTTACTGCCAATGACTATAAAGCGTGTGCAATTTACCTGCGCACCGCTTTTGAGGAGGCAATCAAGAAATTCTGCAATAAAAAGCGGCTCCGGGTTAGGTATCGCAGCGAACCGAATAAGTTGGATAGTCGAGATTTCTGGGAAGCGATAAAAATTGCAAATCAGAACCCCACTATTTTGGAAAAATCGCTCATGAGCGACATTGAGTTGTATCGAAGTCGTATCCTAAATCCGCTCAGCCATGCGACTATCGCTAATACCCCAAGAAAAGAGATTGAAGACGCGATAAAAGCAGTGGAACAACTTAAAACCGCGCTGGGATAGTGCGCCCGAACTGCAAAAAACATCATGAAAATCGCCATTATCTCCCGGAGCACCCAAAACCATTCCACCCGAAGCCTTCACGAAGCCGCCAAAAATGCCGGACACACCGCACACATTCTCGATGCGTTCGGGTTTTATCTCCGCATTGGCTGTGCGCGCTTGCAAAGCGCGCCTACCACAGAAAGCAACATCGGCGATGGTATGACTTACGAAGGCGCGCCGGTAGAAGATATTGATGTTGTCATTCCACGCATCAGCAGCGCAACGGCGGCATACGGACAAGAAGTCATCGCACACTTTGAATGGTTGGGCATCCCAGTGATGAATCGCGCGCAGGCGATAGCCACCGCTCGCCATAAATTCCGTTCCCTACGTATCCTCGCGCAACACGGATTGCCGGTGCCGCCAAGTCTTACCGTCGGTTCCGCGGCGTTTTTGGAGGAAGCCGTCGCTGAACTCGGAGACTACCCGTTTATTTTGAAGCCGTTTTACGGCACACACGGCAGTGGCGTGATGTTGCTTGATACGCCAACTTCGCTCACCTCAGCAGTGGATGCACTGTGTGGACTCCATCAAGATTACGTTATTCAGCCGTTTATCGGCGAGAACGCCACGGCGATTGATATCCGTATCCTCATTGTCGGCGGTGAAGTTATCGCAGCGATGCAGCGGCGCGCTCCTATCGGCGAATTTCGCGCGAATATCCACCGAGGTGCATCGGGCGAAGCAGTCTCCCTCTCCAATGATGAAAAATCTCTTGCTATTGAAGCGACAGCTGCACTAGAATTGGATATCGCCGGCGTAGATCTACTCCAAACGGCGGATGGCCCTGTTATCCTAGAAGTAAACCCATCGCCAGGATTTGAGGAATTGGAAACGGTCACCGGTATCAACATCGCCGAAGCAATCATCAAATTTGCCGTTGAAATCGCTGGCAGTTAAATTAAAAGCATCTATATGAAAATTCTGATGTTCAATCATGAGTTCCCGCCGATTGGTGGCGGCGGCGGATGGGTGAGTTATTTTCTAGGAAAACACTTCGCCGCGGCTGGACACGATGTTCATCTCATTACCTCCCAATTCGCAGATTTACCTGCAACGGAAGACGCGGGTGGATACGAACGCCACCCGCCTTTACAGGCTTCAGAAGAGCAGGCCGGTAAATTTCACGTGCATCGGGTGCCCGCGCTTCGGAAAAACCCTGATGTCTGCGCTGTCCACGAGATGTTGACGTATGCCATCAGTTCAAGCGTTTACGGGTTGAAGTTCGCGAAGAAATTTCAGCCGGACATCACCCAGGTTTTCTTCGGTATTCCCGCGGGCGGCGGGGCCTATCTCCTGAAGAAGTTCCGAAAAGTGCCGTATGTGGTGTTTTTAGGGGGACGCGATGTGCCGAGGCCGGACCCGGACCCGCCCTATTACCGCTGGTTATACCTGCTGCTCAAACCTATCATCCGGGCGATTTGGCGGAACGCATCAAGGCTAATAGCCTGTAGCGATGGGTTGCGCGAACTCGCTCAGGAAACAGACGCGAACGTGAACATCAATGTCATCCCTGACGGGTTGGATCTGGCGCGTTTTGAACCAGCACAGCGGGAATCGCATCCAGAAACCGTGCGGATTCTCACAATTGGCCGGCTTATCCCGCGCAAAGGGTTTCAGTTTTTGATCCGCGCGCTACCGCACATGCTGGAAAAGGCATCGGCAAATTTCAAGATTGAAATCGTCGGAGATGGCCCTTCCCGGGCCGAACTGATGCAACTGGCAGAAAATCTCGGTGTCACATCAAGCATTCATTTTTCAGGTTCGGTGCCGTATACCGAATTGCCAGAGAAGTATCGGCGCGCGGATATTTTCATCTTGCCATCGCTAGCAGAAGGGATGCCGCTTGTCGTGTTGGAGGCGATGGGGACAGGCCTGCCGATTGTCGCCAGCCGCGTGCAAGGAATAGACGAACTCGTCGCGGCAGGTGTTAACGGCGAGGTGTTCGACCCGGGCGATGTAGACGAACTCGCGCGGTGCCTCGTCAAACTCATCAACGCAGGTGAACAGCGCATCGCGATGGGCAAAGCCAGCATCGAACGAGTGAAACCTTACGATTGGAAACACATCGCCGATGCCTATTTAGCACTCTATGCTGAGATTTTAGCCAAATAGGACAGACGCGGAACGAACCTGGTAGGCGCGGTTGCAAACCGCGCCTACCGGTGGGAATTCTGGCATTTGCGCCGCTATCGACAACGTCAATAGCGGCTCCACGGAGAAAGACAGCCTTGCACCAAAAACGCTTATTGAACGCCTCGCGAAGGACGAAAATTCTCGCTATCGGCGCGGGCGGCCTGCAACGCGCCCTCACTCACGAATTCGTTCACATTCTCAACCAACGGCATCTCTACGATGGCGGCATTTTTGTCGGACAACCGCGCGGCACGGAAAAAGCAGACGCGCTTAACCGACAACATGGCGTATATCACGTCGTCACTTTTGACGTAGAGGGCATCCATGACATCCGCCAGGTTTCAAGCGTTGTCGGCGCGACGACGCTTGCCACCGAGGCAGGCCGCGAACGGTTTTACGCTCAAACCCGAAATCCGTTAGAGCTCGTCCTCATCGGCGTAACCGAAGCCGGAATTGCCAAAGGTGAATTGGCGATGGATGTCCTCAACGAGACACTCCACCGCTATTTTTCACATCACGGTGCCGATGCAACCCTCGCTGTTATCAATACCGATAATCTCCGAAATAACGGCGATGTGATTCGCGACATGCTACGCAACGAGTATCCGAGACGAAGTAACGCGTATGCAGGTTGGCTAGAAACCAACGTTGGCTTCCTTAACGAAATGGGAGACCGGCTGGTACCGCAGGTTTACGCCGTGCCCGAGGATATTCAGACAGAAGCGCGCGAACGCATCGGTATCCCCGACGAACTCATCACGTACGCCGAGAAAATGCCCGCGAAACCGCTTATTCTGGAAGACCCGGGCGATAGGCTCAGAGTCCCTTTCGGCGCGCTTGAAGATTTCGGCGTTATCGTCACGCAAGAAAGCATTGAACCGCACCACGACTGGAAATTGTTGTTAGTCAATTCGGTGCATGTGCCGGGAATCACGCACAAAGGAATGCTTGCCGGTATTGAATATGTCAACGAGGCAGCGGTGCACCCGACTTTCGCGCCGCACTTAGAACGGCTGATGGCGGGTTACGCCGAGATTGTGCAGGCGGACATCCCTATCGCAGGACAGAGCGCGAGCGCGTATACGCGGGAGTTCATTGAACGCATCCGCCGCATCAAGGACGACAATGCACGGATTAATATCATTGAGACGGTAAAACTCCGCGAACGCGCCGCAGATATCGTCACCTCCCCAAACTACGCCTCGGCGACAGAGCAGTTCAAAACCGATTTTGCCTATTCGTTCGCCACGGTTCTCCGCTTTTTGACACCGCACGACATCGCGGGCGACAGGCCCCCGCGCTACAGTGGCATAACGGATATGGGAGAAACGTATGAAATCCGCGACGCAGACCGGACGATACAAAACGTTTTGAGTGGCGCGTTCGGAACGGAACTAGCGGACGTAGAGAGTCGGCTCGCCGCCATTTTCTCGGATGCGACGTTGTGGACACCTCCCGGTAGTGCGGGAGAGGTGCGTCTCAGTCAGAACCGAGATTTTAGCAGACGCGCCGCCCAATTCTACCACCAATTGGTGAACGGGAAGTCCTGTCTTGAGGTGCTAGAAGCGATTAATCAACAAGCGAAATAACGCCTTTCTGACGTTGCAGGACAGCATCATACAACCGCATCGAGCCGACGCAATCGTGAATGCTAGAGATTGGCTCCCTGTCTTCACGAATCGCATTGACAAACTCGGTGAGACTGATGCCATCCCCAGTCAACTCGCCGTTCCGTTCATCGGAGAAATTCGAGGTGAACGTGTTGCCGGATTGCGTGAAATGCTGAACACCCCACAACCCATCTAACACGATATACTCGTGCTGGCCGGTGATTTCGATGTAATCATAGTTGCGTTGCCATAGGCGTTGACTCGTTAACTGTAAGTTGCCAACCGCGCCGTTAGTATATTCCAGCGCAACGGCGAACGCGCCTTGCCCATCGACTTCGTTATGGAAGACAGCGATTTCTTTCGCATCCGCACCGGCGATGTGACGCGCCAGATCGAAGTGGTGAATCGCGAAATCCAGCAGATAACTTTTCACCGTCGGGTATGCACCGCTGCAGAACGAGCAGAAAAGTTGCGTGAGCTGCCCGAAAGATTCTGTCTGCATAATTTCCTTCGCGCCGCGCACGCCGCGGCTAAACCGCCGCTGGAAGTTCACCATCAGCGTCTTGCCGTGCTTTTCCGATGCCTCTGCCAAGTCAAGCGTTTCCGCAAGCGATGGCGCGGGCGGCTTCGGCACGAACACGTGATACCCCGCGGCGAGCGTCTCAAGCACGAGCGGCTGCCTCGGTTCGGGGCCCATGCAGATGATGACTGCCTCCAGGGCCTCCTTTTCAAACATTTCACGCCGGTCGGTGTAGTATCGTCCTGTGCCAAATTTGCCAGCGGCATCTTTCGCGCGGCCTTCATCCGCATCGCAGACAGCTTGCAACGCAACCGGTGCGAGATGCAACGCCGGATAAATAGTGTGCCGCGCGAAACCGCCAGCACCCAGAAATCCAATCCGAAGAGGTTCCATAGTTTTTTCCTTTCATGCCAAATTTGTAGTTTTCAAACAACTCAGGC
>PYJE01000146.1:8240-15774 GCA_003635305.1 Candidatus Poribacteria bacterium | reverse complement strand
CGTTCCTCATCATTGCATGCCTCGCGCCCCTCATCGCCGGCCTCATCCAACCGCAAGACGATAACCAAGACATTGAGAAAACCATAGATAAAAGGCTTGCGAGTTTGGTTGGAGGGACATCCCTTTAGGCGAACGTTGTTCTGCTGCTTCAGGGACTTTTTTTCGCGCAAAAAAACTTGCACTATTTCCTGCACCTATGCTAAAATAAATAAAAACCTGCAAAGCAAAACATAAAATGAAATACTTCACCTATTTTGGAAACCAGCTCATCAACGCGAAACTCCCGGATACTTCCGAGGTTTATTACGCCAAGCCGCCCCTGCCCGGTATCAAACGCGCCGCACTCGGCGAACACACGCAGCGCGCCTTTGAAAACCCACTCGGCATGCCGCCCCTGCGTGAACTCGTGGATGGCAATTCAAAGGTGCTCATTCTATTTGACGACAACTGCCAACCGTTTCCGGCAACCAAAAAACCCGATATGCGGCAAATTATGATTGAGCGACTCCTCACGATGCTCTACGCATACGGCGTTGCGAAAAAAAACATCCAGTTGATGTGCGCTGTCGCCCTGCATCGCAAGATGAAGCCGCACGAATTGGCATATATGCTTGGCAAAAACATCATGGACGAGTTCTATCCGCACCAACTCCGAAATTTTGATGCCGAAGATGCCGAACATATCGTCCGCGTCGGGACAACCGAAAAAGAGGAAATCGTTGAGACAGACAAAGCTGTCCTAGACAGCGATCTGGTGATTTACGTTGACACGATTCAGATTCCTCTCAACGGCGGACATAAATCCGTTGCTGTTGGGCTCGGCACGTATCAATCTATCGCGCCGCACCACTCGCCGCACATGACAGCGGAGAGCCCGCACGTCATGCAACCCGATGGTTCGCACATGCACGCCTGCATCGAACGCATGAGCCGCCTCATTCAGAAAGAGACACCCATCTTGGTGCTAGAAGCCGCGATGAACGGCGCGCTCTACCCGTTGCATCTCCGCTACGTCGGCAAACCGAACAGCCAGTGCAACTTCGCGGAAAGACTCTTGAAAGTCTTCACACCGGCGACTTTATCCCTCTTACCAGAGGCGTTGCGCTATCAAATCCTCAAAAGCGTGCGCACCGATTACGAACCTATCCAAGTAAACGCCGGCGACATTGACGCAGTGCATCCAAAGACATTAGCCTTAATGAAAGAACAGCTCGCGATAGACATCCCGCGCCAATTCAGCACCCTCGTCTTCGGGCTTCCCGATATGAGCCCTTATTCTGTCGACGCGCGCATTAACCCGGTCCTCGTCGTCAGCGACATCTTAGGTTACATTTTCAACTGGTTCTACAACAAACCTATCCTCAAGAAGGGCGGCGTTGTCATCATCATGAACCCTACTTATGAGGTGTTCCACGAAGAATATCACGTCGCCTACAAGCAGTTCTACGACGAAGTCCTCGCCGAGACGACAGAACCGTTTGAGATGCAGCAGAAGTTCCAAGAGAAATATGCCACCGACCGGCACTTAATCGACTGCTATCGGAACCGATACGCGCACCACGGGTTTCATCCGTTCACAGTCTGGTATTGGGCGACGTATCCGCTGAAATACCTCTCTAAAGTTATCTTAGTAGGCCCGGAAGAGCCGCGCGTCGCGCATCGATTAGGCGTGGACTGGGCGAAAAATCTGGACGATGCCCTCGCAATGGCGCGCGAAATCTCCGGTGAAGACGATGTCGTTGCATTGACGATGCCGCCCTTTTTCTATGCGAATGTGAAGGGGTAACGCTACATCTCGCTAGAATAGCAAACTTCGCCACAGAAATTTTCTAGACATCCAATCGTTACACCAAACCAGTTAATGGGAGGCTACAATGACTAAAGATTCCAGCATCGTCGAAGATATCCGGCGCATCCGGCACAAAATCTCGGCGAAATTCGACCACGACATCGACAGATACATTGACTATTTGCAAATGTGTCGAGCGCGCAGGTTGCGCAAAAAGGACAAACAGTCTTGCAGCGCAAATAAGGAAATCGCCCAACCTATGGCTGCGACTTCCAAATCGCCCACACAGACTCCGGAAACCCAATAACTGAGGAGGCTCATGAAAGACACCGACATTTTAATCCCAACTAGCACCATCGGCAGCTACGCGCCACCCAGTTGGCTCTGCGTTACACTAGAGGCAATCGGCCGCGGCGAACTCGGCGAAACCGATATCAACGAAACCTTCAACGACGCAGTCCGCATCGCCATCGCTGACCAGGAGCGTGCAGGTGTCGACATCATCACCGAAGGCGAGATGCGCCGGCAAGACTTCGTGCTTGGATTCTATGAACGGCTCACCGGCTTAGCGCAGCAGCCTGCACCCAGAACGCAAGGCCCTGACGGGCATGATCAGCGCGGGAAATGGCTTCCTACTGTGCCGCTCGCCGCTCCCGATGGACTCGGCATCGTCGCGGAATTTGAATTCGCCAAAACCGAAGCGACAAAACCGCTCAAGGTGACATGCCCCGGTCCCTTTACTCTCTCCGGGCGCATCCAGACCGGCGGCATCTACAAAGAACGCCTTGAGGTGGCTTACGCCTGCGCCGATATTATCAACGCCGAACTCCGGCAACTCGCCGCAGCGGGTGCAGAATTCATCCAACTTGACGAACCCTCTTACGCTGTTTACCCAGACCGGCCGCAAGAGTTTGTCGAATTGTTTAACCGCACAGTCGAAGGCGTTGCCGCGAAGATAGGGGTGCATATCTGTTTCGGAAACTATCGCGGCAGAGCCGTGGGGAAACGTTCGTATCGTCCGCTGTTTCCGCATATCCTCGACGCGAACTTCGACCAGCTCGCACTTGAATTTGCCAACCGCGAACTCGCCGAAATTGAATTGTGGAGCGAGTTTCCGAACGACAAGGAACTCGCCGCGGGACTCATCGATGTCAAAAACTACTACGTGGAGACACCGGAGGATGTGGCCGCACTACTCCGGAGAACCCTTAAACACGTCCAGCCGGAGAAACTCTCCATCACACCGGACTGCGGATTCAGCCAAACGGCACGGTGGGCAGCCGTAGCAAAACTGAAGGCGATGGTAGCCGGCACCGAAATCGTCCGCAAGGAGTTAATGTAACCGATGAATAACAAAACACCGACACCCGAAGAACTTCAGAAGGACCTCCAAGAATTTGTCAATCAGAAGTATGGCGGGACGGTTCAACTCGGCAATGTCGCCGCTGGCGCGCAGGCACCGGCTCCGGACGCAACCGAAGATGTTCCATCACCGAAGAAAACCTTCGATTTGAAGTTTGACTTGAAGCCGAAAGAAGTCAAGCAATACTTGGACCGGTATGTGATCAGGCAAGACGACGCGAAGAAGGCACTCGCCATCGCTGTCTGCGATCATTACAACCACGTCCGTGAATGCCACGAGAACCCCGATGCCGCCGAGGCAGACTACTCCAAACAGAACATCGTCATGCTCGGTCCGACGGGGGTTGGCAAGACGTATCTCATCCGGCATATCGCCAAGTTAATCGGGGTGCCGTTTGTCAAAGCAGATGCGACTCGATTCAGCGAGACAGGCTACGTCGGCGCGAACGTCGATGATCTGATTCGCGAACTCGTCACGCAGGCAGACGATAACCTTGAATTGGCGCAATACGGGATTGTCTATCTGGACGAGGCAGACAAAATCGCCACGCCGCCGAATATCATCGGACGTGATGTCAGCGGCCGCGGTGTGCAGATTGGCCTCCTGAAATTAATGGAGGAAACGGAGGTAGACTTGCGTTCCGGCCATGATGTCGCCTCGCAAATGCGGGCGGCCATGGAATTCCAGCGGCGCGGGAAGGTGGAAAAAGAGGTCATCAACACCCGACATATCCTCTTTATCATCAGCGGCGCGTTCACCGGACTGGAGAAGAGCATCAAAAAGCGGATGCATCAGAGCCGCATCGGGTTCAATGCGAACGTCGTGAGTCAAACCGAAGACGCGGGCCACTATTTTCAGCACGTTACCCCGAAAGATTTCATTGACTACGGTTTTGAGCCAGAATTCATCGGGCGGCTGCCGGTGCATGTCGTTTGTAGCGAATTAGAAGTGGAAGACCTTTTCCATATTTTGAAACACTCAGAGGGCTCCATTATTCGGCAGTATGAGAATGCGTTTCAAGCGTATGGCATCACCGTGCTGTTTGCGGATAGTGGGTTGCACCGCATCGCCGAGAAGGCGATTGAGCAGAAAACTGGCGCGCGTGCCTTGATGACTGTCTGTGAGAAGGCTTTGCGGGACTACAAGTTTGAGTTGCCTTCCACCGGTGTGCAAGAATTCGTCGTCACCGCCTCGGTCATCGATGAACCGCAGATGGAGTTGCAGCGGATAATCGGAGATACCGGTTACAACCGGCACCTCGTCATGCAAGAGCAGCTTCGCCGTTATGAAGCGCGTTTCCACGCCGAGCATCAACTGCAAATCCGATTTGACGACGATGCCACCGCGCTTCTCTGCGAACGCGCCATCGCAAACGAACATACGGTTTCCCAAGTCTGCGATGCACTGCTAGAGAGTTATCAGCACGGCTTGAATCTCATCAAGCAGAACACCGGGCAATCAACGTTCACTTTCCCCAAAGCCGTCGTGGAAAATCCCGACATCGTGCTGGAAGAGTGGATTCGTGAGTCTTACACGAAAAAACGTTAGCCGCTGAACGAGAAAGGAAATCAATGAGCTAACTGAATTGCTCTGTTAGCCAGGAAAAGATTTGCATTCTGCATGAGAATGTGATAGAATAGTGTGTAACCGTCGGTTAGGCAGTGTTAACCGCTGTGCCTCAAGTGGAGGTGCTTCGACACCTTAACATAGGCAAGGCAGGGGCGGGTAGTTGTCTGTGCAATACCAAACCATCCTCGGAGCGATTGGGGGCATACATGGAGGTTGCAATGACGAATGAAGAACGCATCCTCAGCAAACTCGATGAGATATCTAAGGATATCACGGAAATCAAAATCGAACAGGCACGGATGCAGACGCTGATGGAAGCACATATTGATAGCCATCGTGCTCAGCGGGCAAATCTTAGTGAGCGGTGGAAGATTGTCGGGATTATCTCGGCAATTGGATTAGGTATCGTATCCATCGTTAGCCAATTCATCGGTTGGCTGAGAGGCTAACATAACCGCCTGTCTCCATCGGTGGGGCGGGCTCACAACAGCATATCTAATAGGCAAAGCCATTCAGTTCTCTCCACAGAAAAAATAAAAATGAACAGGAAATAAACCATGCACACTGAAAAAGCGAGGCCGACGCGTCCGGAACCCCTGGACATCCGCGAAATCGGCATACCGATTGATGGCGAACCGCAAACGGGCGACCGGCGACTATTCTGCCAGCTCCATGTGTTCTCTGGCTGCAGGAATGCCGAGAACCTCGCCACGTCACTAGAGGCAACCGGCATGAACGCCGTGCTTTATGAAGAACTCAATCATCCGTCAGGTGTAGGCGTTCTCTTTATGGAAGAGGACATGACGACGCTCATCACAGAGATGCGTTCCGCCTTGACATCTATTCCGTTCGCGAAGCTCACCTATCGTCCAGAGATGACGATGATTGGCCGCACCTACGCTACAGGGAGAGAACCAGATTTGGAGCAGTGGCTTATCAACAAGCCGCTCCAGAACGCGCTTAATCCGGATTGCCCGTGGGCGATTTGGTATCCATTGCGTCGGAAATCCGAGTTTTATCGGCTTGAACCGCGCGACCGGGGAAGGATTTTAGGGGAGCACGCGATGCTTGGACGGAATTATGCCGCCGCTGGCTATGCGAGTGACATCCGCTTGGCGTGCTTCGGCTTGGATGCGAATGATAACGAGTTCGTCATCGGTTTGGTGGGCGCGGAGTTGTATCCGCTATCGCGCCTCATCCAAGACATGCGCCAAACGGAACAAACGACGAAGTATATCGAATCGCTAGGGCCCTTCTTTGTCGGGAAGGCTCGGTTGCGGTTTTCTTGCTAACACTGCACAATCTATGAAAAACATCATCGCCGTTTGCACAAAAGAGCTCTACACCTATTTTGTGTCACCCATCGCCTATTTTGTCTGCTTCGTCTTCACTGCGATTTCGGGATTTCTGTTTTCAATCTTGCTCCTCAGCACTAGCAACTACGGCGGTTCCGGTGCAGACGTAATGAACACGCTCTTCGGCAACATGGCAGTCATCCTCCTCTTTTTCACGCCGGTGCTGACGATGAAACTGTTCGCCGAGGAACGGAAATCTGGCACGATTGAACTTCTCCTCACCTCGCCGATTACCGATGGACAGGTGGTGCTCGGCAAGTTCTTCGCCAGTTGGACGCTGCTGCTCATGATGCTCGGTTTGACGCTGTTTTTCCCGTTCCTGGCGCAACGTTTCGGTCCTGTAGACGCAGGCCCACTGCTGAGCGGTTACCTCGGACTGCTGCTGATCGGTTCCGCTTTTCTGTCGTTGGGATTACTGATGTCGTCCATGAGCAAAAACCAACTCGTTGCGGCCCTGACCGGCTTTGGATTGCTCATCACATTATGGGTAATCGGCGCGTTATCCACTCGGGCTGGTGCAATCGGGAAATTCTTAAGTTATCTTTCACTGCCGGAACACTATTACGATTTCGCGCGCGGTGTCATCGTTCTCAAACACGTTGTTTACTATGTCAGTTTTACGTGCGTCTGCTTGTTCGCGACGTTCAAATCGGTTGAATCGTCTAAATGGAGATAACGCGGATAACTACCCCTCACCGTAGGGAGAGGGCCTGTCCCTCGCCGTGGAGCAAGCACCACCTAGGCATAGGGCGAGGGCCTATCCCTCGCGATTGAATCGTCTAAATGGAGATAACGCGGATAATTACCCATGGAGATGACTCAGTGCCGCGTAGGGCGAGGGCCTGTCCCTCGCCGTGGAGCAAGCACCACCTAGGCATAGGGCGAGGGCCTATCCCTCGCGCTGCTATGAAGATAACTCAGTGCCGCGTAGGGCGAGGGCCTATCCCTCGCGCTGCTATGGAGATAACTCAGTGCCGCGTAGGGCGAGGGCCTGTCCCTCGCCACGCTGTGGCTGCCCTAAAATATGTCCAACAAAAACGTCACAGGCCCACTTTTCGGACTTCTCTCCCTGATTTTCGGCTTTGTCGCGCTTGCCAGTTTTTTCCTGCGCGCGATGCCTGCCTTCGCGGTTTGCCTGCTTTTCAGCGTCGCTTCGCTAGCCGTTTTCGCACGGCTGCGGTTCGCCGATTTTGTGAATTTCTTCGTCAGCCGCCAAGCGCGTTACGGCGCGAATGTCGCGATGAGCATCATCGGTGTCATTAGCATTGCCGTTTTCGTCAACGTCATCGTCGCGCAGCGGTTTGATAAGCGCGCAGATTTAACGACGCTTCAACTCTACACCCTCTCGGAGCAGACGAAGAACGTCCTCAAAACCCTTGACAAAGAGATTCAGGTTACGGCGTTTTTCAGCGATGGCGATAACAGCCAACTCGCTCGCGAATCCGCCCGCGCTAAAGA
>PYJE01000146.1:0-8220 GCA_003635305.1 Candidatus Poribacteria bacterium | reverse complement strand
GCGGCCCTGAGCGGCTTCGGATTGCTCATCACATTATGGGTAATCGGCGCGTTATCCACTCGTGCTGGTGCAATCGGGAAATTCTTAAGTTATCTTTCACTGCCGGAGCACTACTACGATTTCGCGCGCGGTGTCATCGTTCTCAAACACGTTGTTTACTACGTCAGTTTTACGTGCGTTTGTTTGTTCGCAACATTCAAATCGGTTGAATCGTCTAAATGGAGATAACGCGGATAATTACCCCTCACCGTAGGGCGAGGGCCTGTCCCTCGCCGTGGAGCAAGCACCACCTAAGCATAGGGCGAGGGCCTGTCCCTCGCGATTGAATCGTCTAAATGGAGATAACGCGGATAACTACCCCTCACCGTAGGGCGAGGGCCTGTCCCTCGCCGTGGAGCAAGCACCACCTAGGCATAGGGCGAGGGCCTATCCCTCGCGCTGCTATGAAGATACCTCAGTGCCGCGTAGGGCGAGGGCCTGTCCCTCGCCACGCTGTGGCTGCCCTAAAATATGTCCAACAAAAACGTCACAGGCCCACTTTTCGGACTTCTCTCCCTGATTTTCGGCTTTGTCGCGCTTGCCAGTTTTTTCCTGCGCGCGATGCCTGCCTTCGCGGTTTGCCTGTTTTTCAGCGTCGCTTCGCTAGCCGTTTTCGCACGGCTGCGGTTCGCCGATTTTGTGAACTTCTTCGTCAGCCGCCAGGCGCGTTACGGCGCGAACGTCGCGATGAGCATCATCGGTGTCATCGGCATCGCCGTTTTCGTCAACGTCATCGTCACGCAGCGGTTTGATAAGCGCGCAGATTTAACGACGCTTCAACTTTACACCCTCTCGGAGCAGACGAAGAACGTCCTCAAAACCCTTGACAAAGAGATTCAGGTTACAGCGTTTTTCAGCGATGGCGATAACAGCCAACTCGCTCGCGAATCCGCCCGCGCTAAAGAGATGTTGGCACTCTACGCTAATGAATCCGAATTCATCACCGTCTCCTTTGTAAATCCGTATGTTGAACGGCTTCTTGTCGATAAATACGGCATCCAGCGAGATGGAACGACTGTTTTTGAGAGCGGCGACCGGACTGAAAAGGTTAGCACCGTGGACGAGCAGAAATTCACCAGCGCGATTCTCAAACTCATCAGGAACGAGACGAAAAAAGCCTATTTCCTCACAGGACATGAAGAACGCAGCATCGAGGACAGAACTCCCATCGGGTATAGCGAGGTAAAGGCAGAACTGGAGAATCAGAATTATGCCGTATGGCTCTTTTCGTCGCTTATTCAACCGAGCATTCCCGCGGATTGCGCAGTTCTCATCATCGCCGGACCGAAAGCACCATTGACGCGAGAGGAACTGAAAATACTCACCGAATACCTTGAACGCAATGGAAAACTACTCCTGTTGCTAGATCCCTCCCCAGAAACCGAAGACCAGAGGCTCCTTCAACTGATGCGAAAATGGGGCGTTGAGATGAGAAACGATTTGGTGGTAGATATTGTCCATTCTGGTGTCCAAGGGCATTCCGCACCGTTTCCGGAGTTTGAGCAGCACGACATTACGCGCGCGCTGCAAGGCGTAGGCATCCCATTCCTCGGCACCCGTTCTGTCACACCTGCCCAGGAAATACCAGACGGACTCAAGGTGAAATCCCTAGCGAAGACCGTGGGGGGAACCCGCGTCAGTTGGGGAGAAACGGAATTTGACAGCGTTGAGTTCACACCGGGTGTGGATACGCCGCCGCCGGTGTCCATCGCCGTAGCCGTTGAGCAAACCGAAAACGCGAACCAAAACACGCGCCTCGTTGTGTTCGGGGACTCAGATTTCGCCTCAAACGCCTTTTTCAGAACCGAAAATCGGGAGTTGTTTGTGGCGACAATCAACTGGCTCACACTTGCGGAAGACCTCGTCGCTATCAGTCCCATCGATTTACAGCAACGAGCTTTGCGTCAATTGAGCGCGCAAGAAGCGGGTTTGGTGCAGATACTCTCCATCTTTTTTATCCCGATGGCAGTGTTTATCGCCGGGCTAATCGTCTGGTGGCAACGCCGAGGGGGGACAGCATGAATTTCCGAACGACGCTTATCATTATCATCGTCCTAGCATGTCTCGCCGGTGCTTACTTCCTCTTCTTTCAAGAATCGGGAGACCAGGGTTCGGTGGAGGAAAAACAGCGCATTCATGAAGTTTACGGATTAGCACAGGAAAAGGTTTGGCAGGTAAGCCTTGCGTTCGCCGATGCGGCGTATCAGCCGTTGACGTTAGTGAAGAGCGAAACGGGTGAATGGCAGTTAACCCAACCTTTCCCGGCAGATGCAAACGGCGAGAAGGTTACCGAAATGTTGAAGAATTTGCTCAACAAGCGCGTCAAGCAGACGCTTGCGGTGACTGAATTAGGGCAGTATGGACTGGACACGCCGAGTATCACGGTGTCGCTGTGGACAGAGACAAGTGGCAATAGCACGCCGACGTTCAAGTTTCTCATCGGCAAAAAGGCGATTAACTTTTCTGTCTACGCCAAAGAGACATCGGAGCCGCACATTTTCCTCATTGAATCCAGCGTGCTTGATGATTTGACGCAGTCCCCAACCGATTTGCGTGACAGAGCCGCCGTTAAATTAAACCCGGAAACAGTCTCGGAACTCCGCATATTGAATGCCAATCAAACGGAAATCCGATGCGAGAAAGTCAAAAAGACTTGGAGAATGACGCACCCCCTCTCGGCTAAAGCGGATTCGCAAGAAATCGAGTCGCTTTTCTCCACGCTCGGTTTACTTCAGGTAGCAACGTTTGAGGCGGATTGGACAGGCGATGCATCTGCGCCAACATTAGAAAAATATGGATTGCATCTTCCTCGATTATCGGTTATACTGAAAGACGAAAATGGAACGCGTGGGCTTCACATCGGTGCAGGAACGTATGTGAAACCGGCGCACCGCAATGCAGTCTACACCCTTGCTGATGACATCTACGCGCAACTCAATAAATCCGTTTTTGATTTGCGCGATAAACGGGTGCTTGACTTTCAACGCACCGCGACGACTCGCATTGAGATTGAAAGCACGGATGGATATAGAAATCCGTCCTTACAGAGACAAGGCAACGCGAAGGTTGTCTGTGTCAAAAATTTTGACGACACTTGGGACTTAAAAACCCCTATCCAGACGAAGGCGGATGCGCAAGTTATTGATGCCCTGCTTTTCGGAGTCGATTCCCTCAAAGCAGTCGAATTTGTCACCGATTCTCCCACCACTCTGGGGTTATACGGCTTGGCTCCGCCTGCGATGCAGGTTTCATTCACGCAGCGCGGCGAAGAAAATCCCACCGTGCTACTCATCGGAGATTGGAAAGATGATGCAGTCTACGTCAAATCGGGAGATTCATCGCAAGTCTCGCTTGTCAACAGCGCGCTCATTGACAACATCGCGAACGGGGTTGCGTGGCTGCGGGATAAACAGATTCTGAATTTTGGTATTGACGATGTCAATCGGTTTGCGCTGAAATATGACGATGTTTCGTTGAGATGCCAACGCCTCGGCACGAGTTGGCGGCTGACCGCGCCGGTGCAAGAAGACGCGAACAATGCCGAAATTAACGCTATCCTTTACAAACTTGAGGGTTTGAGAGTTGAAGCATTCTTATCGGACGCGCCAGATGCCACGAAAATTGGGCTCAATCCGCCGCGCATGCAACTGAGCCTCGGGTTCAGAAACGGGAAAAGCTCTGTCTTGCAAATCGGCGAAGCAGACGCGTCCGGCCGTTTCTACGCGCGCTTGCAACACGAACCGAACGTAACTTTTTTGCTTGACAGCGCGTTAATTCCAAAGTTGAAAACGACGCTTGAAATGATACGGATTCCGTAGTTTTTAAATGTAACATGCACACCTACATTATTGGCATCGCCTATCTTTTCTTTATCCTTGAATTGCTGATGATCGGCGGCTCTTTTCTGTATTCACGACGGGAACGGAAAACGGAGAGACCGGATTGGGCGCCTAAGGTTGCCATCATCGCACCACACTATGGCTGGGATGAGGATACAGCAGAGCATGTCAAAGGGCTCCTCCATCAGGACTACGCTGGCGAGCACGACATCTTCTTTGTAACGCACCAAAAAGGCGAAACGGGATATGATGTCTCCTATCCACCGCTGCAACAGATAGCCGAAAACGTGCCGAACGCGCACGTCGTGTTAGCACCAAACATTATTGACAACAGCCTTCCACGTTCACAAAAGGTGCAAAACCTGATGAGCGTCATTGAAACGCTCCCCGACGATGTGGAAATCATCGCCTTCGTTGATGCAGACGTGGATATACGTGAAGATTGGTTGCGGCTGCTGGTTACGCCGCTGCAAGAACGGGAAATCGGCGCGACTGTGGGCGGCCGGTTCTATGCACCGCAGACATGGAATTTCGCATCGTTGGTAGAGGCAATCTGGGTAAATTTCCAGATGGGATTACAAGGAGACCACGGGCTCTCCATGGTGTGGGGCGGTTCTAACGCTTTCCGCCGCGAGTTGCTAGAGAAAGCACAGATTCTGAAACGCTGGGAGAACGCCACTATCGAAGATCTGAATACCACCCGCGCTGTCAGAGACGTAAAACTGAAGGTGCATTTCGTGCCGGATTGCGTCGCCATCACACGCACGACAAACCGCACATGGCATCAGATAGTTGAGTTTACGAACCGGCAGATGATTATGACGCTTCACATGGGACTTTGGGCACAGTGGCTCGGAAGCCTTATCATTTTTCTCCCGAAAGCGGTGCTAGTCTTCGGCGCGATTCCGTTTCTATTTCACCGGACAGAACTCCTGCCGGTTGCATTGATTCCCTTCCTTGAGGCGGCGAGTTACCGCGTCTTCTGCCGGAACCTCCCGCATTGGCTGCGGGAAATGCCGAAGATGCAAGATACGATTCGGATGAGTTCCTATGTCACGTCTTTTTCGATGTTCCTCGCCGGGCTCAACGCGCTGTATGCCATCTTCCAACGCAAGATTGTGTGGGGCGGCGTGCGATATGAGATCCTCTCCGCAACAACGTGTCGAGTTTTAGGGGTAGCGAAGAAAAAATAGCCGCAAGGGAAAACTAAATCGTCTCGGAATATTCGCAATTGTTGCTTGACTTTTTTCGCAAAATATGGGACAATACCCACATTGACAAACTAAACCGGCTTTTCGCGAGAGACCGGTTCGTCAGAGGAGCCAGCAATGGGTATAGAAAAAGTGATGAAATCGGATGAAGAGTGGCGACGGCAACTCTCCCCCGAAGAATATAAGGTAACCCGGAAGAAAGGGACAGAGCGCGCCTTCACGGGGAAATACCACGATTGCAAAGAGCAAGGCACCTATCATTGTGTCTGTTGCGGCAGTCCACTCTTTACTTCGGATACAAAATACGATTCGGGAACCGGCTGGCCCAGCTTCTGGGAGGCGGTTTCTGGTGAAAACGTTGAGATGAAGCGGGATCTGGGCATCTTTTTCATGCCGCGCACCGAAGTCGTCTGTAGCCGCTGTGACGCGCACCTCGGTCACGTTTTTAACGATGGCCCGCCGCCGACCGGCAAACGCTACTGCATGAACTCGGCGGCACTCACGCTCGTCAAGTCGGAGGATAATTCCTAATCAGAAGGATGGACACACCCAGACATGGGTTTCCGTGCGCGCTTCCAAAGCGCGCCTACGGGAAAACCACACCCCCGGTAGGCGCGGTTTCAAAGAGAATCAGCACACTCGGTAGGCGCGGTTTCAAACCGCGCAATTCTCAGCGGGATGGCATCTCGGGTAGGCGTGGGTTTCCGTGCGCGCTTCCACCGCACCCCTACGAAAGAACCTCATCCGGTAGGCGCGGTTTCCAACCGCGCAATGCGTGGAAAGCGCGCCTCTCGGAAGATCAACACACTCGGAAGTAGATAGGCGCGGTTTCAAACCGCGCAAATTCAAGAAAGGAGAATTGATGGCACTACGAAGTCGAATCTCGTCACGGTTCCTTGTCAATGAACTTGCCACCGCCCTCTCGGAGGATTGGGCGACTTCCAGCAAGTTCATTCGATACCAGGTGGCGAAAGAGAGTTTTAATCTGCGCCACCCACTCGGCGCAAAGCACGGCAGAGGCGACGCGCTGCAACTCGTCAGCCTCCGCATTACAGACATGTGTAACCTCCGCTGTCACTCCTGTGGGCAGTGGGGAGACAACGGTTATCTTCTGGGGCAGTCGCTCAAAGACCTGAAAGCGCGCGAAGTTCCTGTTGAAACCTATAAAAACCTCGTTGACCAGGTGGTTGACCAGGGCTGGTCCCCTGTCTGGTATATCTGGGGCGGTGAACCGATGCTTTACCCCGGTCTAATCGAGCTGCTCCACTATATCAAGGACAAGGGGATGCCGATTTCCCTTGTGAGCAACGCCACTAACATCGCTAAACGCGCCGACGATATTTTGGAGACTTGCAAAATTGTCTACCTCAGCGTGGACGGCCCGAACGAAGAAATCCACAACACGCAGCGTCCAGGTGTTTCCGCGAAATATGACAACTTCAAGGATGTCAAAGCCGCCCTTGAGACGCTGAGCGCGGAGAAGGAACGCCGGCAGGTAGCCTTCCCCTATATCATTCCGCTCAGTTGCGTGACGATGTATAACATTGATGTCGTGGTAGATCTTTACAAATTCACCAGCCGATACGCCGACGCGCAGATTTTCTATCTGACCTGGTGGATTGACTCGCAGGCCGCGCAGGAACATACGGAGGAGTTTGAGAAGCGGTTCGGGTTCAAACCGCAGACACATTACGGTTGGATCGGCACCTGGAAAGATTTCGACCACGGTGTCATCATGGACAAGTTTGAGGAGATGGAAGCCATCTCTGACGAACAGAAGCGGTGTCCGCCGGTGATGATGCCGCGGCTCAACACGCGCGGCGAAATCCAACGTTATTACACAGACCATGGGCAAACCTTCGGGTATAACCAATGCGTCAGTATCTATATGACGATGGAGATTGATAGTAACGGCGACGTGAGTCTCTGTCGCGATTACCACGACTACATTATCGGCAACATCCAAACCGATGCGGTTGCTGATATGTGGAATAACCAGAAGGCACTCAAGTTCCGGCAGTCCATCAGCGGAGATGGCCCCCTGCCAGTCTGCCGTCGTTGCTGTGGGTTGATGGGATTTTAATCTGTTATCCATCGTAATCGCCAGCCGCCCATCGCCACCTTGATTACCGTAGGCGCGCTTTGTAAGCGCGCTCGCTGGAGAAACATTAATGAAAATAGGATTACGTATTCCCGGCACAGCCCGCCAATTGCCCTTCGCCGATTTCTGTCGGTGGTGCGCCGATAACGGGTTTGAAGCCGTCGATATTGGAGAAGTCACCCCTGAAATAGTCAAAACCGCGCGGGATGCCGGCCTCGCCCTCGGCACCGCGGATTTGCCGGGGGTGCGAGAGCTCCTCAGTGCGAAAAAGTCAAAACAGAAAGCGGGGGCATCCGCCGCGAAAGCCGCTATCCAAGCCGCTGCCGACAACGACGTGCATATCATGTTCTGCGTCTTTGTGCCGGAGGATGCGAGCCTCGGCCGCGCCAAAAACTTTGAGATTTGGAAGGAGACTATCCCGCCAATCGCTGAATTCGCCGCGGAGAACGGTGTCACCATCGCTATAGAGGGATGGCCCGGTCCTGCGCCTGCGTATCCTGCACTCGGCTGCACACCGGAGATGTGGCGCGCGATGTTCGCCGAATGCGATTCCCCAGGGTTGAGCATCAATTACGATCCCTCGCATCTCGTCCGTATCGGCATTGACTACCTGCGTGCCCTGCACGAATTCGCGCCTTACGTCAAACATGTCCACGGTAAGGATACCGTCTTTGACGAAGAGGCACTCTATCTGCACGGCAATCTAGGACCGAGTTTCGGGAATGCCCGCGGCTTCGGCGAAGAATGGTGGCGGTATACTATTCCCGGCGACGGCGTTGTGGATTGGCTGAAAGTCGTGCAACGCTTGGAAGACGAGGGGTTTGACGGTATCGTCAGCGTTGAGCTTGAAGATTATCGCTATTGGCGCACGTGGGAGTCAGAGTCTGATGGGCTCCGCCGCTCCCGCGAATTCCTCGCGCAGTTTGTGCGTTAAACCGCGTTTTTATCAACTCGGTAGGCGCGGTTTCCAACCGCGCACCCCTATGCAAGCGCGCTTACAAAGCGCGCCTACCATCATGCGCTTTAATCA
>PYJE01000145.1 GCA_003635305.1 Candidatus Poribacteria bacterium | reverse complement strand
GCAATCCAGACCGCCGCCTTATCTATTGCCGCCTTCTCTATCGTAGGGCGAGGGCCTGTCCCTCGCCATCGTGAACGCACTTGACCCATTCAATCGTAGGGCGAGGGCCTGTCCCTCGCCAACACTGCCGCCTTCTCTATTATCGTAGGGCGAGGGCCTGTCCCTCACCAACACCGCCGCCTTCTCTATTATCGTAGGGCGAGGGCCTGTCCCTCGCCAACACTGCCGCCTTCTCTATTATCGTAGGGCGAGGGCCTGTCCCTCGCCAACACTGCTCGGAACGAAAAACATGAACATCATCTGCACCGGCATCAGCTGCTCAGGCCGCAAAGAACTCATCGCCGATTTCGAGGCACTCTGCCATGAAAAAGAGATGGACATCGGCTTCTTTAACGTCGGCGATTTCATGCACAACGCCGCCGCCGCATCCGGCATCCGTTTCACCGAAAGGGTGCTTGATTCCGACCCGGCCGTCTTATCCCTCGCGCGCCGCGCCGCTTTCTATGAAATCGCCAGCCGCGCCGACGACCACGAACACGCCATCATCGGCTTGCACGCCTGTTTCCGCTGGCGAGGCACACTGCTAGAAGGCATCTCGTTTAAGGAAATCGAGTGCTTCCCGCCAGATCTTTTCATTAACGTCGTCGACAACATCGCCGACATCGCCGCCCGGATGGCGAACAACCCGCAATGGAACAACGTTGGACACGACGCGCTCAACGTCTGGATTGACGAAGAGGAGTTCCTGACGAAGCAGCTCGCGAATCTTTATCAGAAACCGCACTACACCGTCGCACGCCAGCATCCACTCGACAACTTTTACGAACTGCTCTTCTCCTCAAAACCGACACTGTATCTCAGCTACCCAATCACGATTCTGCAGGATACACCCGAGGAAATTGAGGAAATCCGCACCCTTGGCGATAAACTGCGCAACGACTTTATCGTCTTCGACCCGCTCTCTATCAAGGACATGGCACTCGTGCGGGAAAGCGAATCCTCCACAATCAGCGACATTGATGAGAACGTCATTGAACAGATTAAGACGCGCACCATCTCACGCGATTATCAGTTTCTGAACCAGAGCGACTTCGTCGTCGTCATCTACCCCACTGACAAGTTGTCGCCCGGTGTGCTGAGCGAGATGAACTACGCCTCTCGCTATAACAAGCCTGTCTACGCTGTCTACCGCGGCGAACGGAGCATCTTCTTTGAAAACCTCTGCGAACGCATCTTCGACAATTTCAAGGAATTAGTCGATTTTCTGAATGCAACTTATGAACGACACATCCCACAAAACACAGATTCAAGCAGCACTTAGCGGCTTCACCGCCGGCCCCCTCGCTGACAACGCGCGCCACCTCCTCCGTGTGTTAGGTTACGAAAGCGACAGAACGCTTACCATCAACCCTAACACCGCCCAAGGATTCCTCGCGCGGTTCAATACCCACGGACAGCTCAACCCCGAAAAGGCGTTGCTGGACGAATGGGACACCTTTGAGCTCCTCTTCCAACTCACCGAAGACGAACTCAACATCCTCATCCCCAGACGCTCGCGCGGGACAGCCCCTCGCGCACCTTTGACGACAGACGCAACTACCCCGCCCATCTATCACTCTTATCTCTTCCTCGCCGTGAAATTGCGGGGAAACGCTTATAGCCGCAACGCGCTCGCCAACATCACGCGCGAAGTCAACAAGAGGTTCGCCATGCCCGCGATGCTCCTTTTTCAGCATGGACAGACGCTCACCTTCGCCATCATCCATCGCCGCACTAACCAGCACCAGGGAGAACGCGATGTCCTCGAAAAAGTCAGTCTCATCAAGGATATTGACATCGTCAACCCGCATCGCGCACACATCGAAATTCTCTCGGATTTATCCCTCAGCGAACTGCATCGCGCCCACAGCATCACCGATTTCTTTGCGCTGCATCAGGCATGGCAAAAGACGCTGGATAGTACTGAACTCAACAAACGCTTCTTCCGTGAACTCGCCAACTGGTATTTCTGGGCCGTCGACAACGTTACCTTCCCAAACGATGCCGGCGACGACGTGGCAGTGCGCAATGCAACGAGTGTCATCCGCCTCATCACGCGCCTCATCTTCGTCTGGTTCCTTAAGGAGAAGGACCTCATCCCCGACGCGCTCTTTGACGAAGCAGCGATAGCCAAACTGCTCCACTGTAGGCGAGTCCTCCCGGTCTCGATGCCGCCGGCGGATTCCACCTACTACAAAGCCATCCTCCAGAACCTCTTTTTCGCAACACTCAATCAGGAGATGAATACCCCGGAACAGTCCAACCGCCGCCAATTCCGCGAGGAAGGACAGCCGCACGATACCGCACTTTACCTCTATAAACGTTATTTCCGGGAGCCTGACGCGGCACTCCGCCTATTTGAGTCCATTCCCTTTCTCAATGGAGGGCTCTTTGACTGTTTGGATAAACCCGATACGGCGCAGCCGCAACGCAGCCGACAGGTTGATGGTTTCTCAGACAGGGACGATAACCCCCTGCGCGTTCCTAACGAACTCTTCTTCGCCGACGAACACACCGCCGATCTCAACGCCGTTTACGGCACGAAAAACCGACGTTACACCGTCCGCGGCATCATCCACATCCTCAACCGCTATAAGTTCACCATTGCCGAGAACACACCGATTGAGGAGGAAGTCGCGTTGGACCCCGAACTGCTCGGCCGCGTCTTTGAGAACCTGCTCGCCGCCTATAACCCCGAAACGGGGACAACCGCGCGCAAGCAGACCGGCTCGTTCTATACGCCGCGGGAAATCGTTAACTACATGGTAGACGCATCCCTGCATGCCTATCTGAAAGACGCTTTAAGACTTAACATTTATGAGGGGGGGGGGTCAGCAGACAGCAAACTGGCGCATCTCCTCGCCTATACCGACGAACCGCATCAGTTCACACCTGCGGAAACCGAGCAGCTCATCACCGCCATCGACTCTCTCAATATCCTAGATCCAGCCTGTGGCTCCGGTGCCTTTCCCATGGGCATCCTGCAAAAACTCGTCTTCCTCCTCGGCAAACTTGACCCGGGTAATGCACAATGGCGACAACGCCAGCTCGACCGGGTGCACAGCACCATCGCCGCCGCCGAACAGATTGACGACAGCACCTTCCGCGAAAGCACGCTTCAGGAACTTGAACGCGAAATCGCCAGCATCAACGAAGCATTTGAACGGAACGAACTGGACTACGGCAGGAAACTCTACCTGATAGAGAACTGCATCTACGGTGTGGATATCCAACCGATTGCGACGCAGATTGCCAAACTGCGCGTCTTCATCTCGCTCATCGTCGCTCAGCGGCTCGATGACACGCAGCCAAACCGCGGCGTGCGTCCGTTGCCGAATCTGGAGACGAAGTTCGTCGCGGCGAACACCCTGCTCGGCATTGAGGGCCAATTATCTCTCCGCAGTCCGGAAATCAGTGAGAAAGAGCGGCAGTTAGAGGAGGTGCGCCGCCGTCATTTCACGGCGCGCACGCCTCGGACGAAGGAACGGTATCGTCAGCAGGATAAGCACCTCCGTACCGAGATAAGCGCGTTGCTTGCCGAGTTGGGGTTACCCAGTGGCACGGCGCAAGAATTGGCATCGTGGGAACCCTATAATCCGAACGCCGTTGCGGATTTCTTTGATGCCGAGTGGATGTTCGGGATTTCAGAGGGGTTTGATATCGTCATCGGCAATCCGCCGTATGTCAGAGCCGATGCGCCCGGGCAACAGGCACTGCGTCAAGCCATCAAGGATAGCGCGCAGTATGAGACGCTTTTCGGAAAATGGGATCTCTACATTCCGTTTATTGAACGCAGCTACAAACTGCTCAAGCCGGGTGGTTTCACGACGCTCATCGTCTCGGATGCCTATTGCCATGCGAAGTATGCCCTGAAATCGCAGGAGTGGTTTCGGGAGAATAGCCGGATATGTCGCCTTGACTTCTTCCGCGATATTCAGATCTTTGATGCCACCGTGCGGAATATCATCTATCTGTTCCAGCGTGCAGATGGAAGCGAGCATCAGCCGGAACGCCGCGTGCATGCGCCCGAATTTGGTAGTGTTAATCTGTTGCAGACAGACGCGCAGCAGAACCTTACCCACCGGCTCTTCTTCCCAGAAGATACCGAAATTCAGCCGTTCGCGGTTCCAACGGTGACGCTTGACACTATTTGCTATATCTCGGTTGGAATGGTAGTGCATGCGAACAAGCAAGCGCGCGGGGCATTCGGAGTCCGAGATTTAGTTTCAGATGTCCGAGACGAAACGCACCCGAAGCCCTTTGTAGAAGGGAAACATCTCGCGAGATGGCTGCCTGCGACAAATAAATGGCTGGAGTGGGGAACGGAACGCGCGCCGGCCCTATTCACGTCAAAAACGTTCCCAGAATTATACGAGGCCGCGGAGAGACTAATTTCGGCAGATATGGCGGCCGGCATTCAGAAATTGAAGGTATCCTACGATGACCGGCACCTCCGTCATAATCAATCCGCCTGGTCCTTCACACTTTGGCACGATTTAGCAGGCGTTCGGAACCGAGCGATAAAACAGAAGGCTCGTTATCGCGATGAAAAACCTCAGCGTCCAGAACTTCCGCAGCGCGAAACATTGGAAGAGACGAGTCGTCGGTTCTCCGTGAAGTTCCTGCTTGGCGTGATGAACTCAACTGTCGCTCGCGATTTCTTAATGGCGAACCGGCGAAGCAATATCCATATCTACCCTGATGACTGGAAAAAACTGCCGATTCCCGATGTCTCGTCTGAGCGACAAGCACCAGTTGTTGCGTTAGTTGATGCGATTCTTTCTGCCAAGCGTGCAGATTTTGAGGCGGATGTCTCTGCGCTTGAAGCGGCCCTGGAGCGGGAGGTGGCCGCGCTTTATGGCATTTTGGATGGTTAACTTTTCGTAGCAGATTTTCTTGACATCTATTCGCTTGCCTTCTTCTGTTCTGAAGCAGGATTTACAAGATTCGCAGGATTTCCAGGATGAGGGAGCTCTGTGGATTCAACTAAGACCCGTTAGGTCCTTCATGTCTATAGAAAGACAGTCCCCCCTCTGTAGGCGGAGATCGCCAGATCTTGACCTGTTTGCGATCAGGCGAGCGCAAACTACAGAGGTGGAGATTCGTCTGTTCTTGCCCTATTTGCGCTCGGGAGATCGTGCGTCACACTCTGTAGGTCAAGATCGCCTGCTCTTGACCTGTCTACCAAGCATTCTTGCCCTGTTACAGAGGTGGGACAACTGAATCGTCTTGGTGCTTGAAAAACGGCGAGACGCATTGTTCTATTGCATCCAGAGCCGCTTTCCAAACGCGCCACCACCATCAAACCCGTGGCGCGTTGCATCCGCTCGGAACAATTCGGCACGATAGGCGGAGAGAAACATCCACCCTTACCATCAGAAAAGAGAACTGGGCATCAACGAGAGCCCTCATCCTGAAAATCCTGTTCATCCTGAAAATCCTGCTTCAGACACTACACAAAATTCGCTTGACTTCCATCCGCAGGATACGTTATCATAGTCTCAAACGCAATCAACGTTGTAAAGGAGAAAAAGTGATGCCAGAGCTCATCGCAGTCCCCATCGGATTCGCTGGCACCGCCATCAGAGTGCCGATTGATGTCCTGAAACAGGCAGAACCAGCCGAGGCACATAACGTCCGCGGCATCGCTTATAGTGAAGCTGGCGAGCACGGCTTGGCACTAGACGCTTTTAAGCAAGCAATTGAATTGAAGCCGGATTACGTCAACGCCTATTACAACCTCGGTTTGAACGCCATCAATTGCGGCTGCCATGACATGGCTCTTGCAGCCCTGAGCAAGGCAATTGAATTAGAGCCGACGTTTGCAGAGGCTTACGTCAATCGCGGCATCGCTTATGAAAAAAACGGTGAGGTTGACGCAGTCCTTGAACGCTATCACATCACTGTGGGGCTGCACTCGGCACCCAGTGGTTGCGGTGAGACTGCCTATCAGACTGCAATTGCCGCCGCCATTGAAGACTATAACACGGCGATAATGCTTAACCCCAAACTTGCCGCGGCGTATGTCAATCGCGGCACCGCTTGCTGCAAAAGAGGTGAAATTGACGCTGCCCTTGCAGAGTATAGCACCGCCATCACGCTCAAACCAGATTGCACCGCGGGGTCCGTCAACCGCGGCATTCTCTACGACAGGAAGGGTGAGAGGGCACGTGCCATCGCGGACTATCATCGTGCAATAGCCCTGGCCCCAGATGAACCGATTGCCTATAACCACCGGGGGATGGCTTACCTTCACAAGGGCGATGCCAAACGCGCAATACAAGACTATAACACCGCAATAACGCTTGACTCGGGGTACGCCGAGGCGTATTACTACCGCGGCGTGGCCTGGTTACACTTGCGCGAATGGGAAAAAGCAAGCGCAGACTTGATTGCAGCTAAGTTCAAGGTGCTGGACATTATCGCCGCGTTCCGTGACACCTACAAAAGCGTTGTCCATTTTGAAAGGAAAACCGGCGTTAAACTGCCAGAAGACATCGCCGCGATGCTGATGCCTAAAAAAGACCCGGGTGAGCGTGAAAAGGCGACTCGGCGGATGTTGGCGTTGAAATACTACAAAACCCATGAACTCAGCATCGGGCTTGCCGCACGGCTGGCATGCCTGCCGTATAACGAGTTTCTAACTTTCATGGGAAAATACCGGCTTTCCCCTTTCGGAGAAACGCCAGGGGAACTTGCAGCGGAATTTGCCAATGTCTAAAAATGCGCGAATGCCTATGCACCCGGTAATTGTCAATAATAGCCCACTCGTCGCGCTCTGGATGCTCAACCATCTGCCGCTGCTTCGCGAACTCTATACAGAAGTCTGGACTCCACAAGAAGTGAAAAAGGAGTTTCTTGGGATTGCGCCGATAGCTCGCGAGGATGCCCTTAAGAACGCGCCATGGATCCGAACATTTCCGCAGGCAGCTCCACAAATTCCTGCGCTTCCGGTCAAACTCAATGCAGGCGAAACTGCAGTTATCGCCTTGGCAATAGAACAGAACGCGCGCCTCGTCATTATCGATGAACAACAAGCAAAACGATATGCCCGACACCTCGGATTACCGGTTAAAGGCACCGTCAAAGAAAAACGGGTTGATTGGTGCTATTGAACCGCTTTTAACCCAAATGCAAACGAACGGGATATATCTGGGGCAATCAGTTATAGTCGAAGCCTTGCGACAGGCTGGAGAAACGCACTGATGCCTCATTTCATCATCAAAAAAGGAGAAAAACTATGAGCACACTACCCGTCGAAAGACACGCAAACCAAATCGGGGAATTCGAGACATCGGCGGCGTTGCAACAAGGCAATTCCTCTCTCATGAAGGGGAAAATCGACGAAGCGATAGCGGCATATTCACAGGCAATCGCCTGGGCGGACACCCATGCACAAGCCTATAACAATCGCGGCGTGGCTTACGTGAACCTACGCAGATTTGACTTGGCAATCGAAGATTTCAACACCGCCATCCGTCTTCATCCCGATTACGCCGCAGCCTATCTCAACCGCGGTGTGGCTTACGGACGAAAAGATAAGATGCCCGAAGCCCTCACCGAATATCACGAGGCCATCCAGCGCGCCCCTGGAAGTGCCGAGGCTTACCTTAATCTCGCGATGCTTTACGAAGACGAAGGTGCGCACCGGTTAGCCATGGCAAACTATGACAAGGCCATCCAACTGCGCCCGGATGATGCTGAGGGATATTACTTCCGTGGGCTCGCTTATCACTGCAAAGGGGAGACAAACAAGGCGTTTGCAGACTATAGCAGTGCCATCCGTTGCAACCCTTGTCATGCCAATGCCTATTATCGCCGCAGCCAGCACCACTACGTCAACGGCGATGCCAAAAGTGCACTCGCAGACGCTCACAAAGTGCTGCAATTCGCACCGAATTACGTCACGGAGTATTCACATCAGTGGGTAATTCATCGCCAGAAAGGCGACGATATTTACGCCTTCCAAGGTTACCCCGTGGCATTAGGTTCAAACCCCGCGCTTGCGGAAGTTTATACCGACAGGGGCAGTCGCTCCCTCCATCGCGGTGAGACTCACTACGCTCTTGACGACTTTCATTCGGCGATAACATTGGACGCGGACGCAAGATTCGCTTACGGGAATTGTGGTATGGCATGGTGTGATTTCGGGCATTGGATAAAAGTCAAAGTGAATTGGATTGTAGCTACACTCCTGCGCGTCGATATCCCCGCGTTGTTTCACAACCGATACGAAAGCGTCGCCGATTTTGAGCAGAAGATGGGAGTGCAGATGCCCGAACACATCGCCGTGATGCTGAATCCGCAAAAAATCCTGGACATCATCCAGGCAGATGGCATCCCCG
>PYJE01000144.1 GCA_003635305.1 Candidatus Poribacteria bacterium | reverse complement strand
ATCTTCGGCTACAACCTGGTATCGGCATCGTTGGCATCAATTCTATTTACCGCGCTGACGCTTATTCCGGTTTATCGGCTGGGGAGGCGGCTTTATGGAGAAGAAGTGGGACGTTACGCGCTCGCGCTCTTCCTCATCACGCCGAATTTTGTGATGTTTACCGGCACGTCCATGGACGGCCCTTTCAGCGTCTTCCCGATTTTCGGCGTTTATCTCTTTTACAAATCCATCGCCTTGCATCCGCTCAAGACAGGGCTCCCTTCCGCCGCGCCGACAGAACGTGAAGAGCATCGCGCCGAGTTCCTCTACCGTTTCTTTACAGAAAAGCGAAGGAATCGGTTACGGGCGATGCGCAGACAGTTGCGCACCTGGCATGTTTATAGTCTGCTGACAGGCGTTGCGCTCGCGCTCGGCATGTTCATGACGTATTCCACCGTGGTCATCGGGATTTTTCTTTGCGTTTTGACATTGTTGCCCCTTGCACGGTTGGAAACCGCGCCTATTGGCAATTGGAGAAGCAACTTCGTTCGGCATCTGAAGGTGGTATTAGTAGCAGGTGCCGGGTTCGTCGCGTTTTACCTATTGCTTTTCGTGCTAACCGGGTTCCGGCCGCTGGAGGCACTCTGGGCGGCAATCAAGAAAGACGAAGCAGGAATGGGCACCGGATACGAAAGCATTGCGCGGTATTTCCATATCAGTTTCGCGAACCTGTTCGCGTTCCTCATGGGCATTGGCATCCCGATAACGACAGTGTGGATTCGGCATCTGGGCAAGACCGCGCGCGCATGGCGGGAAAATGGCACGGTTGACACGTTTGTCATCGGCTACGTCATAACGCTTCTCTTCTTCACTTTTTCGACGCTTTTTACGATGGAAGTGGAACGGATATGGATTTTCATGGTGCTGTTCCTAGTTATCCCGGTTGCAAAGCATCTGACAGAACGTCCGCTCGCAGATTTCTATTGGGTGGCGGGGCTGTTGATTGTGCAGCTGATCGTGTCCGAGGTTTTGCTTTATACGTACTGGTAATCTGAAGCAGGATTTACAAGATGAAAGGATTAACAGGATGAGGCCCCGTTTGTGCCATTGGACGCTTTTAGGTGCGTTAGGGCTTTAGTGTCTATATGAAAAATTGAAAAATGCGGATTATCTACGTCATCGATTCCATGACAAAAGATGGTGCCGAATCGCAGCTGCTCAAGACGTTAGCGCGGTTATCGCCAGAACGGTATGAGGCTTACGTTGTGCTCAGTCGCGCGATGGGTGCGCGCGCAGCGGAACTTGCCGAAATCCCTTGCGTGCGGGAAGTCGCGGCTATTGTCCCCGAAGGCAAGCGCGCGACGCTCCTCGAAAAAGCGTTCATCTTGGGCGGCATTGTGAAGGCACTTCAGCCGCAGCTCGTGCATAGCTGGCTGTGGTATTCTAATTTCCTGTGCGGGTTCTCCCGAAAACTCGGTTTTTGGAGAGGCGTGCCGTTCATTGCATCGCAACGCGGCGATTACCACGCGAGATACGGCAAACTCCGACTTTGGTTCACTGAAAAGTGCATCTATCACACTGCAGATACCGTGCTAACTAATTCGGAACACATTCAGCGCGGGCTCTCTCAACGGTATCCCGACAAAAAGATTTGCGCCATCCCCAATCTGCTAGAATTACCCGATGTCTCTGCGGTAGGAGAACCCGCCCGGGCGCGCCAGAGAGACGAAAAACGAATCGTCAGCGTTGGGAGATTTGCACCGGAAAAGGGACACCGTTATCTGATAGAGGCATTAGGGATGCTGAACGCGGCGCGTTTCCAAAGCGCGCCTACTGGAGCAGTTCCTGCGCGGTTGCAAACCGCGCCTACCGAGGAGAGCTGCGCGCCTATTGAGGAGAGTGCATTGACGTGGCAATGCACCTTCCTCGGCGAAGGCGAATTGGAGGCGGAGCTGCGCGCCCTGGCAAGCGAAATTGAGAGCGGCGGTGCTCTCCTACCGGGGCAAATTACGTTCCCTGGCTTTTGTGATGATGTCTTCTCTGTTCTTGCAACAGCGGATGTCTTCGTGCTGCCATCTCTGCACGAGAGCTCGCCGAACGCCTTAATCGAGGCGATGGGCATCGGATTACCGTGCATCGCATCGGAGGTGGGCGGCATCATAGATGTAATTGAAGATGGGCAAAATGGGCTCTGCGTGCCGCCAAAAGAACCGGAGGCGTTGGCGGCGGCACTGCACCGGTTGTTGACTGAACCCGACTTTGCAACGGAATTGGGCAAAAATGCACGCCTGACTATCCAGCAGAAGTTCAACAACGACGAATCTATTCAAAAACTGGAAGAGATTTATAGGAATGCCGTGGAACGAACCCCGTAGGCGCGGTTTGAAACCGCGCCGCGCAACGCGAAAATGTTGATTTATCAAAAATGCGTCAATTCCTCAAAAACGTCATCGCATCAGTAATCTATTTATCAGGAATGCCTTTCCTCATTCGGGAGTGGCTGTGCCGTGACAAGGTGGCAATTCTAATGTATCACGATGCGGAGCCGGTGGTGTTTCGGAAGCATCTCGCCTATCTCGCGCGGCACTACACCTTTATCTCGCTGGATAGACTCGTCGATGCTATCTACCAATCGGATTTCTCGCAAATTCCGCCGAAGAGCGTCGTCATGACGATTGACGATGGCCATGCCGGCAACTTCGCATTGCTGCCGATTTTCAAGGAATTCGGCTTGCGTCCGACGCTCTATGTCTGCACGCAGCTTATCAACACGCATCGACACTTCTGGTTCAAAATCGCGGGGATATCAAAGAAGGACAAGGCGCAACTCAAACGGATAACGAATGAGGAACGTTTGGCGCAACTCAAACAAGATGCTGCCTTTGAACAGGAAAAAGAATTTCTGGAACGACAGGCACTCAATCTGGCGGAATTAACCGCAATGGCAACGCACGTTGATTTTCAGCCGCACACGCAATTCCATCCCATCTTGCCGCAGTGCTCGGCAACCGAATGTGAACAGGAAATCCTCGAAAGCAAGCGGGATTTGGAGAGGCTTTTGGGTGGCACGTGCAACCATTTTAGTTATCCAAACGGCGATTATTCGGCACGCGAGATGGCGGTTGTCACGGCGGCAGGCTTCCGTTCTGCGCGCACGACAGAAATTGGGTGGAATACGGTGAAGACTGCGCCGTATCGGCTGAAGAGCATCCCGATGACAGATGATGCAGGGTTTCTCCTCTTTCGTGCAGAATTGACAGGGATACCGCAGCGGCTTTTTCGGATGTTTGCGTCATTAATTTGATTTGCATCTGTCTGAAGCAGGATTTACGGGATTTGCAGGATTTCCAAGGTAAGGATTTCCTTGTCTCCAACATGTTCTGTCCAGCAGGAAAACGCGGCTTGGAACGTAGCGCGGGGGCCGTTTGCGATCAGACGATCGCAAACGGCAGACTGGAAGCACAGCGGGAGGCGCAGTTTCCAACCGCGCTGCCGGACAACCGCATCGAGACCCGGAAGTCCCTCCTACTTCCGAATCACCATCTTTCGCGTTGCGGAGAAATCTCCCGCGGTTAACGTATAGAAATAGACACCGCTTGCAACAGGTTCTCCCTGTGCATTCCGGCCATCCCAATACGCCGCACGAGAACGGCTCTGATAGATGCCCGCCGGCACCTGTCCGAGTTCCAGCGTGCGAACCAGTTTCCCATCTACCGAATAGATAGAGACAGTCACCTCAGCAGGATCCGACAACTGATACGGTATCCATGTCTCCGGGTTAAACGGATTCGGATAGTTTGCAAGCAGGACAGTCTCCTTCGGCGGCGGTGCTGCAACGCGCGTTAAGGCCGCCAACAGCCGCTCCAACGCCGCAATACCAGCAGGATCTGCGTTCGCCGCCTTTGCATCACGGATCCACCGACGCACATCCGATGCTTGTAGGAGGGACATCCCTGTCCCGATGCTCCCGGGCCCGATTGCAGGCGCACCCGCTTCCTCACCTTCCCATGTATCACCCGTTTCATCATCCGCCTCCACAGGAAGATCCACCGAATCCGCAGGCTCCTCCTCCAAGGACACGTCCTCATCCGCAGCCATAGCCGCATCCACCGCCTGTATCACGGCGAGAACGTCATCAACATCAACCTCCCCATCCTCGTTCACATCCGCCTTCCGGTTCGCACCAGCACCGACGGTTTGGCCATAGTTTCTTGCCACTTCAAGGAGATCACTGATGGTGACACTCCCATTCCCCGTCACATCCACCGTGAGCAACCGAAACAAAAGGATGTCTTTACCACTAGGCCCTTCACCCGCGAGAATCTGCCCGTTCGGCGAAAACGCTATGTGATGATCACCGAGGCTTCCCGTGAGCAGCGTGGCTTTGAGATGACCGGTGTTCGGGTTCCAGAGGCGAATGGTGCCGTCATTAACCGCACTCGCCAGCGTCTGCCCATCCGGATGGAATGCTAACGAATAAACTCTGTCGGGAAGTCCCCGCAGCACGCGCAGGGTGCCGTGCGTATCGGGATTCCAGAGGCGGATGGTATCGTCATCACTCCCACTCGCCAGGATGCGACCATCCGGACTCCACGCAACCGACCAGATCGCCGCCGTATGCCCCCGCAGCACGGCGAAGTTGATGCCGTTGTTCGGATTCCACAACCGCAACGTGCCATCATAACCCGCACTCGCCAGCACCCTACCATCCGGACTCCACGCAAGCTCGTTGATATACGCCGTATGCCCCCGCAGCGTGCGCACACGCCGCAGGTTGTCTCTGTCCCCCACATCCCAGATGCGGATGGTATTGTCCAGACTCCCACTCGCCAGCAGATAACTGTTCGGTTTGAAGGCGAGGCAGATGACACTGTTTGTATGCCCTGTCATTTCAGCTCGCCAGTCGCCATCCCCACTATACCGCATCCGAATGTTATTATTCCCACCACCATAGGCGATGAAGTGAGGGTCATGCGAGGGCAGCGCAGCGGCGCTGAAACCACTGCCGACATGCTGTTCCCAGAGTTGTCTGCCGGTGGTGACATCCCAGGCGCGGAGGGTTTGGTCGCCACCCCCACTGATGAGCGTCACGTTATCCTTGAAGGCTATCGCATGGAGACTATTCATGTGTCCAGTCAAAGTATCGGTGCGGACGTATTGTTGCGCGTTGGCAGTCGTCACTGCCATCGCCACCGTCAACACCAGCGTTAAAGTTAAAACCATTCCTCTTTTCATTATAGATTTCTCCTTATAGGCGCGGTTTGCAACCGCGCACTTAAATCCCCGGTAGGCGCGGTTTCCAACCGCGCCTCCGGCAGTTGTGAGCAGGCTGGTGTGCCCGCCCGCGTTTTCGGTTGCCTGAAGCAGGATTTCCAGGGTGAGCAGGATTTCCAAGATGAGGAGTCTCTTGTCGTCGGAAACATCTTTCTCGGTAGGAGCGACCTCCCGGTCGCGATGTTTACCGGGCGCGCTTTGGCTAAGCGATGCGCTCCTAATCCTGTTAATCCCGTTAATCCTGAAAATCCTGATTCAGACAGTTAATTGCAATTCGTCACCAGACATTGTGTCTGGGATTGCGGCGGGAGGTTGCGTTTGCCTTTCGGCGGTGCAGTGCCTCCCGCAAGCGGGAAACGCTAATCCAGCAGAAACAACGATTTGAATAATTCGTTGATCTGATCTGCCAACTTCTCCCTCTTCTCGTCCTGCATCAACGGCTCAAACATCTCTTTTTCCGATTCAACCCGCTGCTGAACCAATTCATCAGGCAAAACACCCGCGTCCGAGCGTTCAAACTGATGAATAAGCGCGTAGACTTTCGGTACCAAGTGTGAAAGGCCTTCAACACCGAGGGGCTGATAGCGGGTGATTATCGCCAAAAACGGTTTATCGGAAAACCAAGACCGAATCGTTTCCCAGAACCCTTCTGGCTCACGCGAAACTTCAAACGGACTCTTGCCAAACTCTTGAACATGCTCGGCAATTGCCAGGGCATCGCCACTCAATTGGACCCAGATTTCCTCATCAACGGAGTAATGGTTGCCAATCGTGGCAAAGAGCACGACTAAAGAGACCTGAATGCCCTCCTCCTCATTGCCATGCATCAGCGCAATATCCGCAAGGACTTGGCTCACTTCTGTAACAACAAAAGAGATTCGGTCAATCTTCACGACCTGATTCAAGGATTCTTGCATCTTCGCCAAGGAAATCTTCCCAGGCAGCCTCTCAAAAAGTGCCAGGGACAAATCCTTCAAGTTCTCTCCTGTCGTTGACGAAATTGGAATCATCTGCTTATTGAAAATGCTACTCCAAATCCGCAGGAGCGAGTTTTTCTCTTCGACAGTCACCTTGTTGAGTTCATCAAGGTGAGTGCCAGCCACGACGATACGTTCACCAAACTCATGGTAAAGCTCTATGAAAAATGAACGTAATTCGTTTATCTCCGGCCGTGTAGGCACTCGTGAAACATCCACAACCCAAAGCACCATATCGATCTGTGCCTTTCTCCTACATTCCACCTCTGGAAGTAAGATAAGGGGTGCATCGGGATTAGCCTTAAACGGCACAGATTCAACTCTCTCCACATCGGGGGCATCCATCTGCTCCAGCCCCAGAAACAGTCGCGTGAAATTCTCGAGTTTTTCATCACTGATGATGCCTGGGGTGTCATAAATGACAAGGCCGCTTGGAAACTCTACGCGAAGGACTGCGTCCGTTGTATCAGGAGTCCGCCTGACCTTTGCAACAGGATTTCCAAAGAGCTTGTTGACTAACATCGTTTTGCCAGCAGCAGTCGCCCCAACTATCACGATGTGTGGTGCAACTCCCTTTTGCAATCGATGCAAAGCTCTAGCGACGACACCCGCCTGATCTTGCTCGGTGTCAGCCAAGGGAATCGGCTTGCGCTGGATGAACTCCATTATCTTTTTACCGAGTTCTTTAGCATCCTTCGCAGTCTTCCATATCTTCCTGATGTCTCTGTAAGTTCCAATAATATCCATAGTTATCTAACCTTCCGGGGTATGCCCAGTTAAACAAATATGTGTTTCGGTTCATCCATTCTGCAACGTCTGCTCAGCTGCGGGAGCAAGCTGGTTTCATTGTCCTGGTAACGTTGTGGTGCTGGAGAACAACCTTCCCCCGCACTTGGTGTGAAAACCAATTGCATGCGCCTGGGCAAAAAGATTCCGCCCTGACGATGGATTGATGCAACGGACAGATAGAAATGACATCTGTCCTAACGTTGGGTTTGAGGGATCGGGCGGGTATTGGGAAGCCGCCCATACAATAGGTAGGAGAAACATGCACCGGGACAATCCCGATGCAACGAAAATAGCCCGCCACGCAAAGAATGCGTGCGGGATGAATGGCAAAACGACGACAAACGCCGATGCTGCCGTGCTTTAGAAAACCCTTAACGGAAAATAAGTGGGGGGGGTCGATTCCCTATCAATTCCCCTCAGGGTTCCGTCAAGGCGAACGGGAACGCGTGACGACGCGAAAAACGGGCTGGACGCACACCGAATGTGCTGCGTCCCGCGGAGCCCGGGCAGATCTACGAAGACCTGGTTAGTAATGGGTTTGCGAGTGCGCGCTTTCATTTCTGTCGTTCCTCGTTCAATCATGGTTTGCGGTGGCGCGTTTTTTCTCGCGCTCACCACCCTATTGACATTAATTATATACGGAAATATAAAAAATGTCAATTTTTTTTGCGAGAAAATCGCTAAAAACGTTAAAACTGGTTCTATTTTAGCGCATTTCAGTTTTTTTGTCAAGTTTTTTGCGAGAAAAATGCGAAAAATGTCAAATTCCCGCGAAAAATTGTCAAAAATGTTTAAAACTGGTGTGATTTTAGCACATTTTGATTTTTTTTGTCAAACTGTTTCTCAAAAAAAATCCCTGATGATTCAGTTGTCCTAATATCTGTAGTTCGGGCTCGCCTGAGCCCGAACCTATAGTTTGCGATCGCCTGAGCGCAAACAGGGCTAATCTCAAACAGGTCAAGATCAGGCGATCTTGCCCTACAGAGAATGGGCTTTACCGTAGCGTGGGGGCCTGTCCCCCGCAATCGCTCAATCTGACAAAACCAGGCGATCTTGCCCTACAGAGAATGGGCTTTACCGTAGCGCGGGGGCCTGTCCCCCGCAATCGCTCAATCTGACAAAACAACGCTGCAGCCCAGAGATGTTTTCTGTGACATGCAAGCACGGCGAGGGACAGGCCCTCGCACTACGGTGAAAGGAGATTTTTGGTTCGGCGAGGGACAGGCCCTCGCACTACGGTTTCGTGGGCACGGTTTGGATAGCCACAAAAGAAAAAGCATATTAAGGGCTTACAGACCTTAGCCATCTGTTCTATAGACATTAAGGGCTTACAGCCCTAAAGAGACGTTTCGGCGCGATACCCTAATCCTGTAAATCTTGAAAATCTTGAAAATCCTGCTTCAGAACAGAAGGAACAGCGAGGGACAGGTTGCCCTCGCCCTCTTAGGGCCATTTAGTTGTCCCATTTCTGTCATTCAAGCTCGGGTAATCTCAAACAGGGAGGGGCCCCAAACTGAATGTCTCTGCTCGCCCTTCTCAGCAGATTTGACAATTCTCCAAAAAAGCGATATACTACATTTCACAAATATTTTAACCTCAAGTGAGTTGCCTTGTTTCTATAGCGCAAGAGCACCTGAACTTTTCCTGTTCTCGGGTGCTTTTGGTATGAGTCAACAATATTCAAAGGCTGTCCTTTCCGGTAGGCGTGCGTTCCAAGCGCGCAACAACACCTGCACGGTTGCAAACCGCGCCGACAGGGCTCGGGCCGCGTCAGTTCTATTTATTTGTAAAAAATAGACTGCACTCCGCTGTGCTCATATCCATCGCCGCAAAACCATCCGATGGGAGAAGAATGTGACAAAATGGCACCGTGCCTACATCCAAAATGCGCAGCGCGAATTAGCGCGAGGGACAACGCGCCAACAGCTCAACGCGCTGAACCTTCACGCAAAAGGCAAAAAAGTCCTTGATGTCGGATGCGGCGCGGGCAACCTACTGACTGTCCTCGCAACCCATGCCCCCGAACGCCTCGTCGGCGTTGATGTGGATGCGGTTTTCTTGGCACACTGTCAGGAAAAGGGGTTTTCGTTGCTCCAAGCCGCGCTGCCGCATTTGCCATTCGCAGACGAAACGTTTGAGCTCGTTACCTGTTTCCTCGTGATGCCGCATGTCCCAGATGATACAGCGGCGTTGACAGCACTCGCGCGCGTCTTGAAACCGGGGGGCACCCTCGCTATCTCTGGACACGGCATAGGGTTTCCGCTCGGACACCTGAAACGCTTGAAATCGAAACCGCTCATCATGTATCTCGCCACGCTGATTTATCGCATCACAGGAAGAAAATGGATTCGGAACACGCTACAAAACGATAAAAAGATATGCGAGATTCTTGAGAGTGTCGGCATGGTGCCAGAGATACGGTTTTGCACGAAAAAGACGCTTGGGTGCATAGGAACATACTGGATTCGGGCAACAAAAGCGTATCAAGACAGGGAGGGCTCTCCTACTAGAAGATAGATTATATAGAAAACTACAACGTCGGGTACGTCCCCTTACGCAAAGACACAGAAAAGTAGACATCAACTTTTTGTCCTGGCGCAAAGCGTTCGGATAGGTTATTCGTAGTTGAACATCCCTCTGCGTAACCCGATATCGGCGTTGCCGATATCTACTTTTTCCAAAAATCAAGAAAACGACAACGTCGTTTTCGGATGACGAGGAGATACGTCCTCGCACCAGGAATATTCGCCGAACGCCTTGCGAACAACAAAAAGATGTCACAGCACCAACCAACCTATCCGAACGCCATGCGAATAACAGAAAAGCGATGCGAGCCCTAAAGCGACGCAGTAATATGAAAACACTGAGAATTTGCCGCGGTTCAGCATGACTAACAGCAACCGCAAGGCAACATAACCGACAACGAACGATGCCAGCATTCCGCCAGCGATGATGTGGATAGGGATTGCGGTATCAACGACATCGCGCATTTTAAGCACCACCGCGCCGAGGATGGCAGGAATAGAGAGCAGGAAGGAATATTCCGCCGCTGTCTTCGCTGAGATGCCGCATAAAAGTGCTACTGAGATAGTCGTGCCTGAACGTGAGATGCCGGGCGTAATCGCGCAGCCTTGCGCAATGCCGATGAGCGGCGCGTGCCACCATCGCATTCCTGTATCCGCTGCGTCCGACGTGCCGCCGTTGTTCCCGGAGGCGCGCTTTGGAAACGCGCCCTCGCGCCGCAGCCGAGGCAGTTGAAGAATCCCTCCCGTGACGATTAGCATCACACTCACCAGCCACACCTTATCAAAAGCGGCTTCCAGCGTGTCCTTAAATAGCACGGCAATAACCCCGGTCGGAATAGAACCGAGCAGGATTAGCCAAATGAACTTTAGTTCAGGCGACACGTTCCGTCTCGCAATGGCGGAGACACCGCCGCTGATTAAGTTACCAATCGCGCCACGATAGACGACGAGAACAGCGGCGAGCGTGCCGACGTGGAGCATCACGTCAAAGAAGACGAGGGGCTCCTTCAAGCCGAGAAACGCCTGCGCGAGGACGAGATGTCCGGAACTGCTCACGGGCAAAAATTCGGTTAACCCTTGTAAAATGCCGAGGAGAAGTGCTTCAAAAAAACTCATACGGAGATGATAGCAGTTTTTGGAAAATGATGCAATTTTGTTGACACTATTCTTCAGATGTGCTAAAATAGTATTAACAAACTGAAGGAGGCATCAAATATGCGCAGACATCTTATGTTGTTCGGGCTCGCGGCGGTGTGTATCTTCGCCGTCAGCCTCGCATCCGCCGTAGAAGAAGGCGACATCCTCGTCTATTACTCTTTTGATAAACTGAGTGGGAACACTTTCGAGGACGGTTCCGGCAACGGTAACGATGCAGAACTCGTCGGGAAAGGTTCGCTAGTTGATGGGCAATTCAAGAAGGCAGTCCATCTAAACGGCGGCATCGTCCAAATGGAGGCGAACGATTTTATCGTGCCAATCGGCGAGAAGGGCGAAATTACGATGGAGGCATGGTTCTATCTCAACGAGCACGCCTCTTACGACGGTATCATCTCCATTGAAGCCGCAGCCGGCGGCTGTTGCGAATTCCGCACAATGGTGAACCCGGGTTTCAATCCGTTCTGGGATGCCGGGCACCACGCCGATAAACAGTTAGCTAACTTCCAATTTGAAAAGGACGAGTGGTACCACTACGTCTTAGTCGCCGATGGCAAAGATGGGAAAATCTATGTCAACGGCGAGTTTATCGGGGCGCAACCGGAGAACTTCAAATGGCCCAAGTTCAAAGAGGCGGCGATTTACATCGGTGCAGGTGAAAACCCAAACCTTCACAAGGTGGAAGACGCTATTATTGACGAGGTTGTCATCTACGCCAAAGCGTTAACGGCAGACGAAGTGCGTGCCTCGATGGAACTGAGCGTGCCAGGAGTGCTCGCTGTCAAGGCGCGCGATAAGTTGGCCGTCACGTGGGGCTCTCTGAAATCCCGTTTTTAAGGCGGATACTGTGTCATGTCAAGGCGAGCTCATCGGATAATCTCGGTAGGCGGGACATCCCTGTCCCGATACCGTAGGAGGGACATCCTTGTCCCGAATACCGACAAGCGGGCTCGCCCTACAGGCCACCGATAAGGAGAATTTTATGAAATTCGGATTTCTCACGAAAATTTTTGAAGGGGCCTTGAGCATTGAAAAGACATACAACGAATGCGACAAGGCACTCAGCGAATTGAAGGCATATAATCAGAAGCGCAAGGAAGAAAACGCTTCTATATCCAGCGAAGACAAGGCGGAATTGGATGCAGTTGTCAACACCGCCATTGAAAACGCCACCCGTATCATTGACAAGGAAGGCGAACGGAATTGGCCCGGTGTGTTTCGGGAAATGCACAAAAATCTGGCGGACATCTATTTGGAGTTGGACCGGCACGATAAAGTGCGCGAGGCATGCGAACGTCTGCAAGACTATGGGACGGTAGGCAAGCAGTTCGCCGATGAGGTGATGCAGAACCTCAACGAAAAAGAGGAAAACGAGTCTGCATAGGGGGCGACATGGAATTCCTGAACCCCGCCGCGTTCTATCTGCTCGGCACGATGCCTATCGTGGTAGCACTCCATTTCCTGAAACTCCGTCGCCGTGTCTACCTCGTCTCAAGCATTCTGCTATGGCGCGCCACCGCGGAGGATAGGCAAGCCAACGTCCCCTTCCAACGCCTCCGGCACATCTTGCTGCCGCTGCTACAGGTGCTATTTTTGGTGCTACTGACGCTGAGCGTGGCGCGCCCTGCCGTGCGCCGCGCCGGGTTCATGCACGGAAAAGCGATTCTCATCGTTGACAATTCTGCCAGCATGCAATCAAACGAGATGGGAGAATACCGACTCGAATTGGCAAAGCAAGCGGCTCTGGAACTCATCCAGCAGGTGTCCGCAAGCGGCGGCATGATGGTGCTCGTCACGCACGCCGCCGAAACGCATATCCAACAGGCGTTCACCACCGATACAGCGCAACTGCGCCGCGCCGTAGAAACCATCGCGCCTACCGCCGCTGTCGGGAATTTGCGTTCTGTCTTCGATGCCGCCGCACACTACGCAGATTCACCACGAGACAAAGTCTTCTTTATCAGCGATAATTTTGACACCCTGCCCGACATCTCCTTGCCACTCCATACAATCGGTGTCGGCGGCGCGGCAGAGAACATCGGCATCGTGCAGTTCAGCATGGAAATGGCTGAAACCCCTCGCGGCAAACTCTATACCGTCCTCGCAACAATTCAGAATTTCACCGATACCGACAGCGAGATTACCGTTTCGCTAGCATTAGCGTTTCCTTTAAACATTAACCCCCAGAACGTAGGCATCGCCGACAGCAGGGAGAGGTTCTTTGAACAGGAAACCCTTACCGAACGCCTCGCGAACAACGAAAAACCTTTTGATGACAAACTTGTCTCTATCCCTGCAGGCGGAACGCAATCCGTGCTATTTTCCGGCGATGCAAGCGGTTTGGAGGGACAGGTTATCCGCGTGCGGCTTGAGGTAGAAGACGATTTTCCGCTGGATAATACCGCGTCCGCGCTTCTCCTGCCGCGCCCACCACTCCGCATACTGCTCGTCAGCGATAGAGAGATTCCGCTGTTGACACATCTCTTGAAAACGCACGGCGCGCATGTGGAGATGCTACAAGTCGCTACGGATGCCTATCACGGCAGCGGCGGCACTGATGTCACCATTTTCGACCGGGGTTCACCTGAAAACGTTCCGACAGGGAACGTTATCTTTCTGAACCCTCGCGAACAATTGCCGTTTGGCGAGGCGGTTGAAACGGATAACGCCGCCGCGCGCGTCATTTCAGAGGACAAAACGCATCCGCTCATGCAAGGCGTGTCGCTGATGGGACTGCAAGTGCGTGAAGCATCGCGCAGGGAATTGCCTATCTGGGGACATTCACTGGTGGAAACGGAGAAGGGCTCGCTGATATGGGTTGGCACTGAGGCGGATAGGCAAATGCTTGTCTTTGAGTTCGATGCATTCACGCCAGAACTCTCCGCCTTCGCGCTCACTATCCCCGCCGCACCGCTGTTTATCTATCAAAGTTTGGCATGGTTTGAATCAGGGGCGGCACCCATTCAGCCGCTTTCAGAACGGTTGACTCACGCGACTCGGCACGCCTTCCGCACGGGTGAGAGCTTGCAGCTTGCTTTTCCGCTAACGGCGCGCGTTCATGTGCAGAAACCAAACCAGACCCTGGTAGAAATCACGGACGCAGTGTTTAAGCAAACGGAACTGACAGGCGTTTACACCGTTTTTGTGGACGAGACACCGGTCGAACGCTTCACGGTGAATCTACTTGACGCGGCGGAGTCTGCACTTTCAGCATCATCAAGCGCACCGGCAGAAACGGAACAGATAACGTCAGACGCGCCTTTGCAACCTGTCACGCAAGAAGTCTGGCGATGGCCGGCGGTTTTGGCGTTCGCGATGCTATTACTGGAGTGGGGATTTTATCATCGAAGTGGAACGTAAAAAAAACGGGCGGATATAGAAATCCGCCCTGACACTCGCGCTTACAAAGCGCGCCTACCGGACTGATGCAGAAAGGAAAACAGACAATCGGGACATCCGCCTCAATCTCCCTCATCGCTTATCAATGCGAGAATCTCCGCAACCAATTTCCCTTTCGCCATTGCGCCGACGAAACTGCCCGCAACCTCCCCGTTTTGGAAAACGATGTAGGTAGGCGTTGCCCAATTCTCATATTCTGCAGCTTTCTCAGGCTGGGTGTTGACATCCAGTTTGACGACGGTGAACGTCTCGCTATACTCCGCCGCGACTTCGGCGACAATCGGCTTCATCAATTGGCAGAATATGCAAAACTCCGACTTGAATTCAACGACGATGGGACGCTCAGAACCCAAGACGACGCTGTCAAACGTCGCATCGGTGACTTCAAACGGGATGCCAGACGGCTCACCGAAATAGTTCGCGACTAACACCAGATCGAGGATATTGACGGTGCCATCACCATTCAGATCTGGGTTGGGCATCTCATCAACAGCAGGGGTTTCGCCAAAGCGCGCAGCAACGAACGCCAAATCGAGGATGTCTATCATGCCATCGGCATTCAAATCGAGGTGCGTAACGTTAGCGTAAATTCCTGACGCGAAAATGAACGTCAGCAAAAAACAGATTAATTTTTTCATTATTATTGTGTTTTTCTTCGTATGACACGGCGAGGGACAGGCCCTCGCCCTACTAAACAAGGGGCTCACTGTGCCCTATGCCACTCCCGCACTGCCGTCGGAATGGCTTGCAGGTTTTCAATCGTCGTTTGAAGCGGGATTGCGCACTCCGGCCCGATGAGCGGCACACCTGCCTCCAAATTCTTCACAACTTCCGCTTTTACGTCTTCCGGCTCCTTTGCAAACAAGGTTTCGGGATTATTGACATTGCCGACGAGGGCAATCCGATTGTTGACAATATCCATCGATTCCTGCGGTTCGTTTTTGGAATCGTAATGGAAAGCCGCCATCCCGGTTTGCGCGATGTATTCCATCCTATCCACCGTGCGCCCACAGATGTGCAGGATAAGCGGAATCGGAATCCGTTCAACAAATTCAATATGCAACTCGCGGAGGTAGCGGTGGTAATACTCGCCGCTGACTAAGTCGCCAGTGGCGTGGTCTGGGAGAGTGAGCGCATCCGCGCCTGCCTCAATCTGGGCAATGCCGAACTGCACAGTCGCTTCCTTCATCCGATCCAAGGCGAGTTTCGTCTTGCCCGGGTCATCGAGAGACAACAACAAGAAAGGCTCCACGCCGAAGCAGTGGTATCCGAGAGACCAGGGCCCCATCGTCTTGCCAATCACAGCGACTTCATCGCCGTATTCCTTCTTCAGAATCTTAATCGCCTCCAACACGCACTGCGTATCCGGATGCATTAAGAAATCGTCAGGAATTTTGATGTCGTCTACATCTTCCCAGATAGGTTCGCGCATCCGCACAGTCGGCCAGTTATCCTTCTGCTCCCACTGGATTTTGCAACCCAGGGCACTTGATTCTTGGATAATGGAGAAGACCGGCATGATGGTATCAAATCCGAGTTCGGTATAGCTTGTGGCGGCGAGGCGCGCCATCAATGCCGCATCGCGATTCGCCTGCGGAAAGGGCGCATCCACCAAATCCATCAACTCCACCGTAGCAACGGATGTCGGATTACAGACAGGTGTCCGGTCAGTCGGTTCATTGCGGAGTGCAGCGAGCACGCGTTCGCGCCCGGTCATCGGTTTTTGCATCTTCGGTTACCTCATAACTGCTGACTTGGCGCGGAGAGGACACCGCGTGTCGCCTCCATTTCTGCCTCTCGGAGGACGACGCGGACGTTCGGCGCGCGGACCAACAGCAACCCCACTAATGCATCGTGTGAACACCCACACGCAAAAGCGACGGTGTCACGGCTGTCGCCGACGCGTTCCATCTCTCCCAATTTCATTAACCCACCGGCAATAGCGAAGACCCGGCGTGCCGCCCCGCGTCCCTCGCCATCTGCCGAAACGCGATAGACACCATCTCCAACGGAATCCACCGTGATAGTCAGCCGCGATTTCTTATCCAACGTCTGCAAAGGACGCGGCTGTAGCCGAGCCTTCTCAGATTCAACTTCCGGTAGGCGAGCCCTCCCGTTCTCAACATGCGGGAGTTTACACGCCTCCAAAAAGACGCGCCTGCACGCCATCTCATGTCCGGCACCGCAGTGAAAACGGAGCCGTCCATCCGGTGTTTCTTGCATCCCGCCAAGCGTTTTCATCGCCTGCACGATGGCTCGCAATCGTCGCTGCGCGCCTTCCACTCGGCTGTAAGTATGCACGAGGAAGACAGGTTTACCCTCGCGTTGTTGGAGGTATAACGCGAGGGTGATGTCGTGGAAATGCGGATCGATCGGCACCAATTCAATGCGTCTGCCGATGTCAACGATGCGTCTCATAAAAGATTCCTAATGATTGGCAAGGTAGCCATACGCTTTTTCGGAAACCCGGCGGAGGATGTTGGCGCGCCGCGTCACCCATGCCCCGAAAGACTGATAGCGATTGCGCCGGTTCGTTTTCGTCCTATCCTGAATCATGCCGGTAAAGACATACGGCCGCGCCCTACCTTTTGCATCGCGGAAGACGAGGACCCCGCTGTCCGCTACCAAACCGTAGACTGTGCCAGTCTTGTTGTAGACTTTGACAGATGCAGGGATGCGCGTCTTTTTGAAGATGTAGTCCCCGTTCGGCAGTTTGAGGTACCACTTCATTTTCTCCGAGAAGGGGAGATTGCCGCGCCACAACTGCACATAAAACCGATTCAGGTCATGCGCGGAAGTCATGTTGCGATATGTGCGTCCCCCTGCTGGAATGTATTCCACAATCCGCGTCTGCTGAAAATAACGGTAATTCGCTTTCAAGATACGCTGCACGCGCCGCGGCCCGCCCAGCAACCTGATAAAATAGTTGGTTGCCGGATTGGAACTTTTCTGAATCATCTTTCGGAGTTGGGCGCGATTGTAATTCGTATGCGCTTTCCGGCCCTGCTTGACTTCGTGGAAATAAGCGAGCATCACGAAGTTTTTGATGAGCGAGGCGGCCATCCGCGGCTGGTCTTCGTTAATGGAGACTAACTTTTTCTGCCGGGAGATGTCGTAGACGACGAAACTCGTCCGCTCCGTTGAGGCTAACTGGCGGCTTCTCCGATATCTTTTGATGAATCGTTCGATGCTGGCTTCCAGCGGCGAGTCTATATTGGCTGCATGCGCTACGCCGATGGGAAGAAAACAGGCTGTCCCGATTAGGATTACCAGGAGCGCGGTCCAACAAACTCTCACCCTATCATGTGTTGCGCGATGCAGCGCGCATCGGAAAGCGTCAGCGCATGTTCGGATGATTGCATGTCTGCTCATGTTAATATCTCTCATTCCTTTTTTTCTAGTTATTCGCCTCACGCGTTAGACGAGGCAAATCTGTCAAACAGACGAGGGCATTCCCCTCGCTGAGTTCAATTGTCCCACAGAACGTGGACATCATTCCTCACCGACAATTGGTAATTGGTAGCACGCCGCCTCCCGGCCGTTCCGCACGAGCAGATAGGGGGCCGCGAGTGCCGGTGTGTTCCATGTTCTGCCTTCCAGGGCAGTGAAACGCGTGAGCTCCACGAGAGCCTCCGGGTTCGGTTCTATCAACACCACATCGCCGGATTCGGTTAGCACCAAGATGACATCCTCCACGAGGAGAACTTGCCCGTGTCCATACCGTCCACGCTTCCACTGCCGTTTGCCATATGTAAGATTGAGACAGGCGAAAATTCCATTGTCCAATCCATACAGGTATCCACCGTAATGGAGAACGGTAGTGAATTTTGCCTTGAGATATATCGTTTCCCACAAAAGAGAAACGTTAAATTGCCCGTCCTGGTTACGTTCAAGTTGGAACAACTTTCCGCCGATGCCATACGCGGTCGAGACGAAAAGTTTGTCGCCCGGGAGCAGGAGCGGTTGCGAGACGCACTCAGCCTGCCCTGGGGGCCACGGTTGCTTCCAGAAAAGTTCACCCGTTGCGGGTTCGTGCGCAGTGACGAGCCCTTGATTGAAAATCAC
>PYJE01000143.1 GCA_003635305.1 Candidatus Poribacteria bacterium | reverse complement strand
TTTTGCGTAAAGGTGGCTGTGCATCCGGCGAATACCGCTGCGATGCAGAGCAGAGACGCGATGAGAATTACGTTGGTTTTCATGATTAAACCTCCACTTGACGAAGATCGACCTGGTCCAGCGTGTTTGTGCCAAGTTCCAGACTGCTGGCAGTGTTGATATAGTTTGCTAACTTGGAGACCGAGTTCAATTCCATTTCTTCGCGTTTCTGGTTTACCGTCTGCAGCACTAACACGTCGAGGATAACCGGGTCTGCGCTGACGAAGAGGGTATTGAATTGCCATGTGCTGTCGGCGTGGTATGTAGGCCCGTGGTTGAAGGAGGCGGCGAGTCCGTCAACGATGTTCAGGATGAGTTTCTCCTTCAGCACTTTGTGTTGCAGGATTTCACCGATGGCGGGGTTGCAGTGAATCGGTTTTGCGTGGAATCGGCGCGTGTTATCAACGCTGCCGAAGGCGAGATTTTTGAGGCATCCGCTTACGCCGGCTATTGCGTGATGTTTCAAGACAGGCACGTTAATCAGCACATCTACCATCTGTGTGACGATGCGGGAGTAGCGGGAACGTGTGCTGCCGTTTTCGCGGCGGGAGAAGCTGTCCTTTTCGGATTCGTAGAACACTTCGTCGTCATAGCCGATGCCTTCTGTATCGGAGGCGAGGATTCGGACATCGCCTTGCGTTGATGTGATAGGGGTGATAGGGTAACCTGCGTTAAGGAGATGGGATTCAAACCGGTCCCAGATGATTACCTGTTTTTGGAGGACTCCTGCGCCGTAGAGTCCCTCAATAATTTTATCGACGATGATAGAGTGCGTGCTAAGTTCGGGACCGCCAAGGGGATTGATTTTGATGCCGACGATGTCGTCTGGCAGTGCGATGGCGCGCCATGCTTCTTTGGCGGAGTCGCGTTCGGTGAGCTTCATCATCGCCTGATCGAGCAGTTCGCTGACAACATCGTCGTTGAGGCGGTTTCCGTCCCAGACCTGCTTGCCGATGGCTTCCACTACGGGTGTGGCCGGTTCCGCTTCTCCGAGTTCGGGCGCGATTTGCTGTCCGCCAATTTGCGCGAAGGTGGGGAGCGTGCTGAGTGCAACGCCGCCGCCGATAGTGCCGAGTTGCGTTAAGAATTGCCGCCGGTCGAGTGTATTATCCTGATGGCGTGTCATTTCTTCGCTGTCAGCAAGAATGTTTGCAATAATCGGATCGGATTTTGTCATTTTTTTTACCTCGCGAAGGCAAGCAGGATTTGCGAGCAGGATTTGCAAGATTTTCAAGATTAAGCAGGATTGTCAGGATTTTCAAGATTAAGCAGGATTTGCTTGTGCACCGGTGGTTGCGCGGTTGTAAACCGCGCCTACCGGCCGGGGGGAGGTTGCGCGGTTGGAAACCGCGCCTACCGGCCGGGGAGAGGCCTCCCGGGGGGAAGCGATTGCCATGCCTCGAGCCGCAGGAGGGTGATAGTTCGTAGGCGCGGTTTGAAACCGCGCCTACGAGAGATTGCCATGCATCGAGACGCAGGAGGGCTCTCCTATCTATAGACATTAAGGTCCTTACGGACCTTTATCGGAATGGTGACTTTTTCAATCGGGCCGGGATGCGGTCCTTTAGAGTTTGCCTAATTCTTCGATGATCTTCGCAGGGGGCACCCGTCCTCCAAGTCGGATGTCGAGGAACTTCCAGCCGATTTTTCCATCTGGTGTCAAGAGATAGGTTGCCGGGCGCGCGATGCGGTTGTTCCCCGGGTCAATGACGTTGTAGGCGGCGATAGCCGCGCGTTCTGCGTCAGCGAGAAGCGGGAATTTGATGTCGTGTTTCTGCGCTGTGTTTCGGGTTGCGGCTTCGCCATCGGAACTGATAGCGATGAGTTCCGCGCCGGCGGCTTTGATGGCTGCGTAGTTATTCTGCAACTCGCCGAGTTGCGTTCTGCAAAAAGGTCACCAGCCACCCCGATAAAACACTAAGACAACTTTTTGGTCTCCGAGATAGGCGTTGAGCGCGTGCAATTTGCCATCGCCGTCCGGCAATTCAAAGGCTGGTGCTTGACTGCCGAGACTTAACCCTTCACCCGGGGCCAACTTCTCGACAACCGGTTCTACCACCTTTTCTTCCGGCGGCTGTGCGGGTTCTTCCACAAGCGGTTCCGCTGCTTCAACTGCCGGTTCAGGCGTTTCGGCAACCGGTGTCAATTGAGTAGTGACTTCTGTCGCCGCTGTATCCACGCTGTCGTCTTCGTTTACGGGGTTTGTCGTCGTGCCGCAATTCAGGCCGGCGAACAACAGTATGAACAGCGCGAAGGCGATTTGTAGCTGCTTCATCGTTGTGTTCTCCGTTTGATTCTGCTCCATGTCGTGGTGAGTTTATCAACGGGTTCGACCGCGGCGGCGGTTTGGACACCTTCGTTCATAATCGCTTCCATCTCTTCTTCGCTGAGAGCGATGTTGAAGAGCGCGACATCGTCGATGATGCCGGTGGTATACCTATCGTAGTGCCGCGCGATGTGTAGGACACCTTCGGATGTGCCGTATCCATCTTTCTCGTTGAATTTGATTTCGCCCTCCATTTTGCCGTCTACCCATAGCGATGCCATGCCGGTGCTTGCATCGGCTCTGCCGACGATGAAGTGCCACTTGTCGTCGCCGACAAAGGTGGTGCCGTCTGCTCGGAAACTGGTGGAGGCACTATCGCGGAGGTAGAGGGTTACTTTGTTCCGGGAACCATCGTCCCAGAGTAGATACCAAGGGATTGCCTGCGAGGTGTCCTCGTAGTTTTTTCCGACGAGTGAGCCGCCGACTTTGCTGCCCTTGAAATGGAGTGTAATCGTGAAAGAGGTTCCGGCTTTAAACCCGACGGTGGGTGAATGCGGCACCTCTACCCAGTTGTCAACGCCATCAAATTCGAGAGCCTTTCCGAATTTGCCGTCAACCCATTTTGCACCATGAATCTCGCCGTCGTTACCCTGTTCAGAGGTATCCGTGGCGATGTCGCCTTTGCCTTCGTCAAAAAGCCACATTCCCATGATATTTTTGCTGTCAATGTTTGCATGGGTGTGCGGTGCGATGAGCCAAAAGGCGATGAGAATCGCCAACGTTATTCGCAATACGCGCATTTTGCTTTCTCCTTCTTCTGAGGTTTTATGATAAAATATGATACCATACCTTTTATAGTTTAAGCAAGTTTTTTTAAGCAGGATTTTCTGGATTTGCAAGCAGGATTTTCAAGATAAGACAAGATTTGCAGGATTAAGTGATAGGCGCGGGCCTGCAGACGGGGATAGATTCGCTATCGGTTTACAATTTCGGGTAATAGATACCCTGCGTCTCTAACGTGCGCCGTTCACGCTGTAATGCTTTTGCATCAGCTTCTTTACTCCCGCCGAGATTAAACTTCTTCCGCTCCTTCTCCAAGTTGCAGAAGTTCTTCTTCAGTTTCGTTCCCGCGATACTCGGCTCTGCACACAGTTTCTCACGCAGTTCCTGCATCGCGATGTGCGTTTCCTTGTCGGTTATACCGAGAACCTCCGCAAGCAGGCGCGCATCGAGGATATGCCGCCATGCATCGTGTGCGCACTCGTTGTAGGGAAGCATCCGCACTTCCTTTAAGTCGGCGAAGATATCCTCTGCTGCCTTCAATTGGGCATCGGATAATTGCCGAACATCGAGAGTTGAGATGAATGGGACACGCCCGATGCCATGTCGGCCTCTTCCAGGCTGTTGTTTACTAGCGTTCATCCAGTAACACAACAATCCCAGTGTAGAATTTGACCAGAGTGTCCATGCGGCTTCCTGTTTGGGTTCCGCGAGATTGACATTCGGCATAGAACAAACACCGATGGATGGTTTTTCAGTCCATGAGGCAATAATAGAATTCGCTGCAAAACCTAAATTGATATGAAAATGGGTGCGACTATTCCGTTTCAGAATCTTCAACGCATCCCTCTCTTTTGAAACGCGGATTTTGGCTTTGTAGTCAGGCTTTGCAACCATCGAGCGTTGAACCGCTGCTGCTACTTTCCACAAGGCATCGTAACCGTCTTGTTGCAAAGTGCGGTAGGGTTGCATATCAAAAATGCCGATATCCTTCCCGATAAGCGTTTTATTGTCGTATCCCACTTTACCGATTTCACCAATTGTAGTCATGGGAATCGGGATTCTATCCAGAGGCGGAAGCTCCAATATCCCTTGACTCAGGTGATACGCTGTTTGTAGGATAGAGATAGAACTCACACGAGAAACTACCCATTCTTGTTCGGCGATGGGAGCATCCAGCACCACACCTACATGGGTATCGCCGATGAAGATATCGTCACCGCCATGTGGTGTATCTTCTAAACGGCGCGTAGTCTTCATACCCCGAATGTGTCCTGCCAAAGTTTGTGCGGCGAGGAGACTATCGGGACGCTCGGTTAGACAGACAAACCGCGCTCGTCCCGTGTTTTCACCCACCCCTTTCGTTGCAGCTACCATGCATTCACCGATGGACGTGTCGTGTGAAAATGCTGTATCATTACCCGAAAGGGTTATTACGATGACATCATGGTATTCTGTCGCCAGCATTTGGCGTATCTTCTTCCAACTGCCACCAGTTAACATCTTTAAGGGAAGTATGTAGCCGAGTTTTCCTCCGACTTTCAATTTTCGGTCTGCGACATCGATGAAGGCAGAACCTAAGCCGGCATTCCCGTCATAAACCCTAGTCGGTTTTTTCGCCATTTCGGCTTGTAGCCGTTTTTTTTCCTCAACCGACCGATGATAACTCTGAAATGCAGTTTTCCTACCCTGATCGGCAGATCTCGCAAACGGCGGATTGATAATAACGATGTCCATCTCATCGTTCGGGAAAGAGGGATTCAACTTCGTCGGCGTGATGTCAAACCCGCCAACCTGCTCGGCTTCGATTTCAAAGATATCGAACAGCACTGTCTCATCCAGTAATTCTAATGAGCCCGTTGCATAGGTGCCGTCAGCTGTTTGCCCACATTGCGCAGTGAGAACGCGGGTTTCGCCGATGGGGATATCGGCATGCGCACTCGCCATCGTCATGAACGTGAGGTGCGTCGCATGCGGGTAAATATCAATTCCCCCCAATTTCTGCTCCATCATCGCGCGATGGATACGGCGGGAATTGTTCCCTGTTTTCTGCTCGTATAACCGCTGAATCTGTTTATAGACACCATTCAGCAGAGAGCCTGTGCCACAGGCAAAGTCGGCGACTTTCGGTAAATCGCGAAGATTATCACACTTGATGTCGGGGCAAACTAGCGCGGACAGTAGGGCGGCACTTTCGGGCATCGTGTAGTTGCTTTTCACGTATTTCCGGTCGACGATGAGCCGCTGGAAGATTTCGCCTGCGAGTTCATGGATTTGCGGGAGGTGGGATTCGCAAATCTCATAGGCGGTTTTCCACAGCTGTTTTAGGACACGCCGCGACATCTGGATATCATAACTAAATGCCTCATCTACCATCCGATAGGCATCCGCAAAAATCGGCGCGTAGTTAATACCGAGAATCTCCTGCCAGTCGTTCATGACGGAATCACGCCGCACCGTCCGGTCTGGCGAGGCGTAATAACTTAGCGGCCGCGGCAACTGGTTTCGCCGTTTTTCCAGAACTTCCGCATCGGCATATTCGTGCGCCAATGTCTCATCGGTTTCGCGGATTTGGTAAGGAAATACCCACTTCAGTTTACCGTGCTGTCTGATTAACGCACGCTTGCCTGCGATGCTATTTTGAAAAATAAAGGCATCGGTGATAATGAGACAG